>JBEDTP010000001.1:0-9707 GCA_040119075.1 Flavobacterium sp.
TTAGGGAATCTAAATGTTTTAGGGTATAGTATTGAAGAAATAAAAGATGAAATTGAGAAAAAACTCTTAGAAGACTATTTTAAAAAAGAAGCAAGATTGTTTGTAAATGTTAAATTAGCAGGTCTTAGGTATACTGTAAATGGGGAAGTAGGTTCGCCAGGAACAATTGTTTTATTTCAAGATAAAGTAAATATAATGGAAGCTATTGCAAATTCAGGTGATATTACGATAACAGGAAACAGAAAAGAAGTGCAAGTTATTAGAAAATTTCCGCAAGGATTTGAAACGTATTATGTTGATTTAACGAGCTCAAAAGCATTTGAATCTCCAGCTTTTTATATACAACCAAACGACTATATTTATGTGAAACCTTTGAGGCAAAAATCTTGGGGGACAGGGGTAACTGGTATTCAGACTATTGGAACAATCATCACTGCTCTGTCTTTAATTACAACAACTATTTTGTTAACAAGAAATTTATAATAAAGATGTTAGATACTAAAGATTTTGCTTTTTTTGAGTCTCAATCAAATTTCGACTTTAAAGGTTTTTTTTTAAAAATTATAAGTTATTGGAAATGGTTTATATTAAGTTTTATAATTACCTTTTTTATTGCTTATAACGTTAACATTAGAAAAGAAAAGGTTTATGGAATGGAATCTAGTATAGTTGTTAAAGATGAGAATAATCCATTTTTTACAGCAAATACGAGTTTGGTTTTCAATTGGGGAGGTGTTTCCGATAAAGTGCAAACGGTTATAACCACCTTAAAATCACGTTCGCATAATGAATTGGTTGTCGAAAATTTAGAATACTATATCAATTATGAGATAAAAGGAAAGTATTATTTCGAAGACGTATATGGAGAAACCCCTTTTTATGTAAATATTGATAAAAATAAGGGACAGCTTTTAGGTACACCAATTAAAATTAAGTTTTTGTCTTCAAATCAATATGAATTAAGTGTCGATTTTACTGAATATCCTTCTGGATCAATAATTCATTATGTAGATAATTCACGAAATGATTTAGGCCCAATCAATGATGTTTTTGTTAAAAAATATAGGGTTGATGAAGAGGTTAGTTTACCTTTCTTGAATCTTAAATTGCATTTAAACCCTGATGCAATTGATTTTAAAGGAAAAGAATATTATATACGATTTAGCGATTTTAACAGTACAGTTGCTAGATATAAAGATATTGATGTTTCTGCTGATGCTAAAGCTGCTTCTGTAATAACATTGAATTTACAAGGTGCTAATAAATACCGATTGGTAAAATATTTAAACACAACAGTTACTTTGTTAAAAAAAATTCAGCTTGATGGTAAAAATCAATTTGCGACAAATACAATTAATTTCATTGATAGTACATTGTTGCAAATGGAAGGTCAAATTAAAGATGCTGAAAATGAGTTGAAAGATTTTAGAAGAGGGAAAAATGTTTTTCAATTAGAAGCAGGTGGTGAAAAATTAACCGATAAAGTTTCAGATTTTGATGTTACTAAGGATGAGTTAGAACGTAAAGGAAAATATTTGAATTTACTTAACTCTTATTTGCTTAAAAATAATGATTTTTCAAAATTACCAGCTCCTTCAGTTGCAGGAATTGATGATCCTAATATTTTACTAAACGTTTCAAAATTAATCCAACTTTCAGCTCAAAGAGCAGAATTGGGTTATTCGGTAAAAAGTGATAAAATGTTTACTGAATTTGATTCAGAAATGGAAGCATTAAAAAGAGTGTTACTTCAAAATATTGTTAGCGCAAAAGCAGCATTAAATGTTGATATGGCAATTGTAAATAGGAATATTTCTAGGATTGAAGGGGAAATAAACAGACTGCCAGAACAACAGCAAGAGTTAATAAAAATCAGAAGAAAATATGATCTTAAAGATAACTTATACAGTACTTTTTTACAAAAAAGAAGTGAAGCAGAAATTGTAAAAGCGGCAAATATTTCTGATATCGATTTCATCGATCCTGCAAAAGACATTGGAGGGGGGTTAAGAGGGCCAAAAACTAGTGTCAATTATATTTTAGCCATTTTAGTAGGCTTTTTAGTTCCATTTATGATTGTTTTTTTAATGACATTACTGGACAATAATATAAACACAACAGATGATATTCAAAAACTGACAAAAATTCCGTTAATTGGAGTTGTTGGTAAAAAAAATACATTAAATAATTTATCTGTTTTTGAAAAACCTAAATCCCCTTTAGCAGAATCTTTTAGATCTATTAGATCTTCTTTACAGTTTATGTATAAAAAACAAAAAGTAGAAGGTTCAAAAATATTAATGCTAACTTCTTCTGTAAGTGGTGAAGGAAAAACATTTTGTTCTATTAATTTAGCAACTGTTTTTGCGTTAAACGAAAAGAAAACTGTAGTAGTTGGGTTAGACCTACGTAAGCCTAGAATTTTTGGAGATTTTAATTTAAATAATATTACAGGTGTTGTGAATTATTTAATAGGTCAAAAAACAGTAGAAGAAGTCATACAATCTACTCATATTCCTTATTTAGATTTAATTTCTTCTGGTCCAATTCCTCCAAATCCTTCTGAATTATTGATGGGAGAGTCAATGAATGATTTAATTGATGAATTAAAGTTAAAATACGATTATATTATTTTAGATACACCTCCAGTTGGTTTGGTTTCTGATGCTTTAGAATTGTCTAAATTTGCAGATGCAACTATATATGTAACTAGACAGGGATTTACTAAAAAAGGAATGTTAGCTGTAGTAAATGAAAAACACAAAAGAGGAGAGCTAAATAATATCAGTATTTTATTGAATGGTTATCAAAATAAAACTAAATACGGTTATGGATATGGTTATGGATATGGGTACGGTTATGGAGCTTATGGTGAATCTTATCATGATGAAGTAAGCGTAGAAAAAGGGTTTAAAAAAATATTTAGTAAGTTTAGAAAAAATAAATCTTAAAGTTGGAGAGTATTATTAAAAATAAAAGAATACTTATAACAGGAGGCGCTGGATTTATTGGCTCAAATCTCTGTGACTATTTTGTTAAAAACAATAAAATAGTCTGTCTAGATAATTTCGCTACAGGTTATTTCCATAATATTGCTCATCTAATAGATAATGAGAATTTTACATTAATTGAAGGCGATATTAGAGATTTTGAAACATGTGAACAAGCAGTAGTAGGAATAGATTATGTATTACACCAAGCAGCGCTTGGATCTGTTCCTAGGTCAATTAATGATCCATTAACATCAAACGATGTAAATGTCTCAGGGTTTTTAAATGTATTAAGAGCTGCTTCTCAAGAAGGTGTTTCTAGGTTTGTCTACGCAGCTAGTTCTTCAACTTATGGAGATTCTGAAGCATTACCTAAAGTTGAAGATATAATAGGAAAACCTTTGTCTCCTTATGCAGTAAGTAAATATGTAAATGAACTGTATGCAGATGTATTTAGCAAAACATATGGAATAGAAACCATAGGTTTAAGATATTTTAATGTGTTTGGAAGAAATCAAGATCCAAACGGCGCTTATGCAGCTGTTATTCCTAAATTTGTAAAGAGTTTTATAAATCACGAAAGCCCCGTAATAAACGGAGACGGTAATTTTTCCAGAGATTTTACTTATATTGATAATGTTGTTCATATGAATGAGAAAGCATTAGAAACTCAAAATATAAATGCAATTAACACGGTTTATAATACTGCCTATGGTGATAGAACGACATTAAATGAGTTAATCAATTATCTGAAAGAGTATTTGTCTGAATTTGATTCAGAAATTATGAAAGTAGAAGTTAAGTACGGTTCTGTTAGAGATGGAGATATACCTCATTCTTTAGCAAGTGTTGAAAAGGCAAAAAAGTTATTAAATTATAATCCTAAATATTCATTAAAGGAAGGGCTGAAAGAAGCTGTTAAATGGTATTGGGGAAATTTGAAATAAAAAAATATGATTAAGAATATATGTTGTATTGGAGCAGGTTATGTTGGAGGGCCAACAATGGCTATTATAGCACAAAAATGTCCAAATGTTAAAGTTACTGTTGTTGACTTAAATGAAGAAAGAATTGCTGCATGGAATGATGTAAATGTGTCTAATATTCCTATATACGAGCCTGGTTTAAGTGAAGTTGTTGCCGAATCAAGAGGGCGCAATTTATTTTTTTCAACAGAAGTAGATAAAGCTATTGATGAAGCAGAAATGATTTTTATATCCGTAAATACACCTACCAAGACTTATGGAATTGGAAAAGGTATGGCAGCTGATTTAAAATATATTGAATTATGTGCTCGTCAAATTGCAAGAGTAGCTAAGTCTAACAAAATAGTGGTTGAAAAGTCAACGTTACCTGTTAGAACAGCAAGTGCTATTAAAGATATTTTGGATCATACAGGAAACGGAGTAAAATTTCAAATTTTGTCTAATCCTGAATTTTTAGCAGAAGGTACCGCTGTTGAGGATTTATTAGCACCAGACAGAGTTTTAATTGGTGGAGATTCCTCTGATGAAGGTCAGCTTGCTGTTCAAGAATTAGTTAATATATACGCTAATTGGGTACCTAAAGAAAATATATTAACAACAAATGTGTGGTCGTCAGAATTGTCTAAATTAACTGCAAATGCATTTTTAGCGCAAAGAGTTTCTTCTATAAATGCAATGTCAGAACTCTGTGAGAAAACTGGAGCTGATGTTAATGAAGTATCAAGAGCAATCGGTATGGATAGTAGAATTGGCCCAAAATTTTTAAAATCTTCTGTAGGATTTGGAGGCTCGTGTTTTCAAAAAGATATTCTAAATTTAGTTTATATAGCTCAGTCTTATGGATTAAATGAAGTAGCAGATTATTGGGAGCAAGTTATTATTATGAATGATCACCAAAAAAGAAGGTTTGCAAAAAACATTATTAAAACATTATATAATACAGTTTCTGGTAAAAAAATAGCTTTTTTAGGTTGGGCATTTAAAAAAGATACTAATGATACTCGCGAATCAGCAGCTATTTATGTAGCTGATTATTTGCTTTCGGAACAGGCTAAAATTTCAGTTTATGATCCAAAAGTAAGTGAAAAACAAATTTTATTTGATTTAAATTACTTAGAATCAAGAAATGAAATTGATAATATGAATGGGGTTTTGGTTATTGAAGATCCTTATAAAGTTTGTGAAAATGCTCATGCAATAGCTGTGCTAACCGAATGGGACGAGTTTAAAACTTATGATTGGCAAAGGATATATGATTCAATGCTTAAACCAGCTTTTGTTTTTGACGGAAGAAATCTACTAAATAAAGAGGAATTAGAAAAAATAGGATTTGTTTATCAATCTATTGGCTCTTAAAAAGAAGATATGAGCACTAAAATCGCCATTATAGGATTAGGATATGTAGGTTTACCATTGGCTCGTTTATTTGCAACAAAATTTAGTGTTGTTGGTTTTGATATCAATCAGAATAGAATAAACGAACTTAATAATGGTATTGATGCTACACTTGAAATTGAGAATGAAGCTTTAAAAGCTGTTTTAAAAGATACAAATTCAGAAACTGAAGGGTTGTTTTGTACAAATGATTTGAAAGAAATTGAATCGTGCAATTATTATATAGTTACAGTTCCAACTCCTGTAGATAAACACAACAAACCCGATTTAACGCCTTTATATAAAGCAAGTGAAACAGTTGCAAAGGTTTTAAAAAAAGGGGATATTGTAATATATGAATCTACAGTGTATCCAGGAGTTACAGAAGAAGAATGTGTGCCTGTTTTAGAGAAAAACTCAGGACTAAAGTTTAATGTAGATTTCTTCGCGGGTTATTCACCAGAACGAATTAATCCGGGAGATAAAGAACATACTGTTGAAAAAATATTGAAAGTTACCGCTGGTTCTACTCCAGAAATTGGTAAAAAAGTAGACGAGTTATATAAATCTGTAATTACAGCAGGAACTCATTTGGCTCCAACTATAAAGGTGGCTGAAGCTGCAAAAGTGATTGAAAACTCTCAAAGAGATATTAATATTGCCTTTGTAAATGAATTGGCAAAGATTTTTAACTTATTAGAAATTGATACAAAAGCAGTTTTAGAAGCAGCAGGAACAAAATGGAACTTTCTACCTTTCAAACCAGGTTTAGTGGGTGGACATTGTATTGGAGTTGACCCTTATTACCTAGCTCAAAAAGCACAAGAAAAAGGATACCATCCTGAAATTATTTTAGCAGGGAGAAGACTAAATGATAGCATGGGAGAATATGTTGCCTCTCAAGTTATAAAATACATGATTAAAAAAGGAGTTGTTGTAAATGGCGCTTCAATTTTAATGTTGGGAATTACTTTTAAGGAAAACTGTCCCGATGTTCGAAATACAAAAATAGTTGATGTCATTTCTTCTTTAAAAGAGTATGGCGTTAGAATAACTATTTTCGACCCTTTAGCTAATCCTAAAGAAGTAGCTCATGAATATGGACTTATAGTGACCAACAATATTCCAAATGAAAAGTTTGATACTATTGTTTTAGGTGTTGCTCATAAAGAATTTAATTCATTAGACTTATCTAAATTAAGAAAAGAAAAGAGCGTTCTTTATGATGTAAAAGGTGTTTTATTTGATGATGTGGATGGGAAGTTATAATTTTTAATTTTAATAAGCCCCAAATCTATTGAAAGCAAAAATAAAATCACTTTTAAACTCACAGCTTATTCAGGTATCTTCTTTTACCTCAATTTCTACGTTTATTAAGATTGGTGCTACTTTTATTTCTGCTAAAGTTTTGGCAGTTTTTACCGGTCCAGCTGGGATTGCCATGTTAGGGCAATTAACAAACTTCATTACTATTCTTATTCAAGTTTCTACAGCAGCTACAGGAACTGGGATTGTTAAGTTATCGGGTCAATATAAAGACGATGAAATTCAATTAAAACGAGTTTTGTCTACTTCTTTTACAATTAATTTATTCTTTTCAATTATTGTTGGAATACTATTAATTATCTTTTATCCATTCGTTTCTCAATTTATATTTATAGATGAAAAGTATGGATGGCTAGTTGTATTTATTGCTTTTTGTACTCCTTTAATAGCTATAAATAATTTTATCGTATCATCTTTAAGTGGTCTTCAGTTTTTTAAAAAGTATGTTAAGATTAATATTTGGGCTAGTTTAATAAGTTTAGTGTTAACTATATTATTAGTTCTTTATTATAAAATTGAAGGTGCATTGTTAGCTTACGTTTTAACGCAATCAACAATATTTTTTGTGAGTTTGTTTTATAGTAAAGCTATAAGATGGAAGCAGAATATTTTATTATCTATTGATAAAACCACTTTAAAAGAGTTGTCACATTTTTCACTATATGTAATAATTAGTGCTTTTTGTTTTCCTTTTATTCAAATTTTAGTTAGAACGTTATTAACAGACACATTGAGTATTACAATAGCAGGAATTTGGGAAGGCATAAATAGAGTTTCTAGCATGTATTTATTACTTATTTCAAGCGCTATTGGAGTGTATTTTTTTCCTAAATTAAGTTCGTTAAAATCCAAAGAAGTAATTTCAGCTGAATTGATTTTTGCTAATAAAATTTTTATTTCTGCCACCATGTTTTTAGGAACAATTTTATTGCTTTTAAAGAAGTGGCTTATTCCTTTGGCTCTGTCAGTTGAGTTTTTACCAATAAATGAAGTGCTATATATTCAAGTAATTGGAGATATTTTCTTAATAGGTAAAATGCTTTTAATAATGGTGTTTTTGAGTAGAGGTAAAACTTCAATCCTCATTTTTGCAGAAATTATTTTTTCAGCCTTATATTGCGTTTTGAATTATTATTTGATAAATAATTTTACAAGCTTATCATCTATTTTGTGGGCTTATCCAATTTACACTTTTGGCTATTGGTTGTTTTTACTTTTTTGGTATAAAACAAAATTAAAAAACATTTAAAATGATATTGACACTTAAAAAATACATAGCTAAAATTTTAGTAAATAATATTTCAGGAAGTATTATTGCTTTTTTATATAAGAGAAAAATTCCGTTTCATAATTTGGTTATTGACATTTCGAATACTGTAATAAAAAAGAAAATTGCAGCATCTTTATTTTTTAAAACTTATGAAAGTGCTGAGGTTCGTTTTATTTCGCAATTTCTTCAAGATTATGAAGGAACAATTATTGAATTAGGTTCTAGTATTGGTGTGGTTACATCAACAATTGCAAAAGCGAACCCAAATGCGACTGTTTTTTCTTTTGAGGCTGATAGTAGGTTTATCCCAATAATTGAAAATAACTTACAGTTGAATAGAATTCAAAATGTTAATTGTTATAATGAGATAATTGGTTCTGAAGGATTTGTTTTTTCTGTTGGTGACGATAATACGATGGGTAAAATTGTAAAAGGGGAAAGCGGTTTGAGTAATTTTAAACAACTATCTTCTCTTTTGCAAATACATAATATAACTGATTTTGTTTTAGTATCCGATATTGAAGGAGCAGAATATTTTTTCCTTTTTGAAGAAAGTAATTTGTTTACAAATTGTAGTTTAATGATTATTGAATTACATCCAATAGAAATTAATAATGAGTTAATTACTGTTGCTGAAATGATAGAAAAAATTAAATCATTAGGTTTTAATATTTTAGCAGTTTATGGTTCTAATGTTGTAGCTAAAAGATTTTAGGATGAGGTTGTTAAAGGCTATTATATCGGATTTTTTAAATTTTATCGAAAGGGTAATTTCTTACTGTTATTGGAATTTTAAAGGTGTCAGAATTACATTTTCATGTCAAATTTCCAGAAAAGCGAGTATCGAAAATGGGTGTGTGTTTTCTGGAAATTCGATTATTACAGAAAATGCAAAAATTGGCGAATACACATATGGTTATAATGTTAATATTAATAATGCAATAATCGGAAAATACTGTTCTTTAGCGCCAGATGTTAAAATTGGGTTAGACGAACATCCATTAGATAAGGTATCAACACATCCAAAGTTTTATGACAAAATAATTCAAGAGAAAACGAAAGTAGGAAATCATGTTTGGATTGGAACAAATGCAGTTATTTTAAGCGGTGTTATTGTTGAAAATCATGCTGTAATAGCAGCAGGTGCTATTGTTAATGTAAATGTATCCGAGAAAAATATAGTTGGTGGTGTTCCTGCAAAAGTAATTAAAGAAAGAAATAACTTCAGTTTATTAAATGACTAATACAAAATCATATATAGTTGTTCATGCTGGTCGCAGAGACGATTATCAAATGGCTCTTGCATTACAAGAGAAGGGTCAATTATTTTGTTTAGTTACCGAAGCTTACTTTCCATTAGATAATTTACTTTTCAATAAAGTAGTTTCTTTTTTAGGAATTAAAAAAAAACTCGACTTACGTTTTAAAAAAGGAATACCAAGTGGTAAGGTAATTATTTCTTACAAGGCTTTTTTTTTCGAGCTATTATTTCAGCTTACTAAGAATGTAAGTTTTGACAAGAGAAAAGGAAATGCTTTAGGCTTAAAAGCAAAAAAAATAAGTCAAAAAAATAGTATTCCCATAATAGCGGTGAATACTTGTGCTTATGATGCTTTTTTAAATAATCAAATACAACCAAAAGTACTTTTCCAATTTCACCCTCATATTAGTTATGTTGCTACTATTTTTGATGAAGAAATTAGATTGAATCCTAAATCTAAAAATTCATTAATGCAAGAGTATGAGTATTCTTTGTCAAAT
>JBEDTP010000002.1:0-5722 GCA_040119075.1 Flavobacterium sp.
AGGAATGTTTTCGATTACAGCAAACGGTAACTCATCTGGAATATCATCAAAATCCCCACCAGCTTCTCCAACATCAGAAGCTTTAACTACTACTACTGGTTTCTTTTCATCAACCTCTGTAGTTTCAATTTTTTTATCTTCTAATATAATTTTATCTTCTACAACCTGAATTACTTCTGGCGCAGGTGGTGGTGGTGGTGGTAACCTTTGAACTGGAGGAAGTGTAATAATAGTCTCCTCATCATCAACAAAATTGTCTACTAAATTTAATTTTTCTGTTTCAATTACAGGATCTGCAGATTTTAACTCTATACCTATAAATGTTAATAACAATACTGCTGCTAAACCAACTTGAAAGAAAAGCGTACTATTTCTTTTTGGATCAACATTGGGGTTTTTCTTTAGTTCCATGACTTAATTTTTGTGTTGCTAATATAAATATTATTTTTTAATTTTTTAATTCTGTTCTAAAAAAATCCTTTTAAAAAAAGGAAAAACAATAAATGCAAAAAAAGCACCTAATGAATTTGCTAAGACATCATAAAAATCTGCTGTTCTATTCTCTGTTACAGCATACTGTAACACCTCAATAATTATGCCATAAAAAATCGCCACTATGAGGATTTTAATTCTAAAATTACTTGTTCTTTGTTTTAAAGCAAAACTCCATAAGACTACAAAAACAAAATAAAAAAGAAAATGTACAATTTTATCTTTAAATGGTAACTGCAATACAAATGAGGGTGCTTTTTCTATAGTAATTAAACTTAACGTCGTAATTAATATTGTCCAGAAAACTGCAAATAAAACAAATTTACGCTCCGATAAGAGCTGCGTAATCTTCATTTGATAATAAATCTTCTACTTCAGACATTTCTGAAATCTTAATTTTAACCATCCATCCAGCACCATAAGGATCTGAATTTACAACTTCAGGTTCAGACTCTAAACTGTCATTAAATTCAATTACTTCCCCAGATAAAGGCAAAAACAAATCAGAAACAGTTTTAACCGCTTCTACTGTTCCAAACACTTCATCTTTATCAAGAGTTTGATCTAACGTTTCAACTTCAACATATACAATATCTCCTAATTCACTTTGTGCGAAATGAGTAATTCCAACAGTTGCGATGTCTCCATCAATAGCAACCCATTCATGATCTTTTGTATACTTTAAATTAGCTGGTATGTTCATTTTTGTAATATTAAAAAATTGAAGTACAAATGTAGTTTTATTAATTTAAATGAAAAATAACTTTTTTGTTATTTTTCATTTAAATTAATTTCCAAAGTTATATCTAATAGTAAATCCTGATCTAATATTGGTAATTGGGAAAGATGTTGATATAACTGCTTTAGAAAATTGATGATCGTAAAAGAAAATTGCTGTTAAATTTTTACTAAATGAATAATCTGCAGTTAATTTAATTGACCACATATTTTGTCCACCAGCTAACTCATTATTATCGTAATCTAAATACCTTACAATTGTATTATTTCTTCTGAAAGTAAAGTCGGTTTTAATATTGACATCACTTTTAATAACTCCTGTTTTACTATCAGCCAACGCGGAATTTATTGTAACATCTTTTATTCTATACCCTAATCCTAGTGTATATTCATTACCACTTACTTCAGTTAATAAATTATTATCAAAACTCATATTTAGAGTTCTATCTTTTTTCATTTCAGCAAGGATTTTGATTGAATTTTTCATTTCAAAATCAATCCTCATTAACGGATTAAACTGCTCTGCTAAATTTACATTTGAAATCAACTTATCTGAATAAAAATTTCCATTAACATCTACCGGAGAAGTATTTAAATTAGTTGTAAATGCGTTAATATTATAACTCGCTCTATATCCATGTTGTAAAGAAAAGCGCTTGAATTTATCTTTAAAGAACTTATAACGCATTAAACCTGTATACTTTACAGTCCAATTTGGCAATGGAATATCTTTAAATACTCCTGTAGAAACTGAACCTGCATCTTTACCCGAATAAGCAGCAATAAACGAAGGCAATAATACTTGCTGGCTGTTTTTACCAAATCCTAATGGATAACCTTCAGCATCTGTTGGGAAAGTTGTATTTCCATAATATGAAGTTGCTAATCTATTTGCTACAACCAATCTGTTCTCTCTAAAGTCTTGAAATGCTTGTGAAAAATTTTCATCACTTTGACTAAAAGAGGTAGCGATAAGAATTGTCGATATATTATAGTTCCCAAACTCATAAGGAGATCTAGAATTATATTGCCCTCCTGAAACATCATATTGCTCTGAAAAATTCTCAGTATAAGATCTATCCGCTGTTAAATCAATTTTTAAATCTGGGAATAATTCCATTTGAGCAGTAAAATTCAACTGCTTCGTTTTTATCTGTGTAAAATTTTGGTTAAATTCTGGAAATGAAGTTAACCAACCGTTTTGAGCAGCTTGATACCTTACGTCTGATTGACTTCCAAAAACAAACCCTAAAGTTGGCTTCGACGAACCGAAAAACCCTAGTCCTGGCAAATAACCTGGTAAAACCGTACCGCTATTTTCAGAATAATTAGCTTGAATGTTTTTCACACTCATTAAAACTCCTTTTAATCCTTTTATAAAAACATTTCCTTCAGAACTTGATTTTTTATCTGACGCTGTAAGTTTTTGTCCAGGCAATGGAATTGCTGATTTTTTTCCGGGAGTGTTTTTAGATTTTTTATTCCCTGTTAAACCTATATATCTATACAGCAAGTCCATATTAAAAGTAGTATTCAATTTATGAGAGCTTGCATTTTGAATTGTATTCCCTAAAGGATAAATCGTTCCGTCTTGAGCTTCAATAGTTGAAAACGCATCTGATGAACGCTGCCAATTGTAATCTCCTGTATAAGAATATATTGATTTCACAAAAGCTAATGCAGGAATTTTATTAATTGGTAAATCATAATTTACAACAATTTGTTGATTATGTTGGTTTGACTGCCCTACATCCCAATAATCATCCCAAATATCCAGTCCATCAATAGGAACACTGTTCTCATCTAAATAATTACGAACAATATTATTAGAGGCAGCTGTATAATTTAATCTTAAAGATTTAGTTAGATTATAATTAAAACCATATTGATAATTAAAGAAATAATTTCTTCTATACAAAGGGTCAATTCCAATACCAGAAACATCAACTAATCTAAATTGTTGTCTATTAAATTGTCTTATGATATTTGAACTAAATGAAATATTTGCAGGCAAAAGATTGAAATTAATATCCGACAACATTTTATAGTAGCCATTTTTCTTTAGTTTTTCAGATTTTTTAAAAGGTTGTATTTCTAAAGGCTTAAATGAATATGCATAATCAACCGATGTTCTGTTTTGTTGATCAACTAAGTTTTCAATTTCATAATCATGGTGCTCCATTTCATTAAACGAATATGAAAGTGTTAAATTCTCAACATCGTAAAAATGTTGTTTTTGCTCTGGCGCCCTATCTTTTCTTACCCCTATAAAATTAATACTTGTTCTTTTTGTATAATCAATCGCTCTACTTTCTATATTATCTCTCTCAGCTGGGTCACTTGTAATATCTAACAATTGATCTAACTCAATATCTTGGTAAAATGGATCATATTTTGGCGTTATTGTTTCTTCACCTACTGCATAATTAAACGGCAAATTAATTCCCCATTTTTTTGGCAATAATTGACCTAAATTTAGATTCGTTACAACATTATATTGAAAAACTTCCTCTCTACTTCTTTCATTTGGCCCTTGCTCAATTCCTCCAAAACCGATAGTACTTACTCTTGTTGAGGCTGAAACATTAGCAAAATCAGCTAAATTAGTATCTAAATTAGCGACAGCTGCATAACCGCCTTTATTATCCATATCCGAAAGTCTTAACTCATTAAACCAAACTTCTCCTCTTTCAGTGGTACTACCGTTTTTATTTTTCACACCCACCATTATCGTACGAACCAACCCAAAATTTGGATTACCTTTAATACCTAGACTAAGTCTATTATTTGATGAGCCAATAACTGGATCCTCTTCTTCTACAAAACCTATTCCATTAGGGTCAACAATTATCGCAGGGTCATTATTAATATTTAAAATCTTCAACTTAGTTAAAAAATCTAACGGAAGTTCAATCTCATTCTCCGAAGGCCAAATTACATCTGCAGCAGTCGAACCGTGTGGCGTAACTTTTAACGGAATTTCTATTTGATAAAAATTCTCGGTAAAGTCATTTCCAAACCTTAAAAATGCGACCATTTCATCATCTGCTAAAGTATTATCTAGCAATGCTTCAGCATGTAAAAACATACGTAGCTTTTTAAACTGACGCATATCTACATTTACATTTTTAAAAACTGCCCTTGAATCGTTTAACTGTAAACCATTAACATTTCCCCCTAATTTATCATAAACCCTTAAAGATAAAGATTGCTCATTTTGGTTAATAACAGTGTTATTATTATACAATTGCTCTCTAACAACACCTGGCGGTGTAACATAATTAATAGGAGTTCTATTCCCGTTTTCTTGAATATTAACAGCAACTACATCAAACCCTGTATTATCATCATCTGGATCTACATCTAAAGCATCTAAAGTACCCGTAAATCTTCTCCATTCTCCTCTAACTAAATCCAAAGCTCCAAAACGTAAGGTTACTGCGTCTTTAAACCCTGTCATGTACATTCTCATGAAACGAATTGATCTAAAATCAGTAATTGGCCCAATCTGATTTGCAGCAGTAAATTCTTGAATTGGAATTTTATACAATATCCACCTTACTTTTCCAGTTGTTCCGTTTGGAAGTGTAATTGCATTATCTTCCCTAACATCTGCAATATAATTTTGTCCTGTTGGTACTGTAGAGCCTTCAGGATAATAATCGATCGGTACTTCAAACTTAAAGTATGCATTAATCGTATTCATAGTATTGTCACGATTAATATCTTCAACATCTGGCAAAGTAGTATTTCCTCTGTTTGAATCAGTAACATTTACTGGTGAATTTCCTTGAACACCATTATAATTCCTATATCGATCAACAATTCCTCCTGTTGCGTTCAAATAGAATTGATAGTTATCATTAGATGGATCAGGTTGCGAAGCAAAAGAAGGAAATTTAATAGCCTCTTCCGCATCTGTTAAACCATCAAAACCAACGTCCTGTATCGCTCTATTGCTTTCATTTGTATCAAAAGCATAAATTAGCGATTGAGATGTAGGAATTTCACCCCAATTAGTTACAATTGTTTGTTGAGTTGATCCTACTTCAGGCAGTCCATTTTCGTATAATTTACGTCCGTCTTTTAACACATCTTCAGCAATTTCTCCTAAATTGAAAACTAATTTCCCTGTATTTGTAATATCAGCTGAAGTATTCCCATAATAAGGATCCATTACCCAAAATTGAATGTATTCAACATTTGATTGCTCAAAATTTGTTGTATTTATCGATCTCATTATTCCACCCCAATTATTTGGAGCATCAATAGCGGGAAATTGATTTGTTGCCGCTAATGCTGGGTTAAAATTATACGCTCCTCTTTCTAGAGGGTAATAGCTTAAATCTAAAGTATTCACAACTGTTGATTGCCCTTGCGCAACATTAGTAACAGGGTATAGTTCTTCAATATAAATCCTTCTTGTACTATTTAGTGATAAGTCATTATCATTTAAACCGCTTGGTGTTTGTGAATAAAAAACCGGATCAAT
>JBEDTP010000003.1:0-3583 GCA_040119075.1 Flavobacterium sp.
TTATAACCTATGGTTAAATCATCTGAAGAAGACTCTGTATTGGAAGGATCACCGTCAAAATCACCTTCCAATGGTACGCTTGCCAAACTCCAAGTATTAGCTGAACGCAAATCGATAGTAGATTGTGAACCTTCAAAATCATCAACATAAGTAGTAGCCTCACCATTAAATTGGTCTGCTTTTGAAGCACCAGGTTTTAAATAAGCAAATTCACCTCTAAACGATAAATTAGAAGGCACATCGGTATCAATATTTGGCAACTTATTAACCAATCTAGTAAAAAATGGAACTTCTGTAGAATAGTTGGCATTTATTCCAAAAATGGTATTATTAATAGACTCTTGACCGTAATTTGATTTATTTGTAAATGGCTTTTCGGATAAATTCAATAATGTTGCACCAACCAAGAAATTTTTATTAAACTGATGTTCAACATTAACTCCCCAAAATCTTCTCGTTTGTTGTCCAAAAACCGAATTATTCTCAACAGATATTTCAATTGGTGTGTTTGATGCTTGAAGTGAAGGGTCTAAGATTTGAACTTTTCCTAATTGATAATTTACTGTATAATCCACACCTTCAACAAGTAATCTTCCACCTGCTGTAACCACAACCGAACCTTGTGGAACATTAAATGCACCTATTGATATTCCATCTCCGCCTGTAGATTTAAATTTACCTCGAATTTGAAATTTATTTTTTTCACTTTCTTGAAGTGCTGATGCTTGAGTTGAAGTATATAAATTTTTAAAAACATATTTACTCTGATTAGAGTTATATGTTAATGGAATATCATAATCTTCACCGCTACTTGTATCCAATTTTGAAAACAAATGCTCACCAAAAGGTTCTTTGGTTGTAAAAATAACTCTACCATACTGCGTATCAATAGTTACTCCGGGAACAAAATCAAAAAAACCATCTCCACCAGCTTGTGGGTCATTTGTATAATTAAGCTTATCTACATTAAACACTTTTAACAAAGGAGTATCCGCAACATCAGCTGGTAAAGGAGTTGCTCCAGATTGTGTTATATAGTTTAAAGGTGATGGATCTGTGTATAAAATATTTAACCTAAAATCTTCTTGTTGCAATTGATATGCTCCTGGAATTTGATAAATATTTTTCATCATTAAATTCCATGTTGGCATTGTTAAAGCAGCGTTTGGCGCTTCTTGTTTTACAGCCGTCAAATTACTTTTCAATAACTTTAAAAGCAATGCCTGAGAAGTAGGAACACCTGAAGTGTTTACTTGTGTAGCGTCTACACCATCTGTACCAAATTCACCAACTTGATATACCTGATCTCCAATCGTATATTGATAAGAAACTGCTAAAACTTCGTCGTTAGCTAACCTTTGATTTAAAGATATATATCCTAATTGTGGGTGAAATATAAATTCAGAAGCAGTTAATTTTCTTGCATTTTCAAGTTTAGCATAATCTAAACCTTCATCCATTCCAGAAATATTAAATCCATTACCAGCTGTTGCCACTTCCCTAATATTAGAATTTAAAAAGTTGCTCCCTATTTGGTTTGGATTAAATTTATTGTTTGCATTATTTGAAGGTGTGTCAGCAGGCGCATTAAAAAATGTTGGGTTTGTAGTTAAATCAATTGCGACAAGTTCTTGTGAATTAACACCTGTAATTTGCCCTTCACCAATATCTTGAAGTGCAATAATATTTCTTAAATTATTTTCTTGCGAATTTACCCTATTCTGCTTATTTGTTACCCAAACTTCAATTCTATTAATTTGAACCCTACTGTTTACGTATGGATAATTTAGAAGAGCTTTGTCATATTGTTCTCTAAAATATTGTGATAAGAAATAATGCCTATCCGCATCATAGTCTAAAGCAAATACTTCAAAATCTTGCAATGTTCCACCACCCTGAGAAGTAACTGATCGTGTTTGTGATTTTTGCTCAGAAAAAACCCCTGTAACTTTAGTTTTACCAAATTGGAATTGCGCTTTAACCCCAAATAAACTTTGTGCTCCTCTAATTAATGAGTTTGACAATGGAAAACTTACATTACCAACTTCAAGTTTTTGAAGAATATCATCTTCATTTGAACCGTATTCTAATTTGATTAAGTTTTGAAAAGCAAAAGTAGATTGTGTGTCGTAATTAATATTAACGTTTAATCTCGTTCCAACTTTTCCTTGAAGTCCAACACTAATTCTCTGATCAAAATCAAAAGTTGTAGTTTTTCTATTTCGAGGAGAGAATGCTGGATTGTCTTGTTTTGTAAATCTAACCCCTAAATCTAACTCAACTGAACCAGTCGGTTTGATATCAATCGTATTACTACCAAAAATGGCTTCAAAAAACCTTGAATTAACATAATATCTTGGTAATAAGTCTTTTTTAGCATTTTCACTTCCTGCTTTCTTTCCATCAATAGCCGCAGATTTTTCTTGGTAATACTTTCGCATTTCTTCACGAAGCACTAATTCCTGATATTGCTCTGGCGTTAAAACAAGTGGGTAATTAATGTTAAATCCATCAAATGAATTAGTATAAATATATCTATCTGTACTAGGATTATATGTATATGCTTCTACAATACTTTGTGGGTTAGGGACTTCAATTACACCTAAATCAACACCAGTTTTTATAGTATCGTTCTCTTCCTCATCGACTTGTGAAAAAACTAAAAATGGAGCAATAAATATAAAAAACTTTATTACTTGTATAAATTTATAAAACGTATTTTTAATAGTTATATTTTCCAAATTTTATAAACTTTTTAATGCTTGTTTTATTAAATTTTCAACAGTAGCATTTGGGGAATCTCTATTGATTTTTTCTATTACTTTCTCGGCTGATTTTCTTGCAAAACCTAAAACCTCTAAAGCTGATAACGCTTCTTCCTTATTTGTATTGTTTTCTACAACAGAAACTTCATCCAAATTATAAACTTTTAGCACTTTATCCTTTAAATCTAAAATTACTCTTTGTGCTGTTTTAGCGCCAATTCCTTTTATACTTTGTACTGTACCCACATCGTTTGAGGCAATTGCCTGTATTATTTGTTGAGGAGCTAAAGATGAAAGCATTGTCCTAGCAATATTTGCCCCAATCCCAGAGACAGAAATAAGCAACTTAAACAACTCTCTTTCTTGTTTTTCGACAAAACCAAATAGAGTATGAGAATCTTCTTTAACTTGAAGAAAAGCATATAATTTTAAATTCTCTCCTTCAGGTAATAAAGAATAAGTATGTAAAGAAATATTAATATGATACCCTACACCATTACATTCAATAACAACATCTGTTGGATTTTTTTCAACTAATTTCCCTTGAATATGGTGTATCATATATATTTATCTCTTAAATTTCAAAAATAAACAATTATTATTGATTTGCTAATCTTGTTTTTCTTTCCTTTTCTTGAGCATCAACTACAGATACTGCAGCCATATTTACCATTTCTTCTACACTAGCTCCTAATTGAAAAATATGAACAGGCTTATCAAGACCCAACATAATTGGTCCAATAGAATCTGATTTATTCAATTCTTTCATCATTTTATAAGTAATATTTGCGGAATCTAAATTAGGGAAAATTAATGTA
>JBEDTP010000004.1:0-9313 GCA_040119075.1 Flavobacterium sp.
CTAAATGTAATGGGTTGAATTGTATATTTTCCTTTAAACTGTGGAACAATGGTGTAGGTGTCGGAAATTTTACCGCTCATTCCTGATAAAGGTGTTTTTACTTCTTCTTTATGTTGTGGGTCAAACACCTCAAAAGCACTTGGAAATTCGGTTTTTGGTAAATCAAATAATTTTAAATTTCCATTTCCTGAAACAGCTATTTCTAAGTCTAACGATTCTCCTGTTTTTAACTTTGTTTTTGATGGTTTTACTTTAAATGTAAAATTACCTACCGCGCCTTTAAAATCGGCTGGTTTTCCATTTTCAGGAAGTGGTTTTACATTAATGGTTTTTGAACCTGCAGTGACTGTTTTAGTTGTCATTTGATACGATTGTTGACCAAATGGAAAACTTCTTCTTCCTGAAGGGACTTGAATTTCTAAATTAATTGAAAGTGGCTCAATAGGCTTGTTTCCTGATTCCAATGGATACAAAATAACTTTTCGCCATACAACCATTGCATAGTCTTGTCCATTATAAGTGGCTTCAACGGCTTCTAATTTTTGAATATCAATATGTTGACTCCAAAAGCCATTGTATTTTGGGTTTTTAAGTTCTTTTACATTTCGAATTATAAAACGAGGATCAAAATACAGTTTGTAAACAACAGTTAAAGGTTCATTTACATAAGGATTAGAATCTGAAATTTCGGCTACTAAATGAACGCCTTCGCCCGCAACATAATCTGGACTGTTTGGGTCTTTTGGAACTGGAATTGCATCAGTTACGGTTACTTTTACTGGGGCCGATTTTAATATATTATCATCGTACTCAATAGTTGCCGACTTAATAGTTAAAACACCTTTGCGATTAGGCTGTAAAATATAAGAATAACTAAGGCTGAATGATTTTACACCATTAATCCAAGAGAAATTTCGTGATTGAAATGGGCCTCCAACCAAAGTGAAACCATCAAAGTCGGGAGCTTGAAAATTATCTGCGTCTTCATTTACAGAAAATTGTACCTGAATTCTTTCGTTTAAACCAATTGTATTCTTACTCACTTTAGCCTCAAGCTTTACTTGAGCTTGAAGTAAAGAAGTTAAAAAGAGAACTATAAATATTACTGTCTTTTTCATTTTATCAATCACATGGATTTCAATTACATTCTACCAATCTTTTTCGTTTGTAACCGGACTCGCTTTTACTTTTTTTGCATTTATTTTATCCTGAATTTTTTGTTCAGAATTATTAACTGCATTTAGTAAATTTTCTATTTGTTGCTTGTTTGCTCCAGAAGGTTTTGGATTAGGTTGCTCTTTCTTGTCTTCATCGCCTTTATCCTTTTTATCGTCGCCTTCTTTCTTGTCGTCTTTCTTGTCTTTACCGTCGTCCTTTTTGTCTTGATTTTTTTTATCCTTGTCTTTCTGGTCTTGGTCTTTTTTATCTTTGTCCTTGTTTTTGTCTTTATTCTTATCTTTTTTTGGAGGATTTTCTTTTAATTTTTTCTTAGCCAAAGCAAAATTATAACGTGTCTCATCGTCTAGCGGATTATTACGTAAGGCATTTTTATAAGCATCAACCGCTCCTTGATAATTTTTTTCCAACATAAATGCATTTCCTAAATTATGAAATGCTTTGTGTTTTTCTTCTTTCGTTTTAGCAACCTCAACTGCCGATGCAAATTTATATTTTGCTTCTGATGGTTGATTTTGACGGTAAATACTGTTTCCTAAATTGTAATTTGCAATTGCTTTTTTATCTGCGTTATTTGATTGTGAAACTCTTAAATTAGATTCAGATTTCACATATTCTTTACTTTCAAAAGCACTTGTTCCATCGTATAAATTTTGATCTTTGTTTTGACCGAAAAGTATTGATGTTACAAACAAAACTAAAGCTACTGTTATCTTCTCCATCTTACTTATTATTAAATAAATTTAGTTTTTGAATCCAAGCAGTTTTCTTTTCAAAAAAGAAAACATCAATTAAAATTAAGAAAAATGCAAATGCTAAAAACCACTGATATTGTGTTTGATATTCCGCAATTTGCTCTGTTTCAAACTCAGTTTTTTCAATGTTATCCATTGCGTTTTTCAATCGATCTAATGCTTCTTTTGTATTATTACCTGCAATATAACCTCCTTTTGTATTCTTAGCTATCTTTTCTAGAATTTCAGTGTTTAATTTGGTAATAACAGTTTCGCCTTTACTGTCTTTTTTGTATTCAGAAAGAGAACCGCTATCGTTTTTAATTGGAATTGGACCACCATTTTCTGTACCAACACCCATTGTTATAATTTTAATTCCTTTTTCTTTTGCTAATTCACTTCCTAAATCAGAATCTGCTCCGTGATCTTCTCCATCTGAAACTAAAATGATTAATTTACTGGTATCGACAGCATCAAAATAGGTTTCAGATAATCGAATAGCATCGTTTAAAGCAGTTCCTTGTGAAGAAATCATGTTTGTATTCATGTTTTGCAAATACATTTTTGCAATACTGTAATCAGTTGTCATTGGCAAAACCGGATAAGCGCTTCCTGCATAACCTACAATTCCTACTCTATCGTTACCTAAAGTGCTGATAATATTAGAAATTAATTGTTTTGATTTCTCTAAACGATTAGGCGCAATATCTTCTGCCAACATACTTTTTGAAATATCTAAAGCGAAAACAATGTCAATTCCTTGACGTTTTACCGTTTCCATTTTAGTTCCAATTTTTGGGTTTACCAAAGCAATAATTATGGCAACTAAAGCAAGTGATAAGGTTACAAACTTTAAAACGGGTTTAAAGTTAGAAGCTTCCGGACTTAATCGTTGAACCAATTCTAAATCACCAAATTCTGCTCTTTTCTTTCTTCTCCAAAATAATTGAAACAAGAAAAGAACTACTAATAATGGAATTATTAATAGTAAGTATAAATATTGTGGATTTTCTAATTGATGATACATCGTTTCAATTTCTAATTTAAACTAAACCTTTAAAAATAGTGTTCTTTAAAAGCACCTCAACAAATAATAAGAATAATGCAAGCCAAACTAATGGTTGGTATTTCTCATCGTAATTGAAATATTTTTTTTCTTCTACTTCTGTTTTTTCTAGTTTATTAATTTCGGTATAAATTTCTTTTAATTTGGCGTTACTTGTTGCTCTAAAATATTTTCCATCAGTAGTTTTGGCGATTTCTTTCATTAACTTTTCGTCAATTTCTACTTTCATGTTTTGGTACAAGAACTTACCATTTGGAGCTTTTGCGTATGGAAAAGGAGCCATTCCATTTGTTCCAATTCCAATAGTATATACTTTAATTCCGTATTCTTTTGCAATATCAGCAGCCATTCTTGGATCAATTGTTCCTGAATTATTTACTCCATCAGTCAATAAAATAATAATTCTGCTTTTTGCTTTACTGTCTTTTATTCTATTAATTGCAGTTGCTAATCCAACACCAATTCCCGTTCCATCGGCAATAATTGAATCGTCATATTCTACTGTTTTTAACGACTGAAGAATTACTGTTTTATCAGATGTAACTGGAGTTCTTGTATAACTTTCGCCAGCATAAACTACCAAACCAATTCTATCATTTATTCTGTCTTCAACAAATTCTGCAGCAACTCTTTTTAAAGCTTCTAAACGATTTGGCTTTAAATCTTTTGCCAACATACTTCCCGAAACATCAATTGCCATAACAATATCAATTCCTTTTGTAGTTCTAGACTTTGAAGAAACGTCTACACTTCTTGGTCTTGCTAAGGCTACAATAATTGCACTTAAAGCTAATAATCTTAAAACGAATAATAACGGCTGCAATTTAGCAATTAAAGTTGCGCTGCCTTTAAATGATTTTGTTGAACTTATTTTAAGTGTTGCACGTTGTTTTTTGTTTGTAAACCAATACCAAGCAATTGCAATTGGAAGAACCAAAAACAACCAAAAAAATTCGGGATGTAAAAATGTAATGTTCTTCATTATTTAACTACTTTTCTTAACTCAATCGATTCTACAATTCGTTTCATTATTTCAGCTGCATTTTCATCTTCCAATTTGTGAACCAATATTAACTCTTGAATTCCTGTTCCTTGAGAAAAAACTAAAATGGAATAGTACATTTTAATATCTTCTTTAGAAATTGGATCTAAAACGCTAAATGTTCCTTCCGATTTTTTACCCGTTAATCCTTTTGGATCTTCATAATCTCCAGTGTTTACAACTATATTTTTAGCTCCGAAAGATTCTAATTGTTTTAAATCTTGTTCTAAAACCATATCTAAAGAACCTTGAACCGAGTCTTTAAAAGAAGTAGTACTTAAAACAACTGAAAAATTATCGAGTACACTTCCGTAAAAGAAAGTACTTGTTGACTTTACATTTTCAGGCAAATTATTTAAAATACGAGCATCTGTATTTCTTGTTAATGCTTTTGGTGTTGAAATAATTATTGCTGGATCTCCATAATCGGATGTTACCCATTCATCATCTAACATTGATTTTGTGCTGTGACCAATTACATTATCTCTTAAGAAATCCATACCTCTTGTAATTCCCAAAAAGACAAGGATTATTGATAAAATAATTCCAACTAACGTTAATGGAATAAAAATACGTTGCAGTTTTTGAGAACGTTCTTTTTTACGTTTTAATTCTTCGGCAAATAAGTTTTCTGTTTCTTCTTCTGTTCTTGGAATAGCTTTGTCTAAAGAAATTAGAAACGTATTAATAGTGCTTTTATCGTTTTCAATTTCAAAGTCTAATGGTTTTGATTTAGCAAATTTTACCAAATCGGATGTTTCCATTACTCTTTTAAATTTAGCTAAAGTATCAGCGCTTATTTTTATGTTTTTTTGACGAACTGAAATTTTTAAAGCATCAAACAACTCATTTGAAGTACTCTCCATTGCTGGAATTTCAATGACTTCTTCAATATAATTACGAGTTATATCGGTAAGTTCAGAATAATACGCTTTTGTTTCTCCTTTTTGCCAAAGTGATTTTTTTTCTAATACTTCTAATTCCGCTATTGCTTTTTCAATTGGTGAAGCAAATAAAATAGCTTCTACTTCATTTTTTTTATTTTGTCTTTTCTTAATGAAATAATAAGCTCCGTAACCAATTAATGCCAAACCAATTAAAATTAAAATAGCATATAACCACCAATAGCTTGTTGGTTTTTCTACTTTAATAATCGGTTTAATATCAAACATTTGTTGCTTAATTGTGTCAACAACAACATCATTCACAACAACGGCAAAAGAGTCGGTTCTAAATGTTTTGTTATTAATTACAACTGCCAATTTAGGCAATACGTACTTTCCAGAATCAAATTGAGTTAAGCCGTATTTTTTTATTAATTCTAGTTTGTCATTTAATTTTATTGAGTCTATTGGATACGATTCTAAGACTTCTAAAACGCCGAAAAGTTTTCCTTCAGGAAAAACAACTTTATCTGTTTTTGAAACTTTAGCTTTAATCGTTAAATTAAATTGAGAGCCAATTTTTATTTGAGTAGAATCTATGGAAGAAGTAATGCTTTGAGAAAAGCCAAAAGAGCAATATAACAGAAAACCTATCAATTTAATTGAAGATTGAAGATTGAAGATTAACGATTTTTGATTTTGAAAAATTCTCATTTATATTTTTATTGACGAATGATGATTAACGATTTTTGATTTCAGAATTATTCTTTGCGGTTTTAATACTCGCAACAAAAATAGAAATCAATTCATTTACCTCTTTTTTTAAATCATTAGTTTTATTTATTTCTTTAGAAAGACTTGTTCGTTCAATTATACGAATACAATTATATGTTTCTCGAAGTTCTTTTAAACAAATACCCATTTTATGTATAAAATCTTTTTTACTTTCTGCGCTTTGTGCTTCACCATAATTTAAAGCTGGCGATGTTGAAGAGCGAATTATTTGTCCCGAAAGATGATTTCCTGCAAAAGAATTTTCAATAGATTTTGTAAACACAATTACTTGCGATGCAAATTCAATCAATCTTTCTTCTAATTCTGCTTTTCTCATTTATTTTAATTTTCATTCTGAAATCAAAAATCGTTAATCAACAATCTTAAATTTTAATTTCTTGCTTTAAAATAACCTAATAATTTGGTTACATAACTTTCATCTACTCTTGAACTTAAAACACCAGCACCTGATTTTGAGAACATTTCTGAGAAATATTTTACATTTTCTGCATATTCTTTTGCATATACAGCACGAACATTTCTCGAACTTGTATCCACTAACATTGTTTCACCAGTTTCAGCATCAATCAAGTTTACAATTCCTAAATTAGGAATCGTTTCTTCGCGCTTATCATAAACCCTAATTCCGGTTAAATCGTGTTTTCTAGCTGCTATTTTTAAAGTTTTCTCGTAATCATTTACCATAAAATCTGAAATTAAAAACACAATGGCTTTCTTTTTCATTACACTCGATAAAAACTTCAAAGCTTGTGCTAAATCGGTCTTTCTGCTTTTTGGTTTAAACTCAATTAATTCTCTAATTATACGTAAAACGTGTGACTTCCCTTTCTTAGGAGGGATATATAATTCTATTTGATCTGAAAATAAAATAAGCCCAACTTTATCGTTGTTGTTTGTTGACGAAAAAGCAAGTGTTGCTGCAATTTCTGTTATAACTTCGCTTTTAAATTGGTTTTTAGTGCCAAAAATTTCCGAACCACTGCAATCTACCATCAACATCATGGTTAATTCGCGTTCTTCTTCAAAAACTTTCACATAAGGTTCGTTATAGCGGGCCGTAACATTCCAATCAATCGATCTTACATCGTCACCATATTGGTATTGTCTAACTTCAGAAAATGTCATTCCTCGTCCTTTAAAAGACGTGTGATATTCTCCCGAAAAGATATGATCGCTCAATCTTCGGGTTTTGATTTCAATTTTTCGAACTTTTTTAAGAATTTCTTTAGTATCCATTTTTTTGAGGCATTAGGCGTTAGCAATAGGCAATAGATGTTTCACTAATCCCTTTTGCCTTTTACCTTGTCACTTATTAAGGTACTTCTATTTCGTTTACAATTTTATTGATGATATCAACTGAAGTTACATTTTCGGCTTCTGCTTCATACGTAATTCCTATTCTGTGACGTAAAACATCATGCACAACTGCACGAACATCTTCTGGAATTACATAACCTCTTCTTTTAATAAAAGCATAACATTTAGCGGCAATTGCTAAATTGATACTTCCACGAGGCGAAGAACCGAAACTAATTAATGGTTTTAAACTTTCTAAATTGTATTTTTCAGGATAACGAGTTGCGAAAATAATATCTAAAATATATTTTTCAATTTTCTCATCCATGTAAACTTCTCTAACCGCTTGTTGAGCTCTGATAATTTGATCAACAGAAACGACTGGGTTTACTTTATTAAACTCTCCATTTAAATTTTGACGAATAACTAAGCGTTCGTCTTCCATTTTTGGATAATCAATTACTGTTTTTAGCATAAAACGGTCCATTTGAGCTTCTGGTAGAGGATAAGTTCCTTCTTGTTCAACTGGATTTTGTGTTGCCATTACTAAAAATGGTTTGTCTAACTTAAAAGAAGTATCACCAATGGTAACTTGTTTTTCTTGCATTGCCTCTAAAAGAGCCGATTGCACTTTTGCTGGAGCACGATTAATCTCATCAGCCAAAACAAAGTTTGCAAATATTGGTCCTTTCTTAATGGTAAAATCATTGTCTTTTACACTATAAATCATTGTTCCTACAACATCGGCAGGTAAAAGATCTGGTGTAAACTGAATTCTACTAAAAGAACCATGAACAGCTTGTGACAAAGTATTAATGGCTAAAGTTTTTGCCAAACCAGGTACACCTTCTAACAAAATATGTCCTTGTCCTAAAAGTCCAATAAGTAATCTTTCAATCATGTATTTTTGACCAACAATTACTTTGTTCATTTCCATGGTTAATAAATCAACAAATGCACTTTCTCTTTCTATCTTTTCATTTATTGCACGAATGTCAATTGTAGTAGTATTTTCTTCCATTTTCATTTTATTTTGGGGTCAAATTTTCAAAAAAAAATTAACATTTCAAAATTGAAAATTTATTTATAACTTCATTGTTAATATACCGTTAAAAAAAATAAACAATTGCTTAATTTAGCAGTGTTTTATGATTTTGTTTTATATTTTTAAGAAATAATATGTTTTTTAATGATTAATAAACGTTTATTAATAAAAAATTTACTTACTCACAATGATGAGAATAGTTTCTATGATAAAAAACGTCAGTTAAACCTTCATTCTCGAGAAGGAAAATCAAAATTTTTAAAACATATTTGTGCGCTTTCTAATTCAAACCCTGTAAACAACTCTTACATTGTTGTTGGTGTAGAAGACGAAGCAAATATTATCACTGGAGTTGATTTTTATGATGATAGTAGAATTCAAAATTTAGTTAATGCTTTTCTTGAAAACCCTCCAAAAATTCAATACGAAAACGTTCCCTTTCCTTTATTAAGTAAAGAAAAAGTGCTTGGGCTTGTAACAATTAAACCTAAAAGTTCTGTTTCTTACTTTAAAAAAGGGATTCATACTATTCCTGCAAATACTATTTTTGTTAGAAGGGGAAGTAATTCAATCCCGACAGAAGACAAGGTCCCTTTTTCAAAAGTAAATACTGAAACAGTTATTAGTATTGAAAATAATTCTAGAAATAGTATTAAAAATACTCTTGATAGTGTTTTAGAATTTGTAAATGTAAAACACAAAGACTTACATTCTGAATATAATGTTTTTAAAGAGTTATTTATTGTCTGCTGGAGTGGAGTTAAAAAGAAAGTTCGTGATGAAATATTTTATTCAAGAGTAGATATTGAACTTATTAATGAACAAGTAAAATTATTTTATTCTGCGCAAGATGATGTTAGCATTAGTTTTGATAATGATTCTTTTACTATTACCGAATATGTGGCATTGGGGATCAATGATAAAACGAGTTATTATCCTTTAGAAAAAGTTACCATTACTTTTTTTGATAACGGTTATTATAAAATAAACACTGAACTACTATTTAAACCACCTCAATACAATAAAAAAATGCTTCACCATATTTACAATTCTAATTTATCATTATTAAAAAAGTTAAAAAAAGGCTTAAAATTAAATCAG
The DNA here is from genome assembly GCA_040119075.1 of Flavobacterium sp. Taxonomy (GTDB): domain Bacteria; phylum Bacteroidota; class Bacteroidia; order Flavobacteriales; family Flavobacteriaceae; genus Flavobacterium. The sequence continues at coordinate 9,140 of JBEDTP010000004.1, forward strand.
AATGAATTGAAAGATTTAGAAAACTTACCTTCTGTTTTTATGATTTGTTTTTTAAATGGTTTTGATGAAGCAAAAGAATTATTAATTGAGTCTAAACCTTATCTTAAAGAGTTTGACAATAATTCTTATTCATCATTTAAAGAAGTCATGAGAGTAATTAGAAAAATGAAATAT
>JBEDTP010000005.1:0-9302 GCA_040119075.1 Flavobacterium sp.
ACCGGTTGCAAACGCAAAACCTTCTTCTGCGCCTTCCATTTGGCAAATTTTCTGTACAAATTCAGATGTATTTGGATTAGAAAACCGACTGTATAGATTTTTACTTTTCTCTTCTGCAAATGAAGCCCGCATGTCTTCCGCATCATCAAAAACAAAACTCGATGTTAAGTATAATGGCACAGAATGTTCGGAAAATTGTGTTCGCTCTAATTGCGAACGTATTGCTTGGGTTTCAAAACCTAATTCTTGTTTACTCATTTTATAATTTTTTATCTGACAAACGTAAAATATCCCCAAAAACACCTCTCGCAGTAACATTCGCTCCTGCTCCCGCGCCTTGAATTACAATAGGTTGTTCTCCATACGATTCAGTATAGATTTCAAAAATAGAATCAGAACCTTGTAATGAACCTAATGCCGAATTCTCAGGAACTGAAACCAATTTAACTTCTAAAGTCCCTTTATCTTGTTGTAGATTTCCAGAAAGCTCCCCAATATATCGCAACACATGATTTTCTTTTTGACCGTTCTTGATTCCCTCATAAACAGTATCAAATTCTTCTAATCGAGTTAAAAATTCAGTTGCCTTACCCTCTCTTAAATTTTCAGGAATTAGATTATGAATTTGCACTTCTTCAAACTCATTTTGCAAATCAAGTTCACGTGCTAGAATTAACAATTTTCGACCCACATCATTTCCACACAAATCTTCTCTTGGATCTGGTTCAGTAAATCCGTTATCAATTGCTTCTTGTAAAACTTGACTAAACGGAGCCTCTTTTTTAGAATAATTATTAAACAAATAACTCAAAGAACCCGAGAAAACACCTTTTATTTTAGTAATGTTCTCGCCTGATAAGTGCAAAAGCTTAATCGTATCAATTAATGGCAAACCAGCTCCAACATTAGTTTCATACAGGTATTCTTTTTGATTTTCTTCTAATACTTTTCTCAATTTTTTATAAAATTCAAAACTTAATGTATTAGCCACTTTATTTGAAGAAATTAAATCGAAACTATTTTCAGCTAAAGCAATATAATTTTCAACAAAAATTGAGCTTGCCGTATTATCAATTGCAATTAAATTTTCTAAATGATGTTCTTTTGCGTAAGCAATAACATCTTCAACAGCATATGAATTTCCTTTCTCTTGCAATGTTTCTTTCCAATTTTCATTAATTCCAAACTTATTCAACACAACTTCTTTAGAATTTCCAATTGCAAATACATTTAATTTTATCCCTTTCTTCTTTTCAATTTTTTCAGCAGAACTTACAATTTGATCAATTAAAGTTCCACCAACTAAACCGTGCCCAAAAACTGCAATATTTATTTTTTTTGCCACTCCAAATATTTCTCCATGAATAACATTTAAAGCACGTTTAAATTCGCTCTTATCAATTACCAAACTAATATTTCGACCTGTAATTGTATTATTCAAAAGAATTGGAGTGATTTTATTTCGAATTAAAGCAGTATAAGGTTTGTAAAAATTACTTAGGTCTTGACCAATTATTGAAATCACCGCTATATTATCGTTAACCGAAATTTTATTTACATCTTTGGTATAAAAATCGTTTTCAAATTCTTTTTCTAACTCTACTAAAGCTTTTGATGCTTTATCTGAACCAACAACTAATCCAATTCCTCTTTCCGAAGAACCTTGTGAAACGATACTTACACTTATATCATTATCAGCCAATACTCTAAAAATACGAGCATCGACTCCGGTTTTACCCAACAAACCTCTTCCTTCTAAATTAATCAGCGAAACATTTGTTAGCACAGAAAGCGATTTTATACCTTCGTTTGTTTGTTCAGAAGTGATTAATGTTCCCTCACTATCTACATTAAAAGTATTTAAAATTCGTAACGGAATATTTTTTTCAACCAATGGAATAATAGTTTTTGCATGCAGAATTTGAGCACCAAAATTTGCTAATTCATTTGCCTCATTAAATGACAATCGTTCTATCTTCTTAGCATCTGCAACCAAATCTGGATTAGCAGTAAAAATTCCATCTACATGCGTATAGTTTTGAAACTCTATAGCATTTAAATAATTTGCCAAAAGTGAAGCCGTATAATTACTTCCATTCCTTCCTAAGGTTGTAGTTTCATTATTTAATGTAGAGCCGATAAATCCAGTAACCACATTAACAACCTCTTTATTTTGTTTAAAATAATCCACAATATTTCGTCTTGAAACTATGTCGATAGGTTGTGCGTTGCCAAAATTTGCATCTGTTTTAATAAATTTTCTAGCATCGGTAAAATTTGCTTTAATACTATTTTCGTTTAATAAATGCGATATATATTTAGCCGAAATAATTTCGCCAAAAGCAATAATTTGATCTTTAATTTTCTCACTATAATCCCCTAAAAGCGAAACACCTTCAAATATTTTTCCTAATATTAGAAACTCTTCTTCAAAAATATTTTTATCCAATCCATTCAATTGGTATTTTTTAAATTCTTCAAAGTCATTTTTATAGGCAATATTTGCTTGTGCTTTTTTAAGCAAAATCACCAATTCATCTGTTGCATTTCCTCTTGCAGAAACAACCACTGCAATTGGTTCATTATTAAAATATTTTTGTGCAATTGTTTGTATAACGCTTTGTAAACCTTTTCCGTTTGCTAGAGATTTCCCTCCAAATTTTAGTATTTTCATTTTTGCATTATTTAAATATTGGTTTTAAAATTTTATTTAACTGCCTGTATTCAATTAAAAAAGCATCATGTCCATGCACTGATTGAATTTGGTTATAAAGCACATTTTTTTTATACTTTTTTAAAGCTGAGAAGCACATTCGAATTTCGCTAGCCGTAAAAAAACAATCGGCATCAATTGCAACTAAATGAATAGTAGAAGTAATTTCTTTTGCAAGTTTTTCTACTGATTTTTCTCTTAAAACATTAGTTGTTTTTAATAAATGATTCATTAATTTATAAGCTGAAAGCTGGAATCGATCCTTCAGCTTTTCTCCGTGGTATAAAAGCCAACTTTCTACTTGGAACAAATCTTCGCTTTGATAAGTTGTATTGAACTTTTCCTTTAACGATTCTGGTGTTCGGTACAATAACATAGCATGAATGCGCGCATCTTGAATAGGGTTTTTTGAATTATTCAAAATTAAATCCTGAATTAAAACATTTGCAATTAACCAATCAGATGATTTCCAACTTGTAGCAATTGGTATTAAATGTTTAATAGCCGTTGGGCGAATAGCAGCCATTTCCCAAGCTATTGCTCCGCCTAAACTTCCTCCAATAACCGCAAATATTTTATTTACTTTAAAAAAATCAATAGCTTTCCAAAACAATTCAGCTATATCATAAGTTATAAAGTCATTATAATTAACAATTATATTTTTATCGTCTTGAAAAGCATTTCCTGGAATATTAAAGGCCAAAACTGCATACTTATTTGTATCAATAGTTTTATTTTCTCCAACTAGTTCATTCCACCAACCGTTTCTCCCTATAACTTGTGAGTTACCAGTCAAAGCATGATTAACCAAAACCAATGGAGCAGAACCAATCGGCTTTCCAAAAATTTGATATGAGATAACTATCTCTGAATATTCAATCTCATTTTTTAATTTGAAATCTTTAATGGTAATTTTTTTTATCTTACTCACAACATTATTTTTTAAACAAAAAAAGTCTCTGCAATTTTACAGAGACTTTTTATTGAACATTTTAATCTTAAAATTATACAATAGAAATCCTCTGTGGAAATCTCCACATCATCATAACCATATTGCACATTATAAAACTCATCTTAAATACTTTATTTTAACGGAGCAAAACTAGATTTAATTTCTGTATATAAAAAATAAATAGATAATTTTTCTATTTTTTGTTATATAAAAAACATTATTTAGATTGTTATTCCAATATTTTAATTAAAATCAGAAAATCAAACCACTAAAACAAAATTCAACTAATAAATTCCAATAAAATAAAAAAAGAAGAATATGTACTTGAAATTCAATTTGATTTTATAAATTTGCGGAAGAAATAAAGAGGAAAAATTTGACTGATTGCAACCTCGTTAAAAAAATGCTAAAGCAGAAATAAATCCCTCCTTTAGTTTTTTCGTGCAATCTTATTTTTTTTCATAATTATTAATTTTAAAACAAATTATATTATGGCTTATTTATTTACGTCAGAATCCGTGAGTGAAGGGCATCCGGACAAAGTTGCTGACCAAATTAGCGACGCTTTAATTGACAACTTCTTAGCATTTGACCCAGAATCTAAAGTTGCATGTGAAACACTTGTAACAACTGGTCAGGTAATTTTAGCAGGAGAAGTAAAATCAGACACTTATTTAGATGTGCAACAAATTGCTAGAGACGTAATCAAGAAAATTGGTTATACCAAAAGTGAATATATGTTTGAAGCCAATTCTTGTGGTATTTTATCTGCAATTCATGAACAATCTGCCGATATTAATCAAGGTGTTGACAGAGCAAACAAAGAAGAACAAGGCGCTGGTGATCAAGGTATGATGTTTGGTTATGCAACTAATGAAACAGAAAACTACATGCCATTAGCATTAGATTTATCTCATGCGTTATTAATTGAATTAGCGAATTTAAGAAGAGAAAATGCAGCAATTACCTATTTGCGTCCTGATGCAAAATCACAAGTTACTTTAGAATATTCTGACGACAACAAACCTGTTAGAATTGATGCAATTGTAATCTCTACACAACATGATGATTTTGTTAAGCCAAAATCAAACAGTAAAGAAGATAAAACTGCTGCGGAAGATGAAATGTTATCAAAAATTAAAAACGATTTAGTTTCTATTTTAATTCCAAGAATAAAAGCACAGTATCCTCAATACGCTCATTTATTTAATGATGATATTACGTATCATATTAACCCAACAGGTGTTTTTGTAATTGGTGGACCTCATGGAGATACTGGTTTAACAGGAAGAAAAATCATTGTGGATACATATGGTGGAAAAGGAGCTCATGGTGGTGGCGCTTTTTCTGGAAAAGACCCAAGTAAAGTAGACCGTTCTGCTGCTTATGCAACGCGTCATATTGCAAAAAATTTAGTTGCCGCAGGATTATGCGATGAAGTATTAGTTCAGGTTTCATACGCAATTGGAGTTGCTCAACCCACTTCAATTAATGTAAACACTTATGGAACTTCAACACTAAATATGACTGATGGAGAAATAAGTAAAGTTGTTGAGGAAATTTTTGATATGCGTCCGTATTTTATAGAGCAACGTTTAAAATTAAGAAACCCAATGTATAGTGAAACTGCTGCTTATGGACATATGGGAAGAACCCCAGAAACAGTAACTAAGACATTCAAATTACCTAATGGCGAACCAAAAACAGTTGATGTAGAATTGTTTACATGGGAAAAATTAGACTTTGTAGACAAAGTAAAGTCTGCTTTTGGTTTATAAAGATTTGATTTTGAAATAAAATTAGAAGTACAAATAACAAAAAACCTGATTCATTAATTTGAATCAGGTTTTTTATTTGTCACTATTAAAAGATAAGATTATAAATTATATTTCAAACTAAGAATAACGTATCTTGGTTGTACAATGTAACTTGAAAAAGTACTTGAACCTCCTAATTGACTAAAACTATTATCATTCAAAGCTCTAGTGTCTAATAGATTAGTTGCAGCTAATTTATATTCCCATTTACTGTCTTTCTTTTGATAAATTAAAGACGCATTTAGAAAATCATATTCTGTTTCAACTGATTTTGATTTGTTTCTGTTATGATAGAAGTTATACTCAGATGTAAATGAAAACGCATCTAAGAAATAATATTCTAAAGTTACAGCTGGACTATCTGTATAAAAAACATCACTAAAATTGTCATTAATTGTTAAACCATAAGACAACCCTAGATTAGGTAAGGTTTTGAAATTTGTTGAAAAACGAACATTATAATTTTGAGTAAATGATTCTGTTGTTTGAACTTCTGTTGGGTTGTTGGTTGGATCTGAATCTGAATCTGGATAAACACGGATGTTATTAAAACGGCTCCAATTAATATTCACACCTCCAGAGGCTTTATAATACTTTGCAAATGAACGCCCGTAATTAAAATTACCACTAAATGTCTCGTCAGCAAAATTTGAGTTCATATTTACGGAAGACGAAACTTGATTTACACCTGTAAATAAAGCTCTGTTTTTAATTGCATCTACCTGCTTGGTATACGTTAAATTAGCAAATATATTTTCAAAATTAAACATATTGTATTTAAAATATCTTAAACTATGAACGTGAGATAATGAGTTCTCTAAATTTCTATTTCCACTAAACAAACTATTATAATTAGAAAAAACAAAACCTTCTGCTAATCTATTTACATCAGTAAAAGAGTTGCTCATTCTATAGTTATATGTTAGCGTCTCCGATTTTTTAATTTGGAACAAGGCGTATACATCAGGCAACAACCTTGTGAAACTATTTTTATTCACTGTGTTTAACTGCGAATCTTTTGTGTTGAACTGATGCAAACTAAATCCAGGGTTAAAGGTAAACTTCCCTTTAATAAATTTATAATGAACCCCTAAAAAAACATCATTAAAAACATAATCAACATCATTGTTGTTTTCAGGATTATTTAAATCATTAACACTTCCGTTATCTAAAACTTGGAAAATATGTGAATTAAAATTTTGATAAGAATATGTATTTCCTAATGTTAAATTAATATTACTCTTTGGAGTTATCATATAGTAATAATCAAATTTCACATCTGTTTTATTTGTCTTAACAAAACGATTTTGATTAACATCATTTCTAGTTTGCCCGTTGTCATAGCCAGACAAAACAAAAGGCTGAGTAGCTAAATTTGCATTGTAAAAAGGATCTTCATCTTGATACAAGTGTTGCATTTCAAAAGCAAAAACATTTTTAGTATTTAAAGTATAGTAATAATTTAAATTCTGATTTATTGAAAAAGGATTTTGCTTTTTGTTTGTATAAATATCAGACAATAAAGAAGAAAAAACTCCTTGATCCTCTTTTTGATCGGATAACTTAATTAAAGCATCATAATCTAAGTGTAATTTTGCAGAAGGAACATAACTAGAACTCAATTTTAATAAAGTTTGTTGACTTCTTTGCAATGTATTTTCAGTTCTTGTCTCAGTAATATCTTGTGTCGAACCATCAGGCAAATTATCAGTTCTTTCTGTAACCGAACTTGTTTGAATATTGGTTTTATTATTCAAAAAGATACCAAAACCGCTAATTGTCCATGTTTTTGTTGGATTATAACTAAAATTAGCCGCTCCAAATTTTGTGTCAATATTTGCAGCTTGATTATTTCTTAATCCCAAAATACCTAAATCATTAGAAGACACATTAAAAGATGAACCACCTTTGCTCATCATGTTTCTAAATCCACCAGTAAATTTAAAATAATCCCTAGCCGTTAATGGCAATTCACCGATATTGTTTATATTCCCTATAACATTAATACTGTATTTTGGACTGTAATAAAATAGCTTTGGATTAACTAAATAACCATCAGCTTCATCATCTCTAAAACCACCGCCAGCAGTAATATCGCCAAACCAAAAATTCTTTTTACCTTCTTTTAGCTTAATATTTAAAGCAATACTCTCTTCATTATTTTCAAGTCCTTTCAAATTTGAAACTTCATTATAATTTCTTAAAACTTGAATCTTATCTAACGCGTTAGCAGGAATGTTTTTGGTAGCAATTTTTGTGTCACCATCAAAAAAATCTTTTCCTTCTACCATAACTTTGGATACAGTCTTACCTTCAACTTGAATCTCTCCATCGGCATTAACCTCAACGCCTGGAAGTTTTTTAAGAACATCTTCTAATTTTCGTTCAGTACCATTAGTAAAAGAATCGGAATTATAAATAATTGTATCGCCAGATATTGTAACAGGCATTTCATAAACCACCTCTACATCTTTTAATTGAACTCCAGCCTTCATTAAAATATTATAATCCGTATTTGTAGTAGTGGTTTTAAAAACAGATTCAAACGATTGATAACCAATATAACTTGCTTTAATATCATAAGATGCATTTGCACTCAAATTAAGAAAATATTTTCCTTTTTCATTTGTAATTGCGTAGGCATCCATTGTTTTAGTCTCTTTATTAATAGCCATAACATTAGCCATCTCTAAACCTAAACCTGTACTATCTTTAACAAAACCTTCGACACGAATATTTTGTGAAATAGCACTCATAGAAAGTGCCATTATTATAATAAATATTATTTTTTTCATTTTTAAATCTCTCAAAAACATTAATGAAATCTTCCTCCGCGGCCACCTCTTTGATTACCGTACACTTCTCTCATTTCTTCCATTTTCTTTGTTACGATTTCATCATATTCTTTTTGAGTAACTTGCTTTCCCTTTGTAGGCGCTTTAATTTCGACTTTGTCTTTTGTGTTTAACACAATTTTAGAACACAAGATTGATGTTTTACCATCATTAACTTCTAAAATTAAACCAGGCAAACCCCAATAATTTTCAGGCCCTTGATTTACCGGTATTTCAGGAGAATACCATGCAGTAATAACAATTTCCTTTGGCATTTCCCATTGATCCATTAAGTTAGTTTTTGAGCTTGTTGAGTCTTTTTTAACTTCATCTCCTTCTTTTTCTTTTTTCTCATCATCTTTTCCACCTCTAAAACGGAAGTTTCTAAAATCTGAATCACTTACTGGGCGAACTGCTGTTGCTTTAAAACAATTATATTGACCAATCATTTTAGACTCTCCTTCAAGTTTCCATTCTAGTTTAGGCAATGAATCTTTAATTAAAAACTCTTTACCAAAAAATTCTTTATCAACAATTACCTGCTTTTCTTTTACGTTTTTATATTGGGTTCCACCACCTCCCATCATCGAAGTCATCATTCTCCCTCCTCCTTGTTGACCTGGAGCTTCTAATTTCTCTTCTTCTTTATATATAGAAGCAGATTTATTGAAATTTAAGATAAATGTTTTCTCAAACATTTTTTTCATTCTTTCTTCTATATTTTTTTGCATCTCAGGTGTAATATCTCTATTTCCTCCCATTCCTTTCATAAAGTCTGCGGTACTTGTTTTTGACTCATACACTGCCATACCTTGAAAATCTTGAGCATTTATAAACCCAGAAAACATCATTAAAGATGCAATAAGTATTTTTTTCATTGTTTTTGTTTGTTTAATTATACTAATTAAGACTATTAACTTTTAATTTTGTTACAACATTTAACATATAAATATTACATTTAGACTTTATAAAATGAAAAAGGTTTA
>JBEDTP010000006.1:0-9224 GCA_040119075.1 Flavobacterium sp.
GTATTATAGGAAAAACAGATTTTGATGGATATTTTAAAATTTCATTTCCAGAAAAAGCAACTAAATTATTTTTTAGAGGAATAAATTATGAAAAAACTGAAATTGTGGTCTTTGAAGATTGTGATTATTTAGAAATTATTCTTTTAAACTACCATATCTATGATTTTATTTCATCAAATAAAATCGATAGACTTAGAAAAAAACGATTTAAGAAATTATCTGAAATTAGGAAAAAAGCTATAAAAGAAAATCTCTTCAAATTAGAAAAGATATGTTACAAACAAGAATTTAAGCCTATAAAATCAGAACTTGACAAACTTTAAACCAACCCATTATACTTTCTCACAAACCATTCTGTTGCCAATGTAATGGCTAATAAGATTAAAAGCCATTTTAAGTTAATTAGCGGAGATTTCTGTACAACTTGCTTAGCAATTGGCTTGTATTGTTCATCTTTGGTTAAAACGTTTATTAAACGTTCAATTTGATTTGGGTAATACACATTTCCATTGGTATTCTTAGCCAATAGTGTCAGTTGGTCTTTGTTTGGGTTTACAAATTGTTTTTCACTGTTATAATCCAAAACTTCAAAATTTCCGTTATAAACTTCTTTTTGTTTCGTCTCTCTAACCGTAAACGAATAGTTTCCTGCTTCTAAATCGTTAAATACAACTTCAAAATCGGTATTGGTTTTTATAAAATTGTATTTCAACACTTTTTTAGTTGATTGGTTTATCAATGTTATTTCTAAAAGTGCATCCGCATCAAACTCATAGTTTTTATTGAAATATTGAGCTTTAATACTAATGTTTTCGCCTGTATTATAAAAGTTTTCATGCTGTACAACCAAACTCTTTTTAGCATCGTTTGAAATCAAATACTGAATGGTTTTATCCATAAACAAATCGAAATCTTTAAAATCGTTTTTGGCTAAATAGGTTTCACTACGCCATTTCCAAAGGTTTTCTCCAAATAAATAAGAAGTTCGTTGTTTATTAACTTCCGTAAAAGCCATTAAAGGCGATTCTAAAGTAACATTTCGAACACGAGCAAATAGCAATGTTTCTATTTTTGTTTTTGGAACAATGGAAACAAATTTATTTTCTAATGGAGATAAGTTTTCAAAACCAATATTTTCTTGAGAAAAGTTGGTAAATGTTGAATTAAAATTAGCTGAATAATTCTCTGTTTGATTGGAACTTTGAAAAGCAAAATCAGTTTTATTTTTATTTAAAAAAGTAAAATCAGTATGCTTTCCAGTAATTATAAAACAATTTGAGTTGCTGTTTTTTATGTGATCAAAAACCGATTGAAATTTAGAATTCGGTTGATAAATTACAAATAAATTGTATTTTTCTAATGACTTGATTTCATTTACTTTAAGAGTAATTACTTTACGTTGTTCGTTAACTTCAATACTTCTTTTTACAGCACTAATGTCAGGATGATTGATATCGGCAATTAAAGCAATTTCACTACGCTGATCTAAAATTTCAACCGCAAAATATTTAGAGTTATTGGTTTTATTCTTTTCAGCTGATAAAGGTGAAATTACTGCTGTATATTTTTGAATTCCAACTTTAGCTGCAGGCAATAAAGCATTTACTGTAATTGCTTTTTTACCTTTAGTAAATTGGACTTTTTCCTTAAAAACAACCTGATTTCCTTGAATGATTGAAAACATACTTTCAACCGCTTGGTTTCCGTTGTATTGCAAAAAGATTTCGACAGGAAATTTATTCTTTAAAAAAGCGTATTTATTAACGTTGATTTGCGCTACTTTTAAATCAACAACAGTTGTTGTATCGCCTAATATTACAGGGTTTACCAAAATATTTTCAGGAAAAGTATATACATAATCATTTCCTTGGGTTTGATTTCCATCAGTAAGTAAAACAATAGGGAATCTCTTATTTCGATACAATTGTTTTAATTCCTTGGAAATGTTATCAATACGTGTTTGCTTTCCTTTAAAATATGGATTTTCAGAAGATTTCAATTCTTCATCAAACGTGAATGACTGAACTGAATATTTTTCATTTAAACCTTTGTCTTTTAGAATTGTATTAAATAAGTCAGAAACTGTATTGGTGTTTTCTAATTCAGTAATAGAGCTAGAATTATCGACAATTATAGGTAAAGGAATTTTCTCAATCTCGTTAATTTTTCTACTAATTATAGGGTTTATAAGTAAGAGAAGAATTGTAAAAACGGAAATAAAACGTAAAAAAGCCAAAAACAACGTCACTTTCGACCTGTTTTTGGCTTTGTATATATATTGATAAAACGACAATAATGCAGCGATAACTACTGAAAGTACTAGAAGCAAGATTGTTGTTTTGGTCATTTTTTTATTTAGTAATTAGTGACTAGTGATTAGTAAATAGAATAATCAGGGAACTAATTACTATTTACTAATCACTAATTACTTTTATGTTAACATTCCTCCATCTACATTAATAACTTGTCCGGTTACATAAGCACTCATATCAGAAGCTAAGAAAACACAAACATTTGCTATATCTTCTGGAGTTCCACCTCTTTTCAATGGAATAGATTCTCTCCAACCTTTGACTGTATCTTCGTTTAACTTGGCTGTCATTTCAGTTTCAATAAAACCTGGAGCAATTGCGTTTGAACGAATGTTTCTTGATCCTAATTCTAATGCGATTGATTTAGTAAAACCAATCATACCAGCTTTAGAAGCTGCATAATTTGCTTGTCCAGCATTACCCTTCACTCCTACTACACTACTCATATTAATGATAGAACCTTTACGGTTTTTCAACATTATTTTTTGAACAGCTTTCGTCATGTTAAATACCGATTTTAAGTTTATTTCGATAACCGCATCAAAATCTTCTTCACTCATTCGCATTAATAAGTTGTCCTTAGTAACACCTGCATTATTAATTAAAATATCGATAGTTCCAAATTCAGCAATTACATCATCTACTAATTTTTGAGCTTCGTTGAAGTCTGCAGCATTTGATTTATATCCTTTTGCTTTAACACCTAAAGCATTTAATTCATTCTCTAAAGCTGTTGCTGATTCTACTGACGAACTGTATGTAAATGCAACATTAGCACCTTGCTGTGCAAAAATCTCAGCAATTCCTTTTCCAATTCCTCTACTCGCACCTGTTATAATGGCAACTTTACCTTGTAATAATTTCATAATATTTTATATACGTTTAGTTTGTTTTAATTAAAGTTCAAATATAGGAATATTTTAATCTTTTAAAAATAGTAAGTTACTTGATTAAACCTTTTTTAAAGATTAAAGTCTTATTACAGTTAACTAAATATAAACTCTATGAAAAGGATATTGTTGTTTTCTACTTATTTTGTTTTTTTTCTAAGTTCATGTAATAATGACGAAGATGATTATTCTTCTATTGAAAGTTATCCTAACGTAGAAGAAACATTTGGTAGTAGTATTGATTTAAACAATTTAGATAATTATGCGAATCAAACAATACCTAATTACATTACTAAAGATAATAGTGATTTAAATCCCATTACAGATAAAGGTGCTACATTGGGAAGGGTTTTATTTTATGATACTAATTTATCTTCGAATAACACTACATCTTGTGCTACTTGTCATAAACAAGCAATTGCTTTTACTGACGCTGATATTGCAAGTTCAGGTGCAAATGGACTCACTGGAAGACATTCAATGCGATTAGTAAATTCTAGATTTTCTAATGAAAGTAAGTTCTTTTGGGACGAAAGAGCAACTAGTCTTGAAATTCAAACAACAATGCCTATAAGAGATCATGGAGAAATGGGGTTTAGTGGTGAAAATGGAGATTTGAGTTTTAATGACTTAATTACTCGTTTAAGTAGTATTGGATATTATCAAGAATTATTTCAGTTTGTTTATGGATCAGAAGAAATAACAGAATCTAAAATCCAATTAGCTTTAGCTCAATTCATTAGAAGTATACAATCGTTTGATTCTAAATATGATGCTGGAAGATTGTTAGTAACTAATGACAATGAAAATTTTCCAAATTTTACGGCTCAAGAAAATCTAGGTAAAAATTTATTTCTTGCTCCACCACAATTTGATGCTAATAGCTCTAGAACTGGTGGTGGAGTTGGTTGTGTAGGATGTCATGCTGCACCAGAATTTGACATTGATCCAAATAGTCTAAATAATGCTATTATAGGAATAATAAATAACCCAATAGCTATAGATATTACTAATACTAGAGCTCCTTCTTTAAGAAATTTAACAAAACAAGATGGAACACTAAACTCTCCATTAATGCATACTGGAAATTTAAGCAATTTACAAGCTGCAATAGGACATTATAATACGATTAACATTGTAGCAGGAAATACAAATCTAGATCCAAGATTAAAGCCAAACGGAATTGGTCAAAAATTAAACATGACAGGTACAGAAATCAGTGCTCTTCAAGCTTTTTTAGTTACTCTTGCTGGTAATGACGTTTATACTAACCCTAAATGGTCTAATCCTTTTCATTAAGACAATTATTATATAAAATAAAAACCCTTTTAATAGAATTAAAAGGGTTTTTTATTGTTTGTTTTTAGATTGATTAACCTAAAACTTCTTTCACTTTTTTACCAATTTCAGCTGGAGAATCTACAACGTGAATTCCGTTTTCTCTCATGATGCGTTTTTTAGCTTCAGCAGTATCATCAGATCCACCAACAATTGCACCTGCGTGACCCATTGTACGACCTGCTGGAGCAGTTTCACCTGCAATAAAACCAACAACTGGTTTTCTGTTCCCGTCAGCCTTAACCCATTTAGCAGCATCAGCTTCTAATTGACCACCAATTTCACCAATCATAATGATAATTTCAGTTTCTGGGTCATTCATTAATAATTCAACAGCTTCTTTAGTTGTAGTTCCAATGATTGGATCTCCACCAATTCCGATAGCTGTAGTAACTCCTAAACCTTGCTTTGCAACTTGGTCAGCAGCTTCATATGTTAAAGTACCAGATTTAGAAACAATACCAACTTTTCCTTGTTTGAAAACAAAACCTGGCATAATACCAACTTTAGCTTCTCCTGGAGTAATAACTCCTGGACAGTTAGGCCCTACTAAACGACAATCTTTTCCTTTGATATATTCATAAGCTGTAATCATATCAGCAACTGGAATACCTTCAGTAATACAAATAATAACTTTAATTCCTGCATCTGCAGCTTCCATAATTGCATCTGCAGCAAACGCTGGCGGTACAAATAAGATTGAAGTATCAGCTCCCGCTTGGTCTACTGCATCTTTTACAGTATTAAAAACAGGACGGTCTAAATGTGATTGACCACCTTTACCTGGAGTAACTCCACCTACTACATTTGTTCCGTATTCAATCATTTGAGAAGCATGGAAAGTTCCTTCGCTACCTGTAAATCCTTGAACAATTATTTTTGAATCTTTATTTACTAAAACACTCATGATATGATTATTATAATTATATTTTTTATTGTGATGCAAAAGTAAGTTTTTTGATAAAAAAACGATACCTTTTTTGTTTTTATTTTATGCAGGTTGGCTAATTTGATAGCCTTTTGTTAATTTATTTCCAGAAAATTCCCAAATCACAATGATTTTAGCAATGTGCATCAACTCGTTTGGGTTTTCAATTGTTGCTATTTTATGATTATATCTTATAGTAACAAAATTATCTTCGGCAATAATATGTGAAATTTCTATAATTGATTTTGCGTAATTTAGATTCAACTCTTTGGCTAAATTTAAAAGTTCTTTTTTTTCTAAAATTAATTTACCTTCAGAACTATCCCAATGAAGAACTACATTATCATGTAAAATTTCATTTAACGCGTCAACATTTCTTATCCCATCTGAGATATAAAAGTCTTTAAGTAGTTCTTTGATTGTCATATTACTTTAATTTATCTAGAATTTCTGGAATTCTTTTAATATTAACTAATTGTTTCAATTTTTCTCTAGATTCTTCGATTGGAGTTCCAAAATACGTCTTTCCTCCTTCAATTGATTTTGTTACACCTGTTTGTCCTAATATAATTGCTTTTTCACCAATTGTAATTCCACTTGTGGTTCCTACTTGTCCCCAAATGGTAACTTCATTTTCAATTATAACGCAACCTGCAATTCCTGTTTGAGCAGCAATTAGACACTTTTTACCTATGATTGTATCGTGACCAACATGAACCTGATTATCAATTTTTGTTCCTTCACCAATAGTTGTATCACCAGTAACCCCCCTATCAATAGTACATAAAGCACCAATTCCAACGTTGTCTTCAATTACAACTCTTCCATTCGATAAAAGTTGGTCGAATCCTTCCGGACGTTTTTTATAGTAAAAAGCATCAGCACCTAGAATTGTTCCAGCCTGAATGATTACATTATTCCCAATTGTTGTATTATCATAAATGGTAACATTTGGGTGAATTATACAATTAGAACCTATGATTACATTATTTCCAATAAAGCAATTAGGTTGTATAATTGTACCCTCTCCTACTTTAGATGACTCAGAAATTGAGACATTTGATGGTTGAAAAGGTCTAAAATGTTTAGTAAGTATATTAAAATCTCTAAACGGATCATCTGAAATAAGTAGAGCTTTACCTTTTGGACAATCTACTTCCTTATTAATTAAAATAATAGTTGCAGCAGATTGTAATGCTTTATCATAATACTTCGGATGATCAACAAAAACAATGTCTCCTGGTGTAACTACATGAATCTCATTCATACCTTCAACTGGAAAATCATCATTACCAACATAAGTAGCGCTGATTATTTTTGCAATCTCTTTAAGAGTTTGTTTTGCAGAGAATTTCATATAAAACTTTTATAGATTAAAAAGTAGCAAAACAAGACTATTCTTTAACACGCTCCATGTAATTACCAGAAGCAGTATCAATTTTAATTTTATCTCCTTCGTTAATAAATAAAGGTACATTAACGCTCGCTCCAGTCTCTACTGTTGCTGGTTTTGTTGCATTTGTAGCAGTATTCCCTTTTAAACCTGGTTCTGTATAAGTAACTTCAAGGATTATAGATGCTGGCATATCAACTGATAATGGTAAATCAGTTTCCGTATTAATTTGAATCATTACATTAGTACCCTCTTTTAATAAATCAGGTGCATCTAATACATTTTTGTTTAGGGTAATTTGCTCAAAAGATTCGGTATTCATAAAATGAAAATCTTCTGCTTCAGCATATAAATATTGGTAAGTATGTGTTTCTACACGAACTACATCTATTTTATGTCCAGCTGAAAATGTATTATCTAATACTTTCCCGTTTGTTAATGATTTTAATTTTGTACGAACAAAAGCAGGTCCTTTGCCTGGTTTTACGTGTAAAAATTCAATAATTTTATATATATCGTGATTATATTTAATACATAATCCGTTTCTGATATCTGATGTACTTGCCATTATTATAGTTTTTTTATTTTATTTTTAATTTTTTTAGTCTAACCAATACCTGAATATCCTTTCATGATTCCTCTTGAAGAATTTTTAATGAAATCTAAAATTTCATCTCTTTCATTAGTAGCTTCCATTTCAGCTTCAATAATACTAACGGCTTGCGTTGTATTGTAATTTTTTTGATATAGAATTCTGTAAATATCTTGAACTTCTCTAATTTTTTCAGTAGTAAAACCTCTTCTTCTTAATCCTACAGAATTTATTCCAACATAAGATAAGGGTTCTTTTGCTGCCTTAGTAAATGGAGGAACATCTTTACGAACTAAAGACCCGCCAGAAATCATAGCATGCTCTCCAATACTAATAAATTGATGTACTGCTGCTAAACCTCCAATAATTGCGAAATCTCCAACAGTAACATGTCCGGCTAAAGCAACTCCATTCACAATAATTGCATTATTTCCAATATGACAATCATGAGCAATGTGTGCAGTAGCCATAATTAGGCAATTTTGACCAATTACTGTCTTTCCTGATGCCGATGTACCTCTATTAATAGTAACACACTCTCTAATAGTTGTGTTGTCACCAATAATGGCTAATGAATCTTCACCTCCAAACTTTAAATCTTGTGGAACAGCTGCAATTACAGCACCAGGAAAAATATTACAATTTTTACCAATCCTTGCTCCTTCCATAATAGTTACATTAGAACCTATCCAAGTCCCTTCTCCAATTTCTACATTATTATGTATGGTAGTAAATGGGTCTATAACTACATTTCGAGCAATTTTTGCTCCAGGATGTACGTATGCTAACGGTTGATTCATAGTTTAATTCTTTTTAACAATTTGTGCCATTAATTCGGCTTCAGTAACTAATTTGCCATTAGCATAAGCATTTGCTTGCATATGGCAAATTCCCCTTCTAATAGGTGAAATTAAATCACACTTGAATACTAATGTATCACCTGGAAGAACTTTATTTTTAAATTTAACATTATCAATTTTCATGAAATAAGTTAAATAATTTTCTGGATCTGGAACAGAACTTAAAATTAAAATTCCACCTGTTTGTGCCATTGCTTCAACTATTAATACACCTGGCATAACAGGGGCTCCAGGAAAATGTCCTACGAAGAAGTCTTCATTCATTGTCACATTCTTTAAACCTACAACATGACTGTCTGACATTTCCAATATCTTATCAACTAATAAAAATGGAGGTCTGTGAGGTAACATAGACATAATCTTTGTTACGTCCATTAATGGTTCTTGATTTAGATCATAAGTTGGAACCTGATTACGTTGTTCAGCTTTAATAATTTTTGCCATTTTTTTAGCAAATTGAGTATTTACAAAGTGCCCTGGTTTGTTAGCTATTACTTTTCCTTGAATACGCGTACCAATTAAAGCTAAATCACCTACTACATCTAATAATTTATGACGAGCAGCCTCATTTGGATAATGTAATGTAAGGTTATCTAAAATTCCGTTTGGTTTTACTGATATTTGATCTTTACCGAAGGCCTTCTTTAAATTTTCCATTGTTTCATTAGATATTTCTTTATCTACATAAACAATAGCATTATTTAAATCTCCACCTTTAATTAAACCATGTTGTAATAAACTTTCTAATTCGTGTAAGAAACTAAATGTTCTACAATCTGCAATTTCAGTTTTAAATTCTTTTACACATTTCATCGAGGCATTTTGAGTTCCTAATACTTTTGTACCGAAATCAACCATAGTCGTTACTGAATAATGATCATTTGGTATAATTGTAATTTCACTTCCTGTAG
>JBEDTP010000007.1:0-7628 GCA_040119075.1 Flavobacterium sp.
ATTGATGGTAATATCGAATTGTAAATATGGAATAAGCAAAGGTTAAAATTCCAATAAGAAGAATAATTCTGTCTTTTATAAACAAGGAATAACAAATATAAATAGCAGGAATTATAAAAGTTGTTGCATAAAAAACAAACGCTAAAGGAATGTCTTCTCCTGGCAAAACCTCAACATTAAGTAATGATTCCGACAATTCTCTTACAACCATATAATTCAATGAAAAATAACCCAAGACAAGGCTGAATATTTTTAAATTTTGGAATGCAAATTCGTAAAAATAAAAACCTTCAATTACACTTAATTTTAGGTATAAACTATACAATAAAACAGCAACTATAAAAGCAATAAAAGGCAATAATGCTGATGATATAGTAGAATGCTCTGTAATTGCCAAGAAAATAAATGCAATTAAGCCAATACAACTTACAAACATAGAAAGTGCATTTACATATCGAATACAAAATAGTGCACCAAATACAAACATGGTTAAATATGCTGCTAGAAACGACTCAAACAAAATACCTACTCCAATATAAAGTGCCAATTGTGAACAAACAATAAATGCATCATCTAATCCGTGTTTAAAGTAGTTTTTATGCACTAAAATTTCAAGAACAATTATTCCAACACCAAAATAAAAAAAAGGAACAATTTGATAATTTGAATCTAATAAAGGAATAAAAAGTAATGAAATAGAACCTACAATTGATGAAAACAAAAAGCAACCCAATAAGAAAAACCCAAATCGGACTAATAAATTAGGGTTTGTGTCTAAAGAAACCAGCTTAGAGCTAACTTCATTAAGTTGTTCTTTTGAAATAAACTTTTGTTGGAATAATGATTTTGCATTTGAAATCAATGCTTCATTTTCTATTAATTCTTTATGATATGCTTGCATGTTTTTCTTTATTAAATTTTTTGACCAAACTTATAAACACAACAATACTTCCAATAAAATAAAAAGGAGAAAACATTATTATAAACTCAAATAGAAATGAATTATCAAAAACCTTACTTAAAAGTGTATTAAGTCCAAAGAATCCATATAAAAGAGTAAAAACAAAGAATGAAGTTGCAAAATAAATATAACTCAGTTTATAAAAATAGTAGATAAAACCTATGAATATAGGCAAGAATAAATACCATTGTTCTTGAAACAAACCAGATAAACAACAAATCCCTATTAAATGTTGTGCAAATGTGTAAAACACAAAGTAAAAGTGTTTTTTAAGACCCCCTTTTTCTGAATAAACGGTCCAAACTAAAAACAAAACACCCAATGCTATTCCCGTAAACAACAATATGGGATTTGACATAAACTCATTTTCAAAAACCTTTTGTGGTGTTAAAGTAATTCCTATAAAAGTGGTGAGCGCGGTTAATGCCATTGACAACACCATTCTGCTGTCAAAATAATAGGCGACTCCAAAGCAAATTAGAGCAGAAGAAAGAGAAACCCATTTGTAATCCAATCCAAAAACAGCATACTGAAATTGAACATAACCCAGAAAGACACAAGACAAAATACTTCCGGTTAATATTACATAGTCGTAAATCGGATTGTTAAATTTGGTTTCCACTTTACTAAAAGTTGGAGCCTTTTTAAAACCAAAATAAAAACACAAAACCGTTAACAGTAGTACAACTGCTATAATTGCCATGTGACCAATACTATCAATGTTTTGATATACTAAAACACCAATTCCTGAAGTAAAAAGCAAAACCGAAGCATACATTAAGAAAAGCAATTCGGTATTTAAAGAAAAAATATTCTTTGCTTTATATTCCTCAAAATCGTCTAATTGTTCTTTGGAAATAAAATCCTTCTCAAATAATTTTGAAGTCAGGAAACTGGATTTATCTGTCATAAAACGCAAATTGTTATTCTCAAAAATAGTGAAAGTTTATTGATTATCTATTTAAAAACAAAAAACCGCTCAAAAAGCGGTTTTTATAATCTTTATATATTGTTTACTACAAATCGAAACCTAGATTTACACCTAGTTTTGTTGCAATAATCTTTGTAATACGTTGTTTTAATTCAGGTATTTTAATACTTTCAATTACTTCATTTGAAAAAGCATACATTAATAAGGCACGTGCTTCTTTCTTAGGAATTCCACGTTGTTGCATATAAAACAATGCACTTTCATCTAACTGACCAATTGTACAACCGTGAGAACACTTAACATCATCTGCAAAAATCTCTAATTGTGGTTTTGCATTAATCGTTGCTTTATCACTTAAAAGTATATTATTGTTTTGCTGAAATGCATTTGTTTTTTGCGCTTCTCTCTCTACAAATATTTTTCCATTGAAAACACCATTTGAATTGTCACTTAATATGGTTTTATAGTTTTGGTGACTTTCACAATTTGGCGTTGCATGTTGTACTAAAGTATAGTGGTCAACATGTTGTTTGTCGCCAATAATGGTAATTCCCTTTAAAGTTGAGTCAATTCGTTCGCCTTGATGATAGAAATTTAAATTATTACGCGTAATATTTCCTCCAAATGAGAAAGTATGCACCGCTACTCTACTTTCTTGCTTTTGCGCAATGTAAGTATTGTCAATTAAATTGGCGGTTTGTACGTCGTTTTGAATTTTATAATAATCTACAATGGCTCTTTTTTGAGCAAATATTTCGGTAACTGAATTCGTTAAAACAGGGTTACTATTCAAACTTTGATGACGCTCAATAATTTGAACGTGAGCATTCTCACCTACAACAACTAAATTTCTAGGCTGAACCATTAAAGCGGCTTCATTTCCTGTTGAAAAATAAATAATTTCAATAGGTTTTTCAACTACTTTGCTTTTTGGAACGTTTATATAAGCTCCTTCTTTTGCAAAGGCTGTATTTAACGATGTTAAACTTTCATCTTTGCTTGCAATTTTATTGAAATACTCGTCAATAACCATTTTATATTTTGGCTTATTTAAGGCAGATGACATTAAACAAACGTCTAATCCATCATGAGTAGTTGAAGACAAGAAAGAAGAAAAAAGACCATCCACAAATACTACTTTGTATGTATCAACATCATGTAAAAAATATTTTTTTACAGCTGCAAACTCAATTGCATTTTCTTTTTTAGGGAAAACTGAAAAATCGTTCTTTAAAATTGCATTTAAAGAAGTGTATTTCCAAGCTTCTTCCTTTTTAGTAGGAAAACCTTTGGTCTCGAAGTTTTTTATTGCTGCTGATCGTACATCATGTAATGAAGAAGAAGTGTCTACTTTCTCTTCAAATGCCATGAATGACGATATTAATTTATCTTTTAATTCCATTTTTATTTTAGTCTTAAAGTCGAAAGTCGAAAGTCGAAAGACTCAGATTACCGACTATTTATGCCAAAATTAAAAGTTTAAAGTAAAATACTTTATAACTTTAGACTTTATAACTTTGGACTTAAATATTTAATAAACCCACTTATTAATTTTGAGATTTCAGTAACCGATTCTATTAATACTTGAAACTCATCTTTTGTAATATATTCTAAATCTATTGCTAAATATAATTGAGAGCGAACTTCACCTGCTGATGCTTTTGCTACATAAAGAAAATATATAAATTCTTTATCTGTATTTCTTTCAAATCCTTCAGCTATATTTGATGAAATTGAAATGGTTGCTCTTCTTATTTGTCTAACGAAATCGAAGTCTTTTTTAAAATTTGGTTTTTCAGTAATTTCATAAATCTCTTTAGCAAAAATTCTGGCTTTTTGCCAAGAATTAATTTCTTCAAATGATTTAAACTTCCCCATCTTTAAGACTTTAGACCTTCGGCTTTAGACTAATTCAGCTTTAATCCAATCGTAACCTCTTCCTTCTAATTCAAGAGCTAATTCTTTTCCTCCTGATTTTACAATTTTCCCATCCATTAATACGTGAACAAAATCTGGAACAATATATTCTAAAAGTCTTTGGTAATGTGTAATTACCACTACAGCATTGTCTTTACTTTTTAATTTATTAACTCCATTAGCAACAATCCTTAAAGCATCAATGTCTAACCCAGAATCTGTTTCATCTAAAATAGCAACTTTAGGCTCTAACATTGCCATTTGAAAAATTTCATTTCTTTTCTTTTCACCTCCAGAAAAACCTTCGTTTAACGAACGAGACAAAAACTTACGATCAATTTCTAATAATTCAGATTTTTCACGAATTAACTTCAGCATTTCGTTAGCAGGCATATCTTCTAGGCCTTTTGCTTTTCTGCTTTCGTTAATCGCCGTTTTAATGAAATTAGTTACTGAAACACCTGGGATTTCAACTGGATATTGAAACGACAAGAATACACCTTTATGTGCTCTTTCTTCAGGAGCTAATTCTGATAAATCTTCTCCTTCTAAGAAAATTTCACCTTCTGAAACTTCGTAGTTTTCATTACCTGCTACAATGGAAGCAAATGTACTTTTTCCAGCGCCATTTGGTCCCATTATTGCGTGAACTTCTCCTGCTTTAATTTCAAGGTTTAATCCTTTTAATATCTCTTTATCTTCAACTGAAGCGTGTAAATTTTTTATTGATAACATAATTAATTTGGAAATTTATTAATTTGGAAATTTGAAGATTCCAATATTACTTTTGTTTTGATGTTATTATTATTTTATTAACTATTCTTGATATACTATTTATTTGGATGATTAAATCCTCTACATTTGGATAGCTTTCTGAAAATTTACAAAGCTCTAACCAATATATTGTTTCTTCTATTTCTTTAGCAGAAATTTTAAACTTATGAATAAAATCAGCTTTGCTTTCTGCATTTTGAGCTTCTCTTATATTTGCGCCAATTGAAGTTCCTGATTTTAAAAGTTGATTTGCAATTACAAATTTTTTGCTTTCTTGTAAATTTTCACAGTATTTAATAATATCTAGTGCAAATTGAAAAGTTAATTTTATAATAACATTCTCTTTTTCTTCCATTTTCAAATCTTCAAATTAGCTCATTTTCAAATTTTTATCCAACACTTCCTTCAAGGGAAATTTCTAATAATTTTTGTGCTTCTACAGCAAACTCCATTGGCAACTTATTTAAAACTTCTTTACTAAAACCGTTAACGATTAAAGCAATTGCTTTCTCAGTAGGAATTCCACGTTGGTTGCAATAAAAAACTTGGTCTTCACCAATTTTTGAAGTTGTTGCTTCGTGTTCTATTATTGCTGAAGTATTTTTACTTTCGATATATGGAAAAGTATGTGCTCCACAATTATTCCCCATTAATAAAGAATCACATTGTGAAAAGTTACGAGCATTTTCAGCTCTTGAAGAAATTTGTACCAATCCTCTGTAACTATTTTGAGATTTCCCAGCCGAAATACCTTTTGAAATAATGGTTGACTTAGTGTTTTTCCCTAAGTGAATCATTTTTGTTCCAGTATCTGCTTGTTGGTAATTATTAGTTACAGCTATTGAATAAAACTCTCCTATTGAATTATCTCCTTTTAATACACATGATGGATATTTCCAGGTTACGGCCGAACCTGTTTCAACTTGCGTCCAAGAAATTTTTGCATTTTTCTCGCACAAACCTCTTTTTGTTACAAAATTGAACACTCCGCCTTTTCCTTCTTTATTTCCTGGAAACCAATTTTGTACTGTTGAATATTTAATCTCGGCGTCGTCTAAAGCAATTAACTCAACAACAGCTGCATGCAATTGATTTTCGTCACGACTTGGAGCCGTACAACCTTCTAGATAAGAAACGTAGCTTCCTTCATCGGCAATTACTAGCGTTCTTTCAAACTGACCAGTTCCTGCTTGGTTGATTCTAAAATAAGTAGAAAGTTCCATTGGACATCTAACTCCTTTTGGGATATAACAAAAACTTCCGTCTGAGAATACAGCCGAATTTAAAGCTGCATAGAAATTGTCCTTTTGCGGCACAACAGTTCCTAAATATTTACGAACTAATTCTGGATGTTCTTTTATTGCTTCAGAAATACTCATGAAAATTATTCCTTTTTCACCTAAAGTTTTCTTGAATGTAGTTGCTACAGAAACTGAATCAACTACAATATCCATAGCAACATTATTCATTTTCTTTTGTTCATCTACTGAAATTCCAAGTTTTTTATACATGGCTAATAATTCAGGATCAACATCGTCTAATGTTTTATTAGGGTCTACTTTTTTTGGTGCAGAATAATAAGAAATTGCTTGAAAATCTGGTTTTGTATAATGTACATTTGCCCATTCAGGCTCCACCATTTCTTTCCAAACCCTAAATGCTTCTAATCGCCATTCAGTCATCCATTCTGGCTCTTCTTTTTTCAAAGAAATAGCGCGAACAATATCTTCATTAAGGCCTATAGGAAAAGTTTCCGAGTCTAATTCGGTGTAAAATCCGTATTCGTATTCTTTATTTTCTAATTCGACTTTTAAGTCGTCTTCGGTATATTTTGACATTACTTTATTTTAAAGTGAAAAACTTTCTCCACAACCACAAGTCCTTTGTGCATTTGGGTTATTAAATACGAATCCTTTTCCGTTTAATCCGCCAGAAAACTCTAAAATTGTCCCTGCTAGATAAAGAAAACTTTTCTTTTCAACTGCTATTTTAACACCATTATCTTCAAAAACTTTGTCGTTTTCTCCTAACTCTTTGTCAAACTTTAAATCGTAAGACAAGCCAGAACAACCACCACTTTTTACGCCAACTCTAACGTAGTCTTTAGTTGCATCAAAACCGTCTTCTTGCATCATTGCTACGATTTTTTTACTTGCATCATCAGAAACTTTAATCATTTGTTATTTTGATTTTGTCTAAATTAACTGCAAATATAAGGCATAATATGCTTTTTTCCTCAAAGAATAACATTTTTATAACTTATGGTTCTATAGTTTTGCTTTATACTCTGTTTGATGCTGAAAAATTCTCAAATTTTCGTAATTTGCATCCAAATTTGTAAAATGAACTTACACGCTATTGAAGCAGGAAATTTTAAATTAGATGGTGGCGCCATGTTTGGTGTTGTGCCTAAGGCTATTTGGAACAAAACTAATCTGGCAGACAACAACAACTTAATTGACATTGCTGCTCGATGTTTACTTATAGAAGATGGGAATCGATTAATATTAATCGACAATGGAATGGGAAATAAGCAATCTGAAAAGTTTTTTGGGTATTATTACCAATGGGGAGATTTCAATATTGATCAATCTTTAAAAAATGCTGGTTTTCACAGAGACGATATTACAGATGTTTTTATGACTCATCTTCATTTTGATCACTGTGGCGGAAGTATAATTTGGAACAAAGACAAAACAGGTTACGAAGTCGCTTTCAAAAACGCTAAATTTTGGACCAATGAGAACCATTGGGAATGGGCGACTAAACCAAATGCTAGAGAAAAAGCTTCTTTTCTACATGAAAATATTATTCCAATGCAGGAAAGTGGTCAATTAAACTTTATTGAAAGACCGAATGGCAATTTTGGTTTTTCAAATGAATTAGGGTTTAGTGTTTTTTATGCAGATGGACATACTGAAAAACAAATGTTGCCACATATAAATTACAAGGGTAAAACCATTGTTTTTTGTGCCGACATGTTGCCAACAGCAGGACATATTCCAATCCCTTATGTTACGGGTTACGACACAAGACCTTTGCTTT
>JBEDTP010000008.1:0-8999 GCA_040119075.1 Flavobacterium sp.
AACGGGTTAAAAATGCATTTAAATTTACGTCATTATAATGATCATCAAACCTATTGGTTTGCAGATAAAGACACTTTTTTAAATAATATTCTGCGTTTTGTTCAACCTCATGATGTGGTGTTGGATATTGGGGTGAATATTGGATTTTACTTGCTTAATTTTGCAAAAAAAGCCAATCAAGGTATTGTTTATGGATTTGAGCCTAATCCAACCGTTTTTGAATTTGCAAAAAAGAATTGCAATTTAAATCAGTTTAAACATGTGAAATTAAATAATATTGGGTTAGGGCATCTGGCAAGTAGTTTTCAAATGACGCAGATTAATGATAATTTGGGAATGAATAAAATTGTTCCAGAATCTACTTCGGGGTCGTTTACGGTTCAGGTACAACGATTAGATGATTTCGTAAATCAAGATAATATTACCAAAGTAGATGTTATGAAAATTGATGTTGAAGGTTTTGAAATGAATGTACTGTTAGGTGCTGAAGAGGTAATTGAAAAGCACAAACCTTTTTTGTTTATAGAAATTGATGAGGCTAATTTAAATGAAAATAAAGCTTCATTTCAAATAATGTCAACATGGTTAGTAAATAAAGGATATGTTATTAAAAATGCTTTTTCTTTAGAAGATTTACAACCGAATGAAATTTCAAATCATTTTGATATTATTGCGGTTCATCATGATAAATTAAATCTGTTTCAGCAGTTAAAAAAATAATGAAAAGTATCTCCAAAATAATCATTACAGAGCAAGCTATTCCTTCTCAAAAGAATGGTTCATGGTCGCAGCGTTTAGAATATTTTTTAAAGAGCGAACACAATGTAATTGACTATTTTATTTGTGGCGAAACCAACCAATCATTAGCTACAACTACTGCTTTTTATAGAGAAAAACAAGTGCAATCGAAATGGAGATTAAAATTATTTCCAAATTCTAGATACCAAAATTATACAAATCGTTTAGAAAAATTGGTAAGCCAACATTCTCATTCTGTGATTTGTGTGGTAGATAATGTGAAATTGATGTTGGCAGTTAGCGAATGTATTGAACAAAATCAACTTAAAAGTAAAGTCACTTTACTTTTTTATAGTTGTGGATATTCTTATTTTTTAGAAGCTAATTTGCAAAAAAAGTTTATAAAAAATTGTGATGAATTCATATTTCTTACTCAAAAAGCATATGTTTTTAACAAAGAGATTTATAATGAATTTATACCAGAAGTAACCATTTTGAATAACCCTATTGAGAAAATTATTTACAAACCTATTTCGACTTCTGAAAAAGAGGTTTTGCTTCAAAAACATAAGCTTAATGGAAAGAAAGTGTTTTTATGGCTGTCTCATGATCGTCCTAAAAAAGGATTAAGTATCGTTTTAAACGCTTGGAAAGATTCTGAAAAGTTACAAAATGAATCTGTGTTATTAGTAGTAGGTGCAATACGAAATGAAAATATTAAAGGGGTTCAGTTCGTGGGTCAAGTAGCTAATAATGAAGTGGAAATTTATTATCAATTAGCTCATGTTTATTTGTTTCCTACACTTTGGAAAGAAGGTTTTGGCTTGAGCTTAGCTCAGGCTATTTGCAGTGGTTGCTATTGTATAGCAGCTGATAATGGTGGTGTTTCTGATTTTTTCACTAAAAAGGATGGGGTAATGTTAAACGAGCCAAATTTAGTTTCTCAATGGGTAGAAAGTATGGAAACTGCATTAGAAAAAGTAGTTTCAGGATGGGGAAATAAAGAAGCTGGGAGTCAAATATTAGATTATCCAGAATGGTCTAAACAATTTGCTGCCATTTTTACTAAATGGGAAAGAAGATTTCATAAAGATTAAGAAATTATGTGTGCTGTAAATGGAATTATAAAATGGAATGGAATTACCAACCATGATAATGATAAGGTATTATCTTCTTTAAAAGAAATGGAATATCGAGGTCCTGATTTTTCGAATTTATATTCCGATTCTAATTGTGTTTTAGGACATAATAGATTGGCTATTTTAGATCTAAACCCTAGATCAAACCAACCTATGTTTTCAGATTGTGGAAGATATACCATTGTTTTTAATGGGGAAATTTACAACTATAAGACAATTAAAAGTGACTTAATACTAAAAGGGTATCAATTCAATAGTGTTTCTGATACTGAAGTTATATTAAAAGGTTTCATAGAATATGGTAAAGATATTATTTGTCAGCTTAGAGGAATGTTTGCACTAGTGATTTGGGATAAAGATTTAAAAGAAGCTTTTGTTGCACGAGATAGATTTGGAGAAAAACCTTTTTTTTACTATTATTTAAACGACACTTTTGCATTTGCTTCAAACTTAGGTGGTATTGTTCCTTTAGTAGACATTGATTTGAAAATAAGCAAACAAGCAATTTATGAATTGTTTAGTCAGCAATATATAGATGTAGAATCTTGTATTTATGAGGGTATACAAAAATTAGCTGCTGGATGTTTCATGACTATTAATGCTTCAGGAATTAAAATCAAAACATATTGGTCACCTAATTATAAAGAAAAAAAAGAATTTACCTTTGAAGAAAGTAAAAAGCAAATACATAAATTAATTAAAGAGTCGGTTTCTGAACAATTAGAAGCTGATGTTCCTGTGGGTTTGTTTTTAAGTGGAGGTACAGACTCTACTGTAATTGCATCTTTAGCTTCTAATCAAAAAAGAGACATTACAGCCTTGACTATGTCGGTACCAAATAATAAAAATTCTGATGAATCTGAAGCTGCGACTTTTGTTGCAAGTAAATTAAAAATTAAACATAAAATTGTAGCCTTAGATAATAATTGCGTTGCGGATTTACCTTATGTTTTAAAAAATATTGAACCATTAGCTGACGCTTCTTTACTTCCAGCTATGGCTATTGCAAAAGAAGCTAAAAAAGATTTTACAGTAATGTTATCTGGAGATGGTGGTGACGAAATTTTTGGCGGATATAAACGACCATTACAGTTTAGAAAAAATGCCTTTTCAGGAAATAGTATTACGAAAAGTTTGGTGGAACTTGTAATAAAGAAATCAGACACCAAACCTTATGATTATGGGTTTTCTAAAATTACCGATGCTCGAATTTATAAATGGGCAGGAGTAGAAACTTTATATCATTTAAAATCATTACCAGAAAAACAAGCGCAAGTACTTTTTAATACGAATCAAAAATTTGAAAATCAACTGATAAAAAAATATAAAGAAGCTTCAAATTTTGCTCTTTCAGAAGAAGATAAAATGTTATATGTAGGAGTAAAATCCAATTTAACCGACGATTTTTTACTTAAAATGGATACGGCTAATATGTTTCATTCGGTAGAATCGAGATGTCCGTTTTTAGATTATCGCATTTTAGAATATACCTCGCATTTGACCATAGAGCAGTTAATGCCTAATGGAATTGATAAAGAATTATTAAAAAGTATCGGTACAGATTATATTCCAGCAGAGTTTTTTAAATTACCAAAAAAAGGATTTTCTATTCCGTATTACGATTATTTAAAGGCGTCTTGGGGGGATATGTTAATTCGTTTCATGCAAGAAGGTATTTCATCCGACATGAATCTAATTGATTCTAAAACCGTGACACAACTTATTTCAAGTTATAGAACGAATCCAACTTTTAAATTTGGAAAATTGTTGTATAGTATTTTGGTTTTTGAAATTTGGTTAAGGGTTTTTCATTTAAAAATGGATCCAGAATCTATTAAATTAATATAATTATGAGTAAAACAATAGCCATAATACCAGCTCGTGGAGGTTCTAAGCGTTTGCCTGGAAAGAACTCAATGTTGCTTGGTGGTATTCCTCTTATTGCACATAGTATTTTGTATGCTCAAAAAAAATCTTTTATAGATAATGTTTATGTTTCAACTGATGATGAATTAATAAAAAAAACAGCTTTAGAGTATGGAGCTATAGTTGTAGATAGACCTAAAGAATTGTCTGGTGATTTAGAACCAACTGTTTCAGCATTAAAACATGTTTTAGAATCAATTGAAGAAGAAGTTGAAAATGTAATTTTGTTACAAGTAACGAATCCATTACGTCCTGAAAATATACTCGAGGAAGCTTTTTCAATATTTCAAGATAAGAAATGTGATAGTTTGTTTACAGTGTCAAGAGACGAGCACAAGTTGGGTAAAATTCAAAATAATACTTTCATTCCATTCAATTATAAAATTGGACAACGAAGTCAAGACTTAGAACCTTTGTATTTTGAAAATGGATTGCTGTATATCTCAAAGGCAGATTTAATTTTAAATGATAAAATTATTAGCGAAAAAGGATATCCATTAGTAGTAAATCATATTTTTGCAAATATTGACATCGATACACAAGAAGATTTTGAATACGCAGAATATTTATATAATAAGCTATAATTTTGTCACGCTGAGCTTGTCGAAGCGTAATTAAAAATAGATTGTGTTAAAAAGACTTCGACGGGCTCAGTCTGACAAAAAGAGCAAACCATTGTCACGCTTAGTTTGTCGAAGTGCTCTAATAAATAAACTAAAAGTAAAACAATGAATCCGTACATAGAAATAGCAGGAAGAAAAGTTGGTCAAGATTTTCCACCATTAGTAATAGCAGAAATTGGAATTAATCATGAAGGCTCGTTAAAAACAGCAAAAGAAATGGTTGATGCTGCATTTCGCGCTGGTGTTGAAGTTGTAAAACATCAAACTCATATTGTTGCTGATGAAATGAGTGGAGCAGCTAAAAAAGTAATTCCGGGTAATGCAGATGTTTCAATTTATGAGATAATGGAACGTTGTTCGTTAAATGAAGAAGATGAATTAGAATTAAAGAATTATGTAGAAAGCAAAGGCATGATTTTTATATCTACTCCTTTTTCAAGAGCTGCTGCAGAAAGACTAAAGAAATTTGATATTCCTGCTTACAAAATTGGCTCAGGCGAGTGTAATAATTATCCACTGTTGGAACATATTGCTTCTTTTGGCAAACCGGTTATTTTAAGTACTGGGATGAATACGATTGAAAGTATTGAAAAAGCAGTAGCTGTTTTCGATAAACACAATGTACCATTAGCATTACTACATACTACTAATTTATACCCTACACCAATTCATTTGGTGCGTTTCGGCGCTATGATGGAAATGCACCAAGCCTTTCCTGATAAAGTTTTTGGTCTTTCAGATCACACATTAAATAATAATGCATGTTTAGGTGCAGTAGCCCTTGGGGCTTCTATTTTAGAACGTCATTTTACAGACCATATGAACCGTACAGGTCCAGATATTATATGTAGTATGGATGAGCAAGCAACAAAAGAATTAATTGTTAATAGTGCTGAAATGGCACAAATGCGTGGTGGAACAAAAAAACCAGCTGACGAAGAGCAGGTTACTATAGATTTTGCATTTGCAACAGTTTGTTCAATACAATCTATTTCAAAAGGAGAAATGTTAACAAAAGAAAATATTTGGGTAAAACGCCCAGGAACAGGAAAAATTTTAGCCGAACATTTTAATGATGTATTGGGTAAAAAAGCAACCAGAACCATTGCCAATGATGAACAATTGGATTTTAGTGATTTTGAGTAATTTTACAATGTTGTCACGCTGAGCCTGTCGAAGTGCTTTCAAAAATATTTTTTTATCATGAAAACGTATTTTGTTTATATCGTAAAATGCAAAGACAATTCTTTTTATACCGGGTTAACAAATAATATAGAAAGACGATTATATGAGCATAATATAGGAATTGACAAAAATTCATATACTTATTCCAGAAAACCTGTTGAGTTAGTATGGTATGAAATGTTTACAGATCCAACCCAAGCTATAATGATAGAGAAAAAAATTAAAGGTTGGAGCCGAAGAAAGAAACAAGCTTTAATAGACGAAGATTGGGATAAGTTGGTGAAATTGTCTAAAAATTACACTCAATTTGGTAAGGATGATGAGACTTCGATAAGCTCAGTCTGACATCTCAGTAAATCGGTTTAAGTTGAAAAGTGAGTTCTTTAATTTTGCAATTCCACGATTGTCAAGCTGAGCCTGTCGAAGCCTGATGAAAAAGAATATTTCTTTAGAGGACTTCGACAAGCTCAGTCTGACATAAGAATTAAAAAGGCGATTTACATTTCAATTGAAACAATCCAAAAAATTATATATTTGCAACACATAGTAAAACAATAAATGCCTAAAAAAATACTATTTCTTACAGGTACTCGTGCTGATTTTGGGAAAATAAAATCATTGCTTCAAATTTTGGAAGAACATCCAAACTTTGAGCCATTTGTATTTGTAACTGGAATGCATTTGCAAAAAGAATATGGTTACACCTTGTTAGAAGTAGAACGTTGTGGCTTTACAAATATTCACACGTTTGAAAACCATACCCATGAAACCACAATGGATTTAACATTGGCAAAAACAATTGAAGGCTTGTCGTCTTATGTGAAAAAATGTAATCCAGATATGATTGTAATTCATGGAGATAGAGTAGAAGCATTGGCAGGAGCAATTGTAGGTTCTTTAAACAACATATTAGTTGCGCATATTGAAGGAGGAGAAGTCTCAGGAACTATTGATGAGTTAATTCGTCATTCGACGAGTAAAATGAGTCATGTTCATTTTGTGTCTAACGCTCAAGCTAAGAAAAGATTGGTTCAAATGGGAGAACTAAAAGAATCTATCTTTACAATTGGTTCGCCTGATGTAGATATCATGTTTTCTTCTGATTTACCCGATTTAGAAACTGCTAAAAAATATTACGAAATTACTTTCGATAAGTATGCAATTGTAATGTTTCATCCTGTAACAACTGAGGCTGCTTATATGCAGGAATATGCAAATAATTTTGTAGAAGCTCTTTTAAAGGGTAACCATAATTATGTTGTGGTTTTTCCAAATAATGATTTAGGAAGTAGGGCTGTGCTAATGGCTTATGAGAAGCTTAAAAATAATTCAAGATTTAGAATTTTCCCGTCTTTGCGTTTTGAATATTTTCTAACCTTATTAAAAAAAGCACAATTTATAATTGGTAACAGTAGTGCGGGTATTCGTGAAGCACCTTATTATGGTTTACCTATTATAAATATTGGAACACGCCAACAAAATAGAGCTGTTCATGCTGATATTATTAATGTAGATTATACAGAAAAGAGCATTTCAAATGCACTTAAAATTATAGACTCTCATAAGGTTCAAAAAACAAATGAAGATTTTGGAAAAGGAAATAGTGCACAATTGTTTTTAAAATCTCTTTTAAGTCAAGACATTTGGGAATTGAATCATCAAAAACAATTTAGAGATATATAATGCTGTTTAATTCTATTGATTTTGCTGTTTTTTTACCAATTGTATTTGTATTGTATTGGTTTGTTGCGCAAAAGAATTTGAAGCTGCAAAACTTTCTTATTGTTGTTGTAAGTTATGTGTTTTATGGTTGGTGGGATTGGCGTTTTTTGTCATTAATTGTATTTAGTACTTTAGTAGATTATATCATTGGAGTATTGCTTTCAAAAGAAGAGCATGCGATAAAAAGAAAACTCTATATAGGAATAAGTGTTGTCGTAAATCTAGGCTTTTTAGGTTTCTTCAAATACTATAATTTTTTCTTAGATAATTTTATAACAGCGTTCTCTTTTTTCGGACAATCCATTTCAAGCAGTGGGTTAAATATTATATTGCCTGTAGGTATTAGTTTTTATACGTTTCAAACACTGAGTTATTCAATTGATGTTTATCGAAAAAAATTAGAGCCTACAAAAGATTTTATTGCATTTTCAGCATTTGTATGTTTTTTTCCACAATTGGTTGCAGGTCCTATTGAAAGAGCTTCAAATCTATTGCCTCAGTTTTATAAAAAGAGGCAATTTGAATATGAAAAGGCAGTAGATGGCATGCGACAAATTCTATGGGGATTGTTTAAAAAAGTGGTAATTGCAGATAATTGCGCAATATTGGTTAATGCAATTTTTGAAAACCAAGAGAGCTATTCAGGTAGTTCTTTGTTAATAGGTGCTTTTTTATTCTCATTTCAAATTTATGGTGATTTTTCAGGTTATTCAGATATAGCAATAGGAACCTCAAGATTATTTGGATTTAATTTAATGCAAAACTTTGCTTTCCCTTATTTTTCAAGAGATATTGCTGAATTTTGGAGACGTTGGCACATTTCTTTGTCTACTTGGTTTAGAGATTATCTGTACATTCCACTTGGTGGCTCAAAAGGGACTCTTGCAAAAACAGTTATTAACGTTTTCATCATCTTTGTTGTAAGTGGCTTTTGGCACGGAGCCAATTGGACATTTATTTTTTGGGGGTTTATTAATGCGTTGTTTATTATACCTTCTATACTTTTTAAAACCCATAGAAACAATATAGATATTGTAGCTAAAGATTCTATTTTACCTAGTTTTAAAGAATTTTCAAGTATAATTATTACATTTATAATGACTACATTTGCTTGGGTTTTTTTTAG
The DNA here is from genome assembly GCA_040119075.1 of Flavobacterium sp. Taxonomy (GTDB): domain Bacteria; phylum Bacteroidota; class Bacteroidia; order Flavobacteriales; family Flavobacteriaceae; genus Flavobacterium. Next base: position 8,460 of record JBEDTP010000008.1, read on the forward strand.
ATCAGAAACTTTAGAAGGTGCTTTTCATTTTATTAATAAAATTTTTAGCAAATCGTTGTTTTCAATTCCTGAATTGAATTCTAGTTTTCATTCTTTTAAAATGCTATTTGGATTAATAATATTTTTTGCAATATTAGAATGGTTTGGTAGAAGTGAAAGATTTGCATTGGAAAAAGTTTTCTCGCAATACAATTATTTTGTTAGATGGTTGTTTTATCTTTTAATAATATTTACACTTATTTATTTTGGAGCAAAAGAGCAAAGTTTTATTTATTTTCAATTTTAAAAAATGAAACAGTTTTTAATTAAAACAATTAGTTTTAGTGGATTTGCTTTGATTGTAATTTTTGTAATTTTATTTTCTTCGAATATATTGATAAGTAATAATCAGTTTCATAAAATTGATTCATCAATTAAAATTTTGTTTTTAGGGCACTCTCATCCTGAGGAGGCAATAAATGATTCAATAATTGTTAGTTCTAGAAACTTTGCACGTGGAGGTGAACATAATTTTTACACGTTTTTAAAGGCTAGAAAATT
>JBEDTP010000009.1:0-8929 GCA_040119075.1 Flavobacterium sp.
TATAAAATGAAAAAATCATTAGTAAAAATAATGATCGCAATCACTGTATTGTTATCAACCACAATGAACGCACAAACAAAAAACACAAAAACAGAGGAAGTGAAAGTCTCAGGTAATTGTGGAATGTGTAAAAAAACGATAGAAAAAGCAGGAAACATCAAAGATATTGCTACAGTAGTATGGAACAAAGAAACTAAAATAGCAACGGTAACATATGATGAATCTAAAACAAATAAAGAAGAAATAGCAAAGCGTATAGCTTTAGCTGGATATGATTCAGAGCTTGTTAAAGCAAAAGATGAAGATTACGACAACCTTCCGGGATGTTGTCAGTATGACCGCGAGTAATTGTACTTTAATAAGTTTTAATTAACCTATTCCTCTAAAGTAGAAAATACTTTAGAGGAATATTGAAAACTTGAATACCAAAATATTTGGTAATTAGTATTTCTATGGTTATAAATATTATATTCAGATGTTAAATAAAATAATAAAATATTTCCTAGAAAATAGATTAGTAACTGTACTTATTCTGATGGTGCTAATTTTATGGGGTATTTCCACAGCTCCGTTTAACTGGAAAATACCATTCATTCCTTCTGATGCGGTTGCGGTTGATGCTATTCCAGATATTGGTGAAAATCAACAAATTGTTTTTACACAATGGCCAGGTAGATCACCCCAAGATATTGAAGACCAAATTTCTTATCCATTAACTACTTATTTATTAGGTATTCCAGGTGTAAAATCGATTAGAAGTAATTCTATTTTTGGTTTTTCAAGTATATACATAATTTTCGATGATGATATTGAATTTTACTGGTCAAGATCCAGAATACTTGAAAAATTAAACTCATTACCTAATAGCTTATTACCTGAAAATGTAAAACCATCACTTGGTCCAGATGCAACAGCATTAGGACAAGTATATTGGTACACAGTGGAAGGAAGAGATAAAAATGGTAACCCAACTGGTGGATGGGATTTACAAGAAATAAGAACAGCACAAGACTTCTATATTAAGTACGGTTTAAATGCTGTGCAAGGAGTTTCAGAAGTAGCATCTATTGGTGGATTTGTCAAAGAATATCAAATTGATGTCAATCCAGATGCATTGAAAGCTTACAATATTAGTTTGATGCAGGTAATGACTGCAGTACAAAAATCAAACAAAGACGTTGGAGCTAAAACAATTGAAATCAATCAAGCCGAATATTTAGTTAGAGGTCTTGGTTATGTAAAAAAAGTAGAAGATATCGAACTCGCTGTTGTTGCAGTAAAAGATAACGTACCTATTCGAGTAAAAGATATTGGTGTAGTCGCTTTAGGTCCAGAAACTAGAAGGGGTATTTTAGATAAAGGTGGTGCTGAAGCTGTTGGTGGTGTTGTCATTGCCCGCTATGGTTCTAATCCATTAGAAGTAATTAACGGAGTAAAGGCTAAAATTAGTGAAATTGCATCTGGTTTACCTAAAAAAACATTGGCTAATGGTGTAGAAAGTCAATTAACCATTATTCCTTTTTATGACCGTACAGAATTAATACAAGAGACTATTGGAACTTTAGAAACAGCTCTTTCTCATGAAGTATTAATTAGTATTATTGTTGTTTTACTTTTGGTTTTAAATTTAAGAGCCTCTTTAATTATTTCCAGTTTACTTCCTGTTGGGGTATTAATGACTTTTATTGTCATGCGATATGCTGGAGTAGATGCTAACGTTGTGGCTTTATCAGGAATTGCTATTGCTATTGGAGTAATGGTGGATGTAGGTGTCGTTTTTGTCGAAAATATTATTCGACATCTCGAAATGCCAGAAAACCATGGAGCAAAAGGTGCAAAATTAATGCAAGTAATTTACGAGGCAACCACAGAAGTAGTTTCTGCAATTACAACTGCTTTAGCAACTACAGTTGTTAGTTTCATTCCAGTTTTTGCTATGGAATCAGCTGAGGGAAAACTATTCAGACCTTTAGCATTTACTAAAACATTCGCTTTATTAGGTGCTTTTATTTTAGGGTTAGTTATCCTACCATCTTTAGCTCACTATATTTTCGGTATTGATTATGATAAAAAAAGAGTAAAACGTTTTTGGGGATATGTGTTTATTTCGGGAGGTATTTTACTAAGTGTTTATTTCAAAATTTGGCTTCCGTTGGGATTAACCTTAATGGGTTTATATGACCTGTTTAATCATAAAATTCCTTTGAAATTTCAGTCCTATACAAAGCATTTCAATTTAATATTGGTATTATTTATTATTTCTTTTTTCTTAACTGAAGAATGGATGCCATTAGGCCCACAAATTAGCGTTATTGGTAATTATCTATTTGTAATTGTGCTTTTAGGAATTATATTATCTGCTCTATTAAGTATAGTAAAATACTATGAAAAAGTATTGCGTTGGTGTCTAGCTAACAAAGGTAAATTTATGTTATTACCAATAGTTACTTTGTTTTTTGGACTCTTAGTTTGGTTAGGATTTGATAGTACTTTTGGCTTTGTAGCTAATGGATTGGATAAAGTAGGCTGGAATATTAGAGCTTCAAAAGTTTGGTCAGTTCCAGCACATACTTTTCCAGGCATTGGTTCCGAATTTATGCCAACGCTTAATGAAGGTAGTTATTTATTAATGCCAACATCTATGCCGCATGCAGGTGTACAACAAAACAGAAAAGTGGTGGGTCAATTGGATATGATTCTAAATCACATTCCAGAAGTCGATATGGCTGTGGGTAAATTGGGGCGTGTAGAAAGTGCTTTAGACCCTGCTCCTATTTCTATGTATGAAAACATTATCAATTATAAACCAGAATTTATTTTGGATGCTAAAGGGCATCGAATGCGATTTAAGACCGACAATAAAGGTCGTTTTATAACTAAATCTGGCGATAGCCTTTCACATGATGATGCTTTAAAACAGGCCATTTCTATTAAGAATCTTATTCCAGATGATGATGGTTCTTTCTATAGAAATTGGCGTGATATAATTCAATCTCCTAATGATATTTGGAATGAAATTGTAAAAGCATCAAAAATACCAGGTGTTACTTCTGCTCCAAAATTACAGCCTATAGAAACACGTTTGGTAATGCTTCAAACAGGAATGAGAGCTCCTATGGGTATAAAAGTTTTTGGACCCGACTTAAAAACGATTGAAGAATTTGGTTTAGAACTAGAAGGAATAATTAAAGAAGTACCTTCTGTAAAACGTGAAGCAGTTTTTGCCGATAGAATTGTAGGAAAACCTTATTTACATTTAAACATTGACAGAGAAAAAATTGCTCGATATGGCTTAAATGTAGAGGATATCCAACAAACAATAGAAACAGCAATTGGTGGTATGAAAATTTCTTCAACGGTTGAAGGAAGAGAACGCTATCCTATTCGAGTTCGTTATCCAAGAGAATTGAGAGACAGTCCTGAAGCATTGGGTAAAATATTAGTTGCAACTCCTACAGGAGCACAAATTCCATTAGGTCAATTAGTTCAATTTGAATATAAAAAAGGCCCTCAAGCTATTAAAAGTGAAGATACTTTTTTGGTTGGTTTTGTTTTATTCGATAAAAATGATGGTTATGCAGAAGTCGATGTAGTAAATGATGCACAGAAAGCAATTCAAAGTAAAATTGATTCTGGGGAATTAAAAGTTCCTCAAGGAGTTAATTATAAGTTTTCAGGAAGTTATGAGAATCAAATTAGAGCTATGAAAAGGCTTTCTATTGTAATTCCAATCTGTTTGATAGTTATTTTCTTATTACTATACTTTCAATTTAAAACTGTTATTGCATCATCAATCCATTTTTCTGGAGTTTTTGTTGCTTTTGCAGGTGGTTTTATAATGCTATGGTTATACGGACAAGATTGGTTCATGAATTTTGCTGTTGCCGATGTTAATATGCGCGATTTATTTCAAATGCATCCTATTAATTTAAGCGTTGCCGTTTGGGTAGGTTTTATTGCATTATTTGGTATCGCTACCGATGATGGAGTAATCATGGGCTCTTATATTCATCAAGTTTTTGAAGAGAAAAATCCTCAAACCATTACTGAAGTTCGAAATGCAGTAGTAGAAGCCGGTAAAATGAGAGTTAGACCTGCTGTTATGACAGCAGCGACAACAATTATTGCTTTGCTTCCTGTTTTAACCTCAACAGGGAAAGGTTCAGATATTATGATCCCAATGGCTATTCCAACTTTTGGAGGTATGACCATTCAAATTATGACCATGTTTGTAGTGCCAGTATTACAAGCGTATTGGAGAGAAACAGTAATTAAAAATAAAGAAAAGAGAAATGCGTAAAATACTAATAATATCAATTCTATTTATGGCGTATAATGTTGTAGGCCAATCTATAAACGACTATTATACTATTGCGGCAGAAAATAATCCAGAATTAAAAGCAAAGTATAAAGAGTTTGAAGCAGCCATGCAAAAAATACCACAAGTGAGTTCTTTACCAGATCCAAATCTTTCTATGGGTTATTTTATTTCACCCGTAGAAACAAGACTTGGTCCTCAAAACATGCGATTTTCATTAACTCAAATGTTTCCTTGGTTTGGTACTTTAAAAGCTCAAAAAAATGCTGCAACTTTAATGGCAGAAAGTAAATACCAAGCTTTTTTAAATGCTAAAAATCAATTGTATTCTCAAGTTGCTACTGCTTATTATCCTTTGTATGAGCTATTAAAACTAAAAGATATTGAACAAGAAAACATCAAAATTCTAGAATCATACAAAAATATTGCCAATGCGAAATTTGAAAATGGTAAAGGAAGTTTAGTAGATGTCTTGCGTGTGGATATTATGATAAAAGATGCACAAACTAATTTAGATATTTTAACTAAAAAAGAACCTGCATTAACATCTTGGTTGAATAGTATATTAAATAGAAAGTACAATGAAAAAATTGTTATTTCTAAAGATTTGCAAATTATGGAATTACCAATGGAATACCGCAAAGATTCTATAACCACTAACCCAATACTACAAGAGCTTGAATTAAAAAAACAAGCTTCAGAAGTAGCTATTGAAGTAGCCAGAAAGCAAGGTTTACCTAAATTAGGTCTTGGTTTAGATTATGTTTTGGTAGGGAAAGGAATGAATAATTTTCCAGATTCTGGTAAAGATATTATCATGCCAATGGTTTCTGTTAGTTTGCCAATCTTTAGAAAAAAATACAATGCAGCAACGAAAGAAGCAAAACTAATGCAAGAAAGTTTTTCTTTTCAAAAAGAAGCGTATGAAAACAAACTAAACGGTACATATTATAAACTTGTTTTTGAATTAGAAAAGGAACGAGATTTATTAAAATTATATGAAGGTCAAGTACTAACACTCTCCAAAAGTTTGAATCTATTATTTGCTTATTACAGTAATGCGAATAAAGATTTTGAAGAAGTATTACGCATGCAACAAGAGCTTTTAAAGTATCAAAAAATGCAATTGTCAAGCACTAGTACTTTTTATATAAAACTAGCTGAATTGGATTATTTAACAGCAAAACAATTTTAATTATGAACATAGATAAAAAAACAAAAATACTGTTAGCAATAACTTTATTAGTTGGGCTATTATTAGGTGCTCTATTCTTTGGTGGAAACACTAAAGAGGAAGAAAATAAAACAGAAGTCAAATCAAAAGCAGAAGTTTGGACGTGTTCCATGCACCCACAAATTAGGCAACCAGAACCAGGAGATTGTCCTATCTGTGGTATGGATTTAATTCCGTTAGAATCTGGTAATGAAGATATTGACCCAGAAGCAATTAGTATGTCAGAATCGGCAATGATAATTGCAGGAATTTCTACTTATAAAGTAGGAAATACGGATGGAATCAAAGAAATAGCACTGAATGGAAAAATTGAAGTGAATGAGAAAACAGTTTATAGTCAATCTTCACACATACCTGGTCGTATTGAAAAAATTCAAGTTTCTTTTGTAGGCGAATATGTAAAAAAAGGTCAAGTGGTTGCTTATATATATTCTCCGGAATTAGCGAGTGCACAACAAGAACTTATTGAAGCTTATAGTGTAAAAGATATTCAGCCCCAATTATTCGAATCGGTAAAATCGAAATTGAAAAACTGGAAAGTTTCAGACGCTACCATAAACAGTATTATTTCTTCAGGAAAAACACAAGATAGATTTCCTATTTATGCTGATGTTTCAGGATATATTATTAAGAAAAATGTAGAGCTTGGCGATTATCTTCAAAAAGGGCAAACCTTATATGATGTTGCTGATTTGTCAACCGTTTGGGTACTTTTTGAAATTTACGAATCGGATATGAGTTGGGTTAAAAAAGGAGATAAAATTAACTATACAGTAGCATCTTTTCCAGGAGAAACATTTTCAGGAACAATTGCATTTATTGACCCATTTATAAACCCAATGACACGAATCGCAAAGGCAAGAGTTGAGGTAGCTAATTCTGGATTAAAATTCAAACCGGAAATGTTTGCAACGGGTACTTTAAAAACTAAAGTAGTTGGTAATAAAGCGACATTAAGTGTTCCTAAATCAGCTGTGATGTGGACAGGAAAACGCTCGATTGTTTATATTAAAAATGAAACAGATAAAGGAATAACATTTAAACTACGTGAAGTTACATTAGGACCACTTTTGGGGAATGATTACATAATTGAAGAAGGTTTAGAAGTTGGTGAAGAAATAGTATCAAATGGTACTTTTAATGTAGACGCTGCAGCACAGTTAGCAGGAAAACCAAGCATGATGAATCTTGAAGGTGGCAGAGTAAGCACAGGTCATAATCATGGAGGTGCAACAATGCCAATGAATGAAGATAAAAAAGCAGCATTAAAAGCAGACAAAACAACGATTAGTGCTGAAGCTAAAAAGAGTTTACAACCAATATATAAAGATTATTTTGAATTGAAAGATGCCTTAACAAAAGATGATTTTAATGCGGCTAAAAAAGCTTTGTTAGCATTTGAAAAATCACTTGACAAAATAAATATGAGTATATTTAAAGGTGATTCTCATAAAGTATGGATGAATTATCAAACAGAGCTGAAAAAACAGACACTTCATGCTACACATATTAAAAACATTAAAGAATTAAGAATGACTTTTGAATCTATATCAAATGTTATGATAGCAATGACAAAAGCTTTTAATCCTTTAAACGAGAGTGTATACGTTCAGTTTTGTCCTATGGCAAATAGTGATAAAGGAGCAAATTGGTTAAGTAAAGAAAATAAAGTAGTTAACCCATATTTTGGAGCTTCAATGATAAAATGTGGTGAAGTAAAAGAAACAATTAATAATCAATAAATATAAACAAATGAAAAAAGTAATCGGAATTTTAGCAGTAGCTTTAGTAAGCGTAACAATCTCTTGTAAAGACAACAAAGTACAAGAAGAAGGAACAATGCATAACAATGAAATGCAAACAGAATCACATGAAGGGCACGATCATTCTAAAATGGAAGAAACAGCTACAATGTATTATTGTCCTATGAAATGTGAAGGAGAGAAAACCTACGACAAAGCGGGTGAATGTCCAAAATGTGGAATGGATTTAGTGGTTGTAGAGAAAGAATAAGTTTATGGTCAAGTTACACATCAAAAACATGGTTTGTAATAGATGTATTATAGTGGTTAAGTCTGAGTTAGAAAAACTTGGGCTTAACTATCTATCTGTTGAGTTAGGTGAAGTTACCTTTAAAAACGTAATATCTCAAGAAGATAAAATAAGTATATCTAAACATCTTAAAGCATTTGGATTTGAAATTTTGAACGATACAAAAAGTAAAACGATAGAAAAAATTAAAAGTACTCTCATTGATTTAATTCAAAATAAAAACAACAACATAAAAGATAATTTTTCCGTTTTTCTAAAAGAAAAACTACAGCAAGATTATAGTACCTTAAGCAACTTATTTTCTCAAATTGAAGGAATTAGTATTGAAAAATATTTTATCAATTTAAAAATCGAAAAAGTAAAAGAATTAATTTTTTATGATGAATTATCATTATCAGAAATAGCCTACTCTTTAAATTATAGTAGTGTTTCGCATTTAAGTCATCAATTTAAAAAAGTTACAGGCTTTAGTCCTACCTATTTCAAAAAATTAAAAGGAAATAAACGAAAAGAAATAGACCAATTATAAAATTGTACAAATCATATCCATAATTATACAAACAGAAGTGGCTTTAGTTTTCGAAATTTGTACTATTAAAATAATAAAATTTTGAAAGCGCTATTATCAGACAGTTTATGTAAGCAAACACCATTGATTAAAAAAGCGACTCCATATGTACTAGTTAAAAAATAAAATTTAAACAGATGAAACACACATATACAATTACAGGAATGACCTGTTCAGGTTGTGAAGCTAAAGTTAAAAAAGATTTGTCGAATGTTGAACATGTCACAGAAGTTGCAGTTTCTAAAGAAGACAAAGCAGCAACTATTATCATGTCTAAACATGTTGAAATAGAAGTTTTACAAAATGCTTTAGGAGGAAAAGATAGTAAATATCAAATTACTTTATCAGATAATTCTAGTAAAGAAGTAGTTCAAAAAAGTTGTTGTTCTACTGGAGAAAAAGAGCACAAACATGAAGAAATAAAGCACAACCATCAAGCAGGTAAATATTATTGTCCCATGCATTGTGAAGGTGACAAAGTGTATGATAAGGCGGGTGATTGTCCTGTTTGTGGAATGGATTTAGTACAACAACCAACGGTAATTCAAAACACACAATATACTTGTCCCATGCATCCTGAAATCATTCAAGACAACCCAGGAAGTTGTCCTATTTGTGGAATGGATTTAGTGCTAATGGAACCAACCGAATCTGAAGAAGATAAAACCTATCAAAAGTTAGCACATAAAATGAAAATTGCTACAATTTTCACCTTGCCTATTTTTATTATTACCATGTCTGATATGATTCCAAATAA
>JBEDTP010000010.1:0-8875 GCA_040119075.1 Flavobacterium sp.
TGCATTTAAAAATTCATTTTTAGATAATTTTACTATACAATTAAAACAGTTATTTCCATTAATTAACCCAATACTTGAAGGAATATCTTTAATCTTAAAAAACGTACTCTCATTAACTATTGAATCGTTTAATAAAGTAATTTCTAATTTCATTTCTATTTCATTTCCAACTCCTGGATTTAATAAAAAATTATTTGTTGAAACTTTTTTAAGTCCAATTCCAGAGGCGTTAAATGACTTTGCTTCATTTACATAAATTGATATATGATTAGTAATTCCTCTATAAACAACATTAATATTATTATCATTTAAAATTATAGAATATTTATTATTTGAATCTTGTGAAAATACTATAGAGGTGAATAAAAATAAAATGTAATAAAATTTATTCATGAGTTACTTTTTAAGTAATTCTAGTTTCTTTTCAATCATTTTTTTCTCATTAGGAAAAAAACCTTGTATCATTAAAAAGACTCCAAAAATGATAATAATTACACTTATTACGCTTTTAATTTTGTAAATAATATAAGGTGTAAGTTTACTTTTTAATTGTTTAGCAATTACAATTTTAATACTATCAATAATTAAATAAACTAATAAAATTGTAGTTATGAAAATGATAATTCTATTAGAATCCATATTTAATTTAGGTCCAAATGATATAATAATCATCATCCAAAATGCTAAAACACCAATATTAATAAAGTTTAATAAAAATCCTTTAAAGAATAGATTTAAATAATTATTTGGTTGATTTACATCTTCTTTTACATCTTCTTCAACTTGTCCTTTATATGTTCTTTTTTGTTTAATAAAAGAGATAATCCCATAACTCAACATAATTACACCTCCAATAAAAAACAAACTAGGATCATCTTTAAGTTTTTCTAAAAGTTGATTGGTACTAAAATAAGCGATTAAAATAAAAACAAAATCGCCACAAATAACACCTAAATCAAACATCATTGCAGCTCTAAAACCTTTTGTAATACTGGTTTCAAGTAAAACAAAAAAAACAGGACCAATAGTAAAAGCTAATAAAATTCCTAATGGAATTGCTGTTAAAATATCATGCAGCATTAAAAGATATTATTTAATTTGTTAGAAATACGAAGTTAAATAAATTATTTTATTTAGCTTGTTCTATACTTCCTCCAGCTATTGTTTTTTGATTAATTTGCTTTGGTTTACCGTAAATTTTAATTTCACCACCGGCTCTTGTTTTAGCTTCCACTAAATCGGTTGCATAAACATTAGCAATTCCACCAGCGTTAACCGTAACAGTAGTTTGTTCAGTATTACAATCTTGACCATCGTATTTTCCACCAGAATTGGATAAAACATCTTGATTTTTTACTTTTCCAATAACAGTAACTATACTTCCTTGAGTAGTTCTTACTTGTAATTTATCTGCTTTTAGATTTAGTAATTTAACTTCTGAATTTTCTTTACAAATAATATCAAAACTAATAGCTGTTATTTGGTCTTTTGAAGATATTCTTGAACCTTCATTTGCTTCTACAGCATCTAATTTTGTAAAATAAACGGTTGCAGAAATATTATCGCCACTTAACATTTTAGTTAAAGGCATTTTTATTTTTAATTCACCATTTTTATTTACAATTTCTACTTCATTGGCACTAGAGCCATGAAGTATAATTTTATTTTCAGTTCCTTGAATAAGTGTAACATCTATTTTATCAAAAGAAGTTACTTTATTGAATTCTCCTAATTTTTTTTCGACTTGAGAAAAAGATATAGTACTAATTAATAGTAATATGTATGTTATTTTTTTCATTTTTATAAAATTTTATAAATGATTGAAGTAATAATTATTAAAATAAAAAACTCTAAAATATTTTTTAAAAATCTATTTTTAATTTTCTTATTTAAAAAATAATCTGAGAAAAATAGAGATAGAGATAAAAAAAGAAAAAACATAATAATTGCAACTACTGCGTAATAAAAATCTTCTCCTTGTTTTAAAAAAATAAATAAGTAAAATGAGTAAAAAAAATAATATTAAACTAGTTAAATTAAAAACTGAAATATTCTTCTTTATAAATTCTAATACTTTCATTATTAACTATTTATTGTTTCTTATAACTTTTAATTTTAATAGACTCTTCGTTCCTCAGAATGACAAGTATTGTATGTCATTCTGACGCAGGAAGAATCTAAATATCATTATTTAAAAATTTCCATTCAGGGTTAAATTCTTTTATTAATGTTTCTTTTTTATCTCTTTTCCAACCTTTTATCTGTTTTTCTCTATCAATAGCAGTATTTACATCTTCATATCTTTCATAATAAATAAGATAAAAACATTTGTATTTTGCAGTAAATGCTTTACTATTTGCTTCAGGATTACAATGAAAATATAATCTTTCTTTTAGTTCATTTGTTATACCTGTATATAAAACTGTTTTGCTTTTATTAGTTAATATATAAACATAATAATTGTGTGTTCCATAAGTTTTATACATTGATAAATATTTTATAAACTCTTATAAATTTTAATTTTAATAGATTCTTCCTGCGTCAGAATGACAAATATTAATTTTAAAAAAATCTAATACTTTCATAATTCAGATTGCTTCGTTCCTCGCAATGAGTCAAAAACTATTCCTTTTTTCTTAAATAAGTAAAGTCTAATTGTTTTTTTACTAAATCGGCATTTTTAACTTTAACGTAAACTTCATCACCTAATTGTAAAATATTTTTAGAAACTTCGCCAACAAGTGCATATTGTTTATCGTCAAACGTATAATAATCGTCTCTAATTTCTCGAATACGACACATTCCTTCGCACTTATTTTCGATAATTTCTACATAAATTCCCCATTCGGTAACACCAGAAATTACACCTAAAAATTCTTCATCTTTATGATCTTGCATGTATTTAACTTGCATGTATTTGATAGAATCTCTTTCGGCTTGAGCCGCTAAACCTTCCATATTTGAAGAATGATTGCATTTTTCTTCATAAACTTCTTCACTCACACTTTTTCCACCATCTAAATAAAACTGAAGTAAACGATGTACCATAACATCTGGATAACGACGAATTGGTGATGTAAAATGACTGTAATAATCGAAAGCTAATCCGTAATGACCAATATTATCAGTAGAATAACTTGCTTTACTCATTGTTCTAATTGCAAGAGTATCTACTAAATTTTGTTCCTTTTTACCGTTAACATCTTGCATTAATTGATTTAACGATTTAGAAATATCTTTTTTATTTCGTAAATCTAACTTGTATCCGAATTTTGAAATTAAATTTTGTAAACCAAAAAGTTTATCTTCATTAGGTTCATCGTGTACTCTATAAATAAAGGTTTTCTTTTGTTTACCAATAAATTCAGCCACTTTTCTATTCGCTAAAAGCATGAACTCTTCAATAAGATGATTTGCATCTTTACTTTGCTTGAAGTAAACCCCAATTGGTTCTGCATTTTCATTTAAATTGAATTTTACTTCTACTTTATCAAAAGAAATGGCTCCGTTTTTCATTCGTTTCGAACGAAGAATTTTAGCCAATTCATCTAATTTTAAAGTAGCATCAACTATAGGTTGAGGTGCTTTATATGCTGCACCAGTTAAAGAAACTTCTGCTGGAATAACATCTAGTTTACTTTCTATGATAGCTTGTGCTTCTTCATACGCAAATCGTTGATCTGAATAAGTTACAGTTCTTCCAAACCAAGAATCTACTACTTCAGCCTTATTATTCAATTGAAAAACAGCTGAAAACGTATATTTTTCTTCGTGTGGACGAAGTGAACAAGCAAAATTAGAAAGTACTTCTGGAAGCATTGGAACAACTCTATCTACTAAGTAAACAGATGTTGCTCTATTATAAGCTTCATCATCTAAAATGGTTCCTTCTTGTAAATAATGCGAAACATCGGCAATGTGAATTCCTATTTCATAATGTCCGTTTTCTAACACTTGGAACGATAATGCATCATCAAAATCTTTTGCATCTTTTGGATCTATGGTAAATGTTAAAACATCGCGCATATCTCTTCTTTTTGCAATTTCTTCTGCTGTAATAGAAGTATCTATTTTATTTGCATACGCTTCAACTTCGATAGGAAAATCATAGGGTAAACCGTATTCAGCTAAAATTGCATGAATTTCGGTATTATGTTCTCCAGGTTTACCCAATACTTTTATTACTTTTCCAAAAGGAGAATCGGCTTTTTTAGGCCAATCTTCCATTTCTACTAAAACTACATCACCATTTTCTGCATCGCCTAAATTATTTTTTGGAATAAAAATATCGGTATACATTTTAGCATTTGTAGTGGTTACAAAAGCAAAGTTTTTTTGAATATCAATAACTCCAACAAATTCTGTTTTTGCTCGTTCTAAAATTTCTAAAACTTCAGCTTCTGGTTTACGAGAACTTCTTCTGTTATAAATATAAACTCTTACTTTATCTTTATCTAATGCGTGATTTAAATTTTGTTTGGGTACAAAAACATCATCTTCTAGTTCATCGCAAACGAAATAACCTGTTTTACGAGATGTCATATCTAAATAACCTTCATAATATTCTGCTTTAGAAATTACTTGGTATTTACCTATTTCTGTTTCGTGAATTTTGTCTTGTGCTTTTAAAAGTTTTAAATCACGAATAATTTCGTTTCTACTTTTAGTATCATTAAGTTCTAATGAAGCAGCAATTTGCTTGTAGTTAAAAGACTTTGAAGGATCTTTTGAAAGGATTTTAAATATTTGTGCAGTGAAATCTTTTACTTTTTTTCCAAATTTTTTTGGTTTCTTACTCATGTATCATTTTATAATTAAAGTTGAAAGTTACGAAATAGTTGTAAGTTATAAGTTATAAGTTATAAGATTTAATAGAAAGTTAACGAAATGTACTATTTTTTAGAAATCTTAAATCGTTAATCAAAATTCAACAATTTAAAATTTAAAGAGTTTTCAACATATATTAAATACAACAAAAAAAGATTTAATTAAATTTAAAAAAAATGATGGTTATTATAGCTTGTTAATAGTTGCTAAAACTTTTTATTTTTTAGCATAATTTTTAACTTTTACTTAGTTATACAAAACTATTAACAATGTAAATTTTAGTTAAACTATTGATTTTTATCTTCTCAAGTTTTTTATTTTTTTAGTTATTAACAGCTGTTCATTTCAAATTTTTATTTGTTTTGTAGAAAAGTAACAAATACAATTCTTGTTAATAACCTATTTAATAAAGCTGATAACTTTGCAATAAAATTCAAAAAGTTTTTATGTTTTTTTCATTCTTATTTTTGCTTATAAAAATTTAGATATGAAAGTAAAAAAACTTCTTATTTTCTATATTTAGTTATTAACAACTTATGTTAAATTAACATTAACTGAATATCAACGAATTACGTTTTTTAATTAACAATGTATAATTTTTCACTGTATATTTTACATAAATTATTGATATTTAAATAAATAGTTATTAAAACTTCATTTTATTTCGATAGTCTTTAAAATCTTGTTGGAGGATTTCATAATCTAATTTTCCTTTTAATTTTTTAAGATGTTCTATTATTACAAAACTACGTTCTATTTTAAGTTGGGTGCTTTTAATTTTATTAACGATATGAATTAAAGTGCGTTGTTTTCCAGGAGTAAGTTTGTTAAATAAAATAGTTCCGTCTGGATCACTATATAAAACTTCCTCCATTTCTTCTGAAATAGGTAAACCATATTTAGCAGTTTCTTTTTTTAGTTCGATGGTAAGAGAATCTCCAACTTTGCTGTTAAGTTTTTTACAAATTTCTTTATTTAATAATATAAAATGAGAGCCATCTTTTGGCATTAACGCACAATGATGAATAAGTGTAGAATTAAATGTACAAATAACCCTTTTATCAGGTGCAATTTTAATAATTTGAGAATAAATTTTATCCGGAATTTGGACGTGTAAACCATATCCTAAATCATTAAAATCGAATGTATTTAAAGTGGTTGAAAATTTCATTTTATAAACTTTAAATCAAATTTAGTAGAACTTATTATAGATTCTGATTAAATTTGTAAAAATATAACAACACACAACTACATTATGAAAATCTCTATTGGAAACGACCACGCAGGACCAGAGTATAAAAAAGCAATTGTTCAGTTTTTAGAAGAAAACGGACATACTATTCTTAATCACGGAACCGATACTTTTGAAAGTGTGGATTATCCCGATTTTGGACATGCGGTCGCTTATGATGTGCAAGTTAAAAATGCCGATTTAGGAATTGTAATTTGTGGATCAGGAAATGGAATTGCAATGACAGCAAATAAACATCAAGATGTTCGTGCTGCTCTTTGTTGGACAAAAGAAATTGCAGAATTAGCACGTCAGCACAACGATGCTAATATTATTAGTATTCCTGCTCGTTACACTTCAATTCAACAAGCTGTAGAAATGATTCAAATTTTTATTGAAACTCCGTTTGAAGGTGGAAGACATGCAAATAGAGTAAATAAAATTGCTTGTAAATAAAATAAGAAGACAATTTAGAAAGTTAGATTTTTAGAACTTTTAGATTATAAATCTAATATTCTAAGCAGTCTAACAATCTAATTAATCTAAAAAAATAATGGCTCACGATCACCATCATAATCATCAAGTTCAAGGAAAAAATTTACTTTTTTCCATCATACTTAATGTGGTGATAACTTTAGCTCAAATAATTGGTGGAATCATTTCTGGAAGTTTAGCTTTACTTTCAGATGCGCTTCATAATTTTTCAGATGTTTTATCGCTAGTATTTAGTTATGTGGCACATAAGTTGTCTCGAAAAAAAGCTTCTTTAAATCAAACTTTTGGCTTAAAAAGAGCTGAATTAATTGCTGCTTTTGTAAACGCATTCACATTAGTTTTAGTTGCTTTTTATTTAATATTTGAAGCCATAGCTCGCTTTTTTAAACCGCTAGAAATTCAACCCACATTAGTAATTTGGTTAGCTTTGTTAGGAATAGTAGTTAATGGAATTTCGGTTCTCCTATTAAAAAAGGATGCTGATAAAAACCTTAATATGAAGTCGGCTTATTTGCATTTATTGACCGATATGATGGCTTCTGTTGCAGTATTGGTTGGTGGTTTGTTAATGCTTTTTTATAAAATTTATTGGATTGATAGTGTATTGACCTTATTAATTGCTATTTATTTAATTGTTGTTGGCTTTGATTTATTAAAAAAAGCTACAAAAATGCTTATGCTTTTTACGCCTGATGAAATTGATTTGAAAGAGTTGATTAATGAAGTTCATAAAATTGAAGGTGTTAATAAACTACATCATATTCATGTTTGGCATTTAAATGAAGAAGAACTTCATTTAGAAGCGCATTTAGATTGTTCTGAAGATATAAAAATGAGCGATTTTAATATTTTACTACATCAAATAGAAGATTTACTTTTGATAAAATTTGGAATTAACCACATTAATATACAACCAGAATTTAAAAAAGAAGACTCTAAAGATTATATCGTTCAAGATTAACGTATTTTTACGTATAATTTTATACTTTAATGGACGACAATAAACCACAATTTAAGAAAAAACTTTATAATATAAACCCAACTCTGAAAGCTTATTTGGGAAAATATAAACGCGTTACAAAAACTAATGTTTTTTATGATGATTTATTGCGCTTTCAAGGTTCTATAGCTGTGTTTGATAAGAATGGTGAAGATAGTTTATGGGTAAGGGTTTATTATAACGAGTTTGAAAAAAACGACATTGATAAAAGCTTAAAAAAAATATATACTTTACTGCATTCCGATGGTAATGAAAGTAGTTTTGAATTTTTAAGTGTCGATGAAATAGACTTTTGTACTTTCGGAAATTCGCAACCTTTTAGAATTAAAGTTCGAAATATTTTAAATGACAATTACACGCATTTTTATATCAAAAAAGCAGATGCCTCTAGAATTTTTGGATTAGAATTGGAACATATTTTATCACCAAATAGAATAAATTATTTAGTTTTTAAAGACACATTAATAGAAGAACATATTGTAGGAATTCCAGGAGATGTTTTTTTAGAAAAGAATTTAAAAACATGTACTGAAAATGAAAAAACCCAAATTGCAAAAGAGTTTGTTAAGTTCAATGAGCGTTGCATGATTGGATTATTAGGCGATATGCGTTCGTATAACTTTGTGGTAATTCCTATTTACGATTTTGATCAATTGGTTTTTAAAATTAGAGCAATAGATTTTGACCAGCAATGTTATGAGGGTAGTTTTAAATTGTACAAACCTTTTCTTTTTAAAGAAAATTTTATGTACAGCAAATTGGTTCAAGATAAATTAAACCAAAACGCTATTGAGCAGTACCAAAACGAAGAACGCTCTATCTTAGTTAAAAGGTTATTAGATTCAGAAACACGCTTAAACGATTTATTAGAAGCTATGAAATCTACACGTCTAGCTCCTCAATCTCACATCGAACAATTACGTGAAGAAATTTATGAATTTACTTATGATATAGAATTTAAAAAAGCAGAAGCAATGGGAGAAATTGTTCAGGCAGCTTTAAACTTTATGAAACGTAATTTTAAATACGACGAAAACGATTTTTAAAACTAAGTAATGGAAAGATTAGAAATTGACTATATAAAAAACTTTTTAAAAAAAAGAGCTTTAAACTCTCATAAAGGTGATTATGGTCACGCGCTTCTTATTGCAGGAAGTGAACAAAAAATAGGTGCTGCAATAATTGCAACAAAAGCCTGTTTGCGCAGTGGAGTGGGTTTGCTTACAGTTTCAATTCCTAAAGAAGAGCGAAATTCGGTTTTTATTTCCAATCCAGAAGCAATGCTTCATTTTAGAGAGGAACAAATAGATTTTTCAAAATTC
>JBEDTP010000011.1:0-8769 GCA_040119075.1 Flavobacterium sp.
GATCTATAGAAGCTAATAATAATTCGGAAGGATTTTCTTGATTCGCTAATTGCAAAAAATTTAAAAGTTTGTCTTTTACTTCGGTAAAATGAATTCCAATAATTTGTGAAGCATCAACATAATTTAATCCTTTTTGAAGTTTTACCAATTTAAAAATAGGAAAAAGAATAAATCGGAAAAGTAGAACTAATTCGAAAAGAATAAAAATTCCAAAAAGAAAACTTCGTCCAAAAGTAGAAAGCCAAAGAAAATGTTCGGCTAAAAGCGTAGCAATGAAATACAACAAACCTATTCCTAAAAAAAGAATGCTTCCTTTTATAAGTTCGTTATAGTAAAACTTCTTAATAAAGTCTTCTAGTTTGTCGTAAATTTTGTTTTTAGCTTCCAATATGTCGATAACCTGTTAATAACTGATAAAGTTAGTGAATTTTAGTTATAAGGGAAAAGTTATAAGGGAAAAGACGACGCTTTAGGAAAAAATGAAATAGAATAACTAATGTCTAATCTCTTTTCACTAATCCCTAAATATGTATCTTTGCATCAAATTACAAAAAAATGTCAAAACCAGTAAGAGTACGATTTGCTCCAAGTCCGACAGGACCTTTACATATAGGTGGTGTAAGAACTGCTTTATTTAATTACTTATTTGCGAAGAAAAATAACGGAACTTTTTATTTACGAATAGAAGATACCGATCAAACACGTTTTGTTCCAGGTGCTGAGGATTATATTTTTGAAGCTTTAGAATGGTTAGGAATTGCTCCTGATGAAACCATAGGGAAGAATGAAAAATTCGGACCTTATAAACAAAGTGAGCGAAAAGAAATATACAAAGAATATGCAGAGCAACTGATTAATTCGGGTTGGGCGTATTATGCATTTGATACAGCTGAAGCTTTAGATGCTCTACGAAAAGATAAAGAAGCGAATAAAGAAACGTTTATTTACAATCATACTATTAGAGAACAATTAGATAATTCTTTAACTGTTTCACGTGAAAAAGTTGAAGAACGCATTGCAAATGGCGAACATTATGTAGTGCGTTTTAAAACGCCAACAAATGAAATTTTAGAGTTAAAAGACATTATTAGAGGTGATGTAAAGTTTGACACCAATCTTTTAGATGATAAAGTTTTGTTTAAAAGTGACGGAATGCCAACCTATCATTTAGCGAATATAGTTGATGACCATTTAATGGAAACATCACACGTTATTCGTGGAGAAGAATGGTTGCCATCCATGCCTTTACATGTTTTATTATACAGAGCTTTTGGTTGGGATGCGCCAGAATTTGCCCATTTACCATTAATTTTAAAACCTGTTGGAAACGGAAAACTTTCTAAACGAGATGGTGATAAATTAGGATTCCCAGTATTTCCTTTAGAGTGGAAAACGGAAGAAGGAACTTCAATGGGTTATAGAGAAAACGGATTTTTCCCAGAAGCTGTTGTAAACTTTTTAGCATTATTAGGTTGGAACGACGGAACAGAACAAGAATTATTTTCTTTGGAAGAATTGGTTGCAAAATTTGATTTAAACCGAGTAAATAAATCGGGAGCGAAGTTTGATCCTGAGAAAAATAAATGGTTCAATCACCAATATTTAATTACTAAAGAAGATGCTGAATTAGCTGAATTATTTAAAGTTGAATTAGCTAAGAAAAACATCTCGACTTCATTAGATATTACAAGAGTAGTTTCATTAGTAAAAGAACGTGCTAATTTTGTAACGGATTTATACGATTTAGCCGATTACTTTTTTGTAGCTCCAACAAGTTATGATGAAAAAGCTTCTAAAAACTGGAAAGAAGAAACTCCTGAATTAATGAAAAGAGTGAGTATAGAATTGAACAACATTACTGACTTTACTTCGTTAAACATAGAAACGCTTTTAAAAGAGTGGATGACAACAAACGAAATAGGAATGGGTAAAGTAATGCAACCGCTACGATTAAGCTTAGTAGGCGCTTTAAAAGGGCCGCATTTGTTTGATATTATTGAAATGATAGGAAAAGAAGAAACTATAAAGCGAATTGATAAAGCAATAGCAAGTTTATAGAAAACAAAAAAGCCCTGTAAATGCAGGGCTTTTTTGTTATATCTAAAATAATATCTATTACAAATAAATAGTAAGTTGCCCACTGATTAAACCTAAGTTACCTTTAAACTTATCGCCAGTTGCCTTAATATTATCTTTACTGTTTAGGTTTCCAAACATGTTGGTTAACCCATATTGGTAGCCAATTCTTGCTCTAAAATTTCTAGTTCCAGCATTAATACCTACATAAAAATTAGCGTTAAACTTAGAAACATCTAAAATGTCTTTAGCAATTAATGTAGGGTGATCTAATAATACATTTGTTTCTTTCTTTTTGTCTACACCAAGTTTTCCGTTTACTTGTAAAACAGGTCCGAATTCTAAATTAACATGATCTTCAACCAACACATAACTTGGTACAATGTAAATTTGAACCGCCGAAAGTTTTACGTTTAAATCTTCAATTCCAGATGAGCCTAGAGTAGGAACAGAAAAATTACTATCGGTAAAAAACATTCCAAAACTCATTTGCCAATTGTTATAGTAGTTTCCTCTAACACTAAAACCTCCAATCCAACCATTTCCTGGTGTAACTGTTAAATTATCTGTATATATATCCATTTGGGTTAAACCCGCTCCAATACCTATTCTATTACTATCTCTATAGCCGCTTTGCGCATTTATTGAAAATGTTACTAAAGTGACTATCACTACTAAAATTCTGTTCATTTTGTTCTATTTGGGTGGCAAAAGTAAGTTTATTATTTAAAAGATGTAACTTTTTACTTAAAAAAGCGTATAATAAACATAACCAAACAAACAAATAACAATTATGGGTCCATTTTTTATTATTGTCCTAGTTTTAGGATTATTCCTTTTATTAAGTTCATTTTTTACTGTAAAACAACAAACAGCAGCAATTATTGAGCGTTTCGGAAAATATGCAAGCACAAGAACATCTGGTTTACAATTAAAAATACCAGTTGTAGATAGAATTGCTGGAAAAGTAAACTTAAGAATTCAACAGTTAGATGTTATCATTGAAACAAAAACAAAAGATAACGTATTCGTTAAACTAAAAGTTTCAGTACAGTTTAAAGTATTACAAGAAAAAGTGTACGAAGCTTTTTATAAATTAGAATATCCTCACGATCAAATTACTTCTTATGTATTTGATGTTGTTCGTGCCGAAGTTCCAAAATTAAAATTAGATGATGTTTTCGAAAGAAAAGATGACATTGCGGTAGCTGTAAAACGCGAATTAAACGAAGCAATGTCTACTTACGGTTACGATATCATTAATACATTAATTACAGATATTGATCCAGACATTCAAGTTAAAAACGCAATGAACCGTATTAACGCTGCTGATCGTGAAAAAACAGCTGCAGAATATGAAGCAGAAGCTGGAAGAATTAGAATTGTAGCAAAAGCGAAAGCAGAAGCAGAAAGCAAAAGATTACAAGGACAAGGTATTGCTGACCAACGTAGAGAAATTGCTCGTGGACTTGTAGAATCTGTTGATGTATTGAATAGAGTAGGTATTA
This sequence comes from Flavobacterium sp., assembly GCA_040119075.1. GTDB lineage: Bacteria > Bacteroidota > Bacteroidia > Flavobacteriales > Flavobacteriaceae > Flavobacterium. The sequence continues at coordinate 3,585 of JBEDTP010000011.1, forward strand.
ACTCGCAAGAAGCATCAGCTTTAATTGTAGTTACACAACACTATGATACATTACAAGCAATTGGTGCAGATACTAATTCTAACTTAATTTTATTACCAAATTCACCCCAAGCAGGTAGCGAAATGTTGAATAACATGGTAGCTAGTTTTACAGCAAGTAATCAAGTTGGGGAAGCTATGAAAAAAGCAAACAGTAATAAAAGAAAAGGAACTGGTAAAAAAGATATTTTTGGCGGAAGCACAGAAGTAGAACCAGAAAATGAAGAATAATATTTCTTAACCAACAAATAAATCTTAAAACCATCAATTTTTTAATTGGTGGTTTTTTTTTGTAACTAAGCGTAAGCGTATTTTTTAAATGCAATTCCTGCTGTTCGTTTCAATTTGTCATTGCGAGAAACGAAGCAATCAAAAAAAGCAAATTTTATTTCGCAATAACAAGATTTTCACTTCCATCAGGGTTAGAAGACAAGCTTTAGGTGTTTTTTAATCAAAACTTAAAATAAGGCATTTTCTGACACTTTTACTCTCATTACCTTAAAATCATATTACCTGTTTTTAAAAATAGAAACTGGATAAATTATGAAAGCTGTTTTTGAAAGGTAAAATTTATTAAATATATAAAAATAATAGATTTTAATAATGATATAAAACTTCAATCAAAAACCTAAATATAATTGATATAATCAATAAAAAAACCTACAAGGAAAAATACCTTGCAGGTTTTAAATATTTTAAGATTGCTTCATTCCTCGCAATGACAATCTGGAAATTATCGAATACTAACTTTTGCCCAAGTATCTCTTAATCCAACAGTTTTATTGAAAACTAATTTTTCCGCAGATGAATCTCTATCTACACAAAAATATCCTAAACGTTGAAACTGAAAATGATCTAATTCTTTTGCATTTTGTAAACTTGGTTCAACAAAACCTGTAATTACTTCAAGAGAATTTGGATTGATAAATTCTTTAAAATCTACATCTTTATTTCCATCAGGGTTTTCATGTGTAAATAATCTATCATAAACACGTACTTCGGCTTCAACAGCATGTTTTACAGAAACCCAGTGAATCGTTCCTTTTACTTTTCTTTGACTTGCTTCAGTACCGCTTCCAGACTTTGTATCTACATCATACGTACAATGAATTTCAGTAATATTTCCATCAGCATCTTTTACAACAGACTCACCTTTAATGAAATAAGCATTTTTTAAACGAACTTCTGTACCTAAAGTCAAACGGAAAAACTTCTTATGCGCTTCTTCTTGGAAATCTTCTCTTTCTATATATAATTCTCTAGAAAAAGGCAATTGACGATACGTCATTACTTCATCTTCAGGGTTGTTTTCTGCTTCTAACCATTCTTCTTGTCCTTCAGGATAGTTAGTAATAATTAGTTTCACAGGATTTAAAACGGCCATTACACGAGGTGCAACTTTGTTTAAATCTTCACGAATGCAAAAATCTAATAAAGAAACATCAATTAAATTATCACGTTTTGCAATACCGATTGTATTTGCAAAATTACGTATTGCGGTTGCGGTAATTCCACGTCTTCTCATACCTGAAATAGTACTCATACGAGGATCGTCCCAACCTGAAACATGTTTTTCCTCGACCAATTGTGCTAATTTTCTTTTAGAAACTACGGTATGTGAAAGGTTTCTACGAGCAAATTCGCGTTGTTTTGGTCTTACTTTAGTTTCGTCATAAATTTGGTTTAAAAACCAATCGTATAATTCTCTATGTGGTAAAAATTCTAGTGTACAAAATGAATGCGAAACTTGTTCTAAATAATCACTTTCACCATGTGCCCAGTCATACATTGGATAAATACACCAATCGTTTCCTGTTCTATGATGATGTGCATGCATGATTCTATAAATAATAGGATCACGCATTAGCATATTTGTTGCTCCCATACTTATTTTAGCACGTAAAACATGAGCTCCTTTTTCAAACTCACCATTTTTCATGCGTTCAAATAAATCTAAATTCTCTTCAATAGAACGATTTCTATAAGGAGAATCAATACCTTTTTGAGTTGGGGTTCCTTTTAGAGTAGCCATTTCTTCAGCAGAAATACTATCTACATAGGCTTTATCCTTCTTAATCAATTCAACCGCCCAATCGTATAATTGTTGGAAATAATCTGATGCATAACACTCTTTATCCCATTTAAAACCAAGCCATTCTACATCGCGTTTAATAGCGTCTACAAATTCTTGTTCTTCTTTTGATGGGTTTGTATCATCAAAACGTAAGTTTACAGGTGCGTTATAATCATTTCCAAGTCCAAAATTTAAACAAATAGCACTTGCATGACCTACATGTAAATAACCATTTGGTTCGGGTGGAAAACGGAAACGTAATTTATCTTTTGACAAACCATTTTTTAAATCTTCTTCGATGATTTGTTCTATAAAATTCAATGATTTCTCTTCAGTTGACATAAGAATTATTAATTTTGACAAAGATAAAAAAAAGGTTATAGGTTATAGGTTTTAGGTTATAAACTTTTCAAAGTAAAAAATATGGGAACTATAAAATTAAAAAATATTAGAACTTTCTCATACCACGGATGTTTGGTTGAAGAAGGAAAAATAGGAAGTGATTATAGAGTAGATTTAGAAGTAAAAACGGACTTAAGATTATCTGCTGAAACTGATAATTTACACGATACTGTAGATTATGTTTTACTTAATAAAATTGTGGTAAGCGAAATGGCTGTTCGTTCGCATTTATTAGAACATGTAGCAAAACGCATTATTGATAAAGTATTTAAAGAAAGTAAAACTGTGAATTATATAAAAGTAGCCGTTTCTAAAATAAATCCGCCAATAGGTGGTGATGTAGAAAGAGTCACGATAGAAATGGAAGAAAATAGATAAAAAAAGACCTGAATTATTCAGGTCTTTTTACTTTAATCTTTTAATTTATATTTTCTTCCTTTATACAAATGACTCGATGTTATAATGTGAGCTAAAGCGTCCTTCGCTAACTCATTATCTAATTCAACAGGAGTTAAAGTTTGATCATTATTCTCTATTTTAAATTGCAATGGCTCAGTGTTTGGATTAATAATTACTACATGATCTCCCACTCTAAAAGCATACGTTTCATGGAATAACATAATTGTTCTTCCTTTAGTTGCTTCTGGTAATTTTAATAAATTTCTACCTACCATTGTGGTTTGAGAAGTAACACCAGATAAAGCTAAAACAGTTGAAGGAATATCCATTTGACTAGAAAGTTTACTGTAAACACTTCCTTTTTTAATATTTGGAGCAATTATTAATCCTGGAATATGAAACTTATGTACTGGAACTAAATTTTTACCGTAAGTTCTTGTATTATGATCAGCGATTACAACAAAAATAGTGTTATTAAAATAAGCTTCTTTTTTAGCTAATTCAAAGAATTTGCCAATTGAAAAATCAGCATATTTCATTGCATTATTTACAGTGTTTTTTGTTTTGTCGTACAATTCAATTCTACCATCAGGAAATTCAAAAGGTTCATGGTTTGATGTTGAAAACATTAATGAATAAAATGGCTTCTTCCCAAGTGATTTAAAATATTCGTTTGCTTTTACTGCTAAATCTTCATCTGAATAACCCCAAGTCCCTTTAAAAGCATGTTTTTGTCCATCTTTATCAAAATCAGTTTCATCAATAATATTGTTAAAACCATTTCCGTTAAAAAATGAGGCCATATTATCAAAATTAGCCATTCCACCGTAAATGAAACTCGTGTCATAGTTTAATCTTCCGTAAACATCAGCTAAACTAAAAAAACCTTGTTGGGCATTACTTAATTTTACAACACTTTCAGAAGGATTAGGAACAAAACCTGTAACAACCGCTTCTATACCTCTTACACTTCGAGTACCTGTACAATATAAATTGGTAAACAATAAACCTTCTTTGGTTAATTTATCAAACTCAGGTGTTAATGGTAATCCACCAAGACTACCGACATATTCAGCACCTAAACTTTCTTGTAAAAAGAAAACAACATTATATTTTTTAGCAATAGAATCGGGTTTTTGAATGTGTAAAAATGGAATCTCATCATCAATAAATTCAGTAGCATCCATGTATTTTTTTACCCTTGTATATGCTTCTATTTCATCCATTCTTCCGTATTTTTTTACATCTCCTTCATTTTTTAATGAATATGCTGCAAAAGCTACAGTATAAGTAGAATTTAACCCTAGTGAATTGGTCATTTGATCGGAACAAAATATTGCGTTACTAGCATTTATTGGACGTTTAGAAGTTAAACTAGAGCGTGCACCAAAAAAAACCAAAAAAGCAACTACTGGTAATAAAATTAACTTAGTTTTATAAGGTGATCCTGAAACAGGATAAAACAATTTCTTAGCAAATTTAAAGGCAACAAATAAAGCAAAACCTAATAAAATTGCAGAAATTATTAATGATGGTAAGTAGCTTTTGATTAGTGTTCCAACAACTTCTTTAGGATAAATTAAATAATCCAAAAACAATCTATTGGGACGTGTATCATATTGATGAATAAAGTCTAAAGTTGACAATTCCATTAATAAGAAAATTAATAAAAACAAAATAAAATATATTTTGAAAAAACCTTTTATTTTTTGAAGAATACTATCAGGTAATAAACTTAATAATGCAGCTGGTAAAAAAGATAAATAAGCTATCATTATTAAATCGAAACGTAAACCAATTACAAATATTTGAAAATAATTTTCAGTTTCTACAACACGTTCTTTAAAACAAAAAAATAAAAATAGTCTACTTATTGTGTTAATTAGTAGAGCAATTAATACAAAATTTAATAAAGGTTTTAAATATTGGAGCTTTTTCATTGGGATTAATTATTACTATTATGTGCCAAAACTACTTAAAATAAAACGAGTGAATTCTATTTAATACTTAAAATTTACTAAATATTTCTTGCGTTACTATAAAATATATGTAAATTTGCTTTCGAATTAAGTAGGGCGTCTTGGCCGAGCGGCTAGGCAGCGGTCTGCAAAACCGTCTACCCCGGTTCGAATCCGGGAGATGCCTCCAAATAAAAAGAGCTACAATATGTAGCTCTTTTTTTATTTTATTCAGTTATTAAAACTTCTATAGGTTGAATTTTTTGAAAACAGATATTAAGAGGGTTTTCGGTTTTTATATTTATAATCTTAAT
>JBEDTP010000012.1:0-8746 GCA_040119075.1 Flavobacterium sp.
ATGGAATGAGAATGGTAATCTAATCAAAAAAGAAACTACTAATTCTGATGGTCTGAACTTTTTATTTGAAAGGACGTTTCACAAAAATGGAGTCATAGAAAGTGAGAGAGATTTTAAGATTGATTATAAAAAAGAAAAACACTATGGATTTGGAGAAAAAACACCAACAATAATTAACAAACCAATTAAAAGAAATCACGGAGTTCATAAGTATTGGTCTGACAATGGTAAATTGTTATACATTAAAGAATTTAGAGAAGATAAAAATCACGGAATATATAAAAGATGGCATCATAACGGAAAACTTAATATAGAAATCTATTATGTTGATGGCAAAACAGAAGGTAATGATAAATGTTGGGATGCAACAGGAAATTTAAAAATATGTAAAATCTACAAGAATGGTCAATTACTTGAAGAAAAGAGAATTTTCAAGGATTATTACGAACTGATATTGTTCAGAATTGAGGATGGATATAGCAAGAAAATATTGGAATATAGAAAGCACAATGGAGAACTGTTACCAAAATCGGAATGGCCAAAACCTTTCACACCAAAACATGATAATAGCTATGACAGCGGATTTAATGACACATACTATAATGACCAACTGGATATGGACCAACAAAGTCCTGAATTCTGGGATAGCTTATAAAAAAAATACAGTTGCCAAAAATGGCTATAAGTAAGTGCTAAACTACGCAATTACTCATATCCGAGACCGTTACCAGCAAGCATCAAAAAAATCATATAAAATGCAAAAAAATCAAGATATATTTATAAGCCACTCGGGAAAAGATAAACCAATAGTTGATGACTTTATAGACTTAATATTGGTAGGTGGATTAAGTGCATCATCTTAACCACTTTTTGTGAATATCGAGAAATATCAAATAGAAGAAAATGATAAAATTAGAATTGCTGAATTATTTCAGTTAATTCCTTATATAACCGAAAAAAACACTGAACTAGAGAAAAATGAAAACGCGTTTCTTCTAATCAAGCGAGAAATAAAATCAGTTTACAAGAGAAATGAAATTCCAACTAGAGAGCAAAAAGATAACTCAAAAAAAATGAGATTGAATTTTGAAATTGCTCAAAAAGAATATTTTGAACCCATAAGAAATTGGAATTCCGAAATGGATAAAATTATCGAAAAGTATAATTACATTACTTTGAAAAAGTTCCTTATAAAAAACCCTTTAAAATCAATTGGAATAAATCCTGATTTGACATTTTCAGTGAATACAAAAAAAATTGCAGAAATGATGAATGTACCTATTCTTAAATCTTTATATTCAGGAGAACCAAAATTCCTAAACAATTATCCCGAAAAATGGCTCTTAAAAGTTTATCTTGAAATCGATAGAATGTCAACCCAAAAAGGTTATGAAATAAATATCAGTAAGTTATATAGAAAAGACGACGAATAACAGCTGTTTGTTGCAATTACTAGTCTTGGCTTGTCTTTCGAATTTTAGAAAATTACACGAGGAGTTTTGTGCTTGTAATCTTTTGTTATAAATTTACGCAACTGCCATAAGTGGCAACACTTTGTGCACAATGCTCGCTGAACGAAATCTAAAACCAAAAACTAAATATGAGAGAAGAAGTTACAATAGTTGCAAAATATTGAACGCAATTTTAAATCAACAAGGATTTACTTATAAGAAAAATGCTGTTTTACAAACCTTGGAAGATTTTGACAATGATGATTATGATGACATAGAGGATATGACAAAAAATGTTAACGTTTATATACAATCGGAGAAAAAACTAAAATATTTAAATAATGGGTAATATAATTGCATCAAAATGCAGAATTTGCAGTTTTGAAAATACGTTTTCATATGGAGGAAATAGATTTAACTATTTAACTAATTGTCCAGTGCCAGCAATAAATACAGAAACCGAAGAATTTGAAAATGTTAATTATATAGTAGAAAAAAATAATCCTAAATTTAAATTCTATTCTGATAAAGAATTAAAAGGAGATAACGAAGGAAGAAACACTTATGGTAATTTTGATTTAGAGCTTAATTCTTGTAATAATTATTGTCCAAAATGCAAAAAATTTTCACTCGATTTTAGAGAAACAATTTTTTATTAAAGATTAAAGCACTATGCACAATACAGGTTTTGCAAGATTGCGGGTCTTGGGCTTAATTTGAAGTTTGTTTTGTATCTTTGAGTTCAGTGTTTAACAGAATTATTTGGGTTTATTTAGTCCGCAACTTCGCAAAGCCTAGGAATGTTGTGTTATTAAAAAAATGAAGCAATAAAGATTATCAAAAGAATTCACAACATGAATTGACGAAATAACTTTAATTTATTTATCTAAAACGTATAATACTTCCCATTTACAAAAATTGCTTTAACTCTCATCTTAATACAAATTAGTTTTACTTCGGACGAGGTTAAATTATCGGGGTCTATAACCTTAAAGGTATGTATTATTTTATCTTCTTGGTGTTCTATCTTAAGTTCCATTATTTACTTTGGAGTATGTTAATCACTTTTTTCACTGTATTAGGTGAGACACCCGTTAATGTCCCAATTTTTCTTAATGACAAATTTGGGTTAGATTTTAACTCTTTTACAACTTTTTTATGTTTTAACAGAACTGTTTCGTCAGTTTCGAAAGTATCTTTTACTCTTCCTTTATAGACTCCACGAATTTTAGCTTGTAAAATACCTTCTCGTTGTCTCTCAAGTAAGCTTACTCGTTCTAACGAACTTAGCTCACTTAAAATAGTCGTTATTAAATTAAAAACTGGATTTGCTTTACCACTAATCATTGACTCTAGCCCTAGGTTGTCAATTTTTACAACGACACCTTTTTCATAAAAATATTTCAATGTTTGTAGTACGTTTATTGTACTTCTTCCAGCCCTATCTATAGCGTGAAATGTTACATAACCAACCTCGCCATTCTCAACAGCATCAAATAATAATTTTCCTTGTGGTCTTTCATTAAAAGGAACAGAACCACTGACTATATCAATAAATAATTTTTCGTCTGAATGTGCTATAGCCAACTGACGGTAATTTTTTTGTGTTTGACTGCTCTGTCTTATGTAACGTGCCTTTTTCATAATCTGTTTTTATTGTTTTGTGTGCAAAATTAGGGTTGCCCATTTTGCACGATTTTTTTAATGAGTTTGTTAAGTTTAGCTTTAATGTTGATGTTCACGATTAAAGTATAATCTATTTTTGAACAAAAATGAGATTTACTTACCTTCAATCCAATCGATAACAGGAACTAACATATCACAATAAGCACCTTCAAAAGTTTTTACAACTTCACGATTTTTATTGATAAAGATAATTGTGTAATCATCTGCCCATCTTAAGCAAACTTTCACCCACCCTTTATGAGTTAGTCCATTAACTTGAAATGTTAAGCCTCCTTGAAATTCTTTTGATTCACTCATTGCTGAAAAGTTTTTTGCTCCCCAAGCCATAAGTGCAGAACGGTCCGCATATTTTATTTGGTTTAATATAGTTTGAGCTATTTCCATTGTTATTGATGTTGTTTCCATTTTTGATGTTTTTAATTATTAGTCTAGTGAACCAAAGCTTCTAATAAACTCTTCATTCGTTTTATATTCATAATAACTTTCAAACTGAATTGCAGTTACAGAGTTCGTTTTAATTAATTCGATTAAATTTTTAAGTGTTTTTACACCAATAACACCTTCAGATGTCCAAACTTGATTAACACGAAAATCATTTCCTTTTGCTTCTTCATTTAAAATAGCATTACCAAATTCTTTTAAAGAATTATATGGTCTATATCCATTTGCATGAACTAACTGTAAAGTTAGACCTCTCAAATTTTCTTTGATTTCTTTAATTCCGTTTTTAAAATCTGATGCGTTCATAAAATCAAGTGTTACTTTATTAATACACTACAAAGTAAAGCTATATTTTATTAAAAAGCAAATAAAGCTTAATTTATTTCATAAAAAGTAAAGTGAGGCTTTATTTTTATTATATTTGTAAAAAAATAAAATGGAAAGAATTCTTAAACTAAGAGTTAAGGAGATAATGTCTCTAAAAGGAATTAATAGAGAAGAATTAGCTAAAAAGGTTGGAGTTTCTATGACCACAATCAGTAATATTAGCACCGAGACTAATTTACCTACAATAGATTTACTTATGCAAATAGCCCAAGCTTTAAATGTAGATATTAGGGAAATGTTTGTGCCAACAAAGGGAAATGTTGTTATTCAAAGTGAAGTAGAAGAAGCTAAGGAATTAATTGAGAAAGGATTGAACCTATTAAATGGTAATAAATAAATTGAATGCTAACCTAAGTTAACATTCAATTTACTTCCTAAACTCTTGATATACTTTTTTCAACATGTAATTTTTTACAATGTTTCCGAAATCTTTATCGTTCATCATTTTTGTAAAAATATCTTGATTTTGTTCCATTCTACTAATGGTAGTGTCTAGGAATTTATCTTCGAATCCAAATTTAAAATTTTCAATCGTATTGGATTTTGCCTGAAGTGCCAGACTATCATCAGCAATTAGTTCTTCATAAATTTGGTCAAAGTATAATTTATCAGCTGTACTAAATTCTGTTCCAAATTTCTTATTCAACACATTTATGATTTCAGATAATGCCGTTTCTTCTTCTTGAGTCATTCTTATTCCAGCAGAACCTCCGCTTTCTAATTCGTAAACGCTTTTGTCTTCTAGAAGTATATTTTGTTCTGCAATCTTTTGAAGTCTGTAGTATTCTAAAGAAACTTCGTCACCTAGTTTAAACTTATCATCCTCTCTAGTTCGTGGTAATTTCTTAATTAAATAACGAGTATAGGTGAAAAGCTTTTCTAAATCAATGTCCGTAAATGGCATGATTTGAGTTAAAAAAGAATAGGTTCTTGTAAAAACCTGCAAAGTGTTTTTAAAATCTTCTTGGGTTACTTCAGTTCCAACAGTATTTTCTTTTGAATTCTCTTTTGGTAACTGTTTAAATCTTTCAACTGCTGGATCAATAAATGAATTTAATTTCCCTTGCTCAGTCACATTTAGAGATTTAACCGATTTGAAAAACACATTACAAAAATTATCAACTTCAGTTTGCCATATAATTTGAGAAGCTTCAATAAGAGCTTTTAAATCGTATAAGTGATTTGGATCTGAATTTTCTGTTATGGATGTCAGTTCATAATAGGGTTGAAATGAATTCAATATGTCTTCGGTATCGTTGGCAAAATCCAAAATAAATGTATCTTCTTTACCAGCACACATTCTATTTAATCTAGAAAGTGTTTGAACTGCTTTTACTCCTGATAACCTTTTATCAACATACATAGTATGGAGTAGGGGTTGGTCGAATCCTGTTTGATATTTATCAGCTACTAAAAGTAATTGGTATTCCTCGGAAGCAAATTTTCTTGGTAACTCTTTTTCAGAGAAACCATTTAGTTCTACTTCTGTTACACCTTCTGGAGCATTGTCATATATTACTTTACCAGAAAAAGCAACAATTGTTTTTACATCGTTATAACCTTTCTCAGAAATGTATTTGTCAAATTCTTCTTTATATCTAACAGCGTGTAAACGAGAGCTCGAAACTACCATAGCTTTTGCTTTTCCACCTATCTTTTTTGAAACTACTTGTCTAAAGTGTTCCACCATAACTTCCGTTTTTTGAGCTAGATTATGCGGGTGTAAAGACATAAATCGACCAATTGCTCTAGAAGCTTTTTTCTTGTTTACTTTTGGGTCGTCTTCAATTTCTTTAGAAAGTTTGAAATAGGTTTTATAGGTAGTGTAATTTTTTAAAACATCTAAAATAAAACCTTCTTCAATAGCTTGTTTCATAGAATAAAGATGAAACGGTTCAGGCTTTCCACTAGCTCCCATTGTGCCAAAAACTTCAATTGTTTTAGGTTTTGGAGTTGCAGTAAAACCAAAGAAACTTAAGTTGTCCTGTTTGCCACGAGCCAACATTGATTTTCTAATTTCATCTTCAGCATCTTCTTCTAGTCCTGTATAGGCTTCATCTTTTTCTGCATCTTCTAATGATTTTGCAGATAAAACTTCCTTCATTTTTTTGGTAGCTTCACCACCTTGAGAACTATGAGCTTCATCAATAATTACAGCATATTTACGTGCTGGAATTTCACCAATTTTTTCTAAGATAAACGGAAATTTTTGAAGCGTAGTAATAATGATATTTGAGCCAGCTGTTAAAGCATCGGCAAGTTGTTGTGAATTTTTATCAATCTTTTGAACCACACCTTCTTTGTGCTCGAATTGATAAATAGTGTTTTGTAATTGAGAATCTAAAACTTTTCTATCTGTAATAACAATTACTGAGTCGAAGATACGTTCGTTATTTTCATCATGTAAACTAGATAAACGATAACTTAACCACGCAATGGAATTTGATTTACCTGAACCAGCAGAATGTTGAATTAAATAATTCTTTCCAGCTCCGTTCGTTTTTGCATCATGTGTAGCTTTTCTAACTACTTGCATTTGGTGAAAACGTGGGAAAATAATAGTTTCTTTTTTCTTTTTCACCCCATTTAGCTCGTATTCCTCCACGCTTAAGTGAAGAAATTTACCAATGATATCCATGAAACTGTTTTTATTCCAAACTTGTTCCCATAGGTAAGAAGTTCGGTAACCACCTTTATTAATAGGATTTCCAGCTCCATTATTATTTCCTAAATTAAACGGTAAGTAACGAGTTCGTTTTCCATCTAATTTAGTGGTCATATAACATTCATCGGTATCAACAGCAAAGTGAACTAGAGTTCTTTTTTTGAATTGAAAAATAGGTTCACTTGGCTCACGGTCATAAACATATTGTTTTTTGGCATTGTCTACAGATTGACCTGAAAATTGATTTTTAAGCTCTATAGTTGCAATTGGCAAACCATTTAGAGATAATACCATATCTAAAGAGTTTTTGCCTATACGCTCGTAATATAACTGTCTGGTAACTGTTAAATTATTTGTTGCATATAATTTTTCTGCTTCTGGGTTTAAAGTGCTTTCTGGCTGAAAGAAAGCCATTTGAAATTTAACACCATAATCGGTAAAACCTTTACGGATTACATCCAAAACACCACGAAGGTCAATTTCTTTTACTAATCTAGCAATTATCTTTTTCTCGACCTCATCTTTGTGAATATTAGCAATTTTATCCCAAAGAACTGGTTGTGACTGTTTCAGGAATTCGATAATGTATTTAGGAAATAAACCTAGTTGTGCATCAAAATCTTCTGATAAGCCTTTGGTGTAACCTCCATTTTTTAATAACGCTTCCTCTATTGCTTTTTCAAAGGTTAATTCTGTATGTATGCCTTTTGCCATATTATTTCCTTTTGTCTAATTCTACAAGTAATAATTCACATTTTTCATCTAATTCGTTTAAACTTGGGACAAGTTCCATAGAGCCTTCATTTTGAATCCACCTTTGTGGATTGCTCCAAAACCTGCTTTTGTCATCTAATCTCCAAGCTAAATCTTTATCAATTGGAACCATTGCTTCAAAAGCATCATTCCATAAATTAGATAACTGTTCATTTGGAGAATAATTATGACCTGTTTTTATTAAATATGCCTCAGTATTATTAATAGCTCTTCGCATTAATTTTACTGCGTTAATTTTTTTAGCAATTCTTGTTCCTTTTTTAGTAAGAACTTTGTCAAGTAATGATTCTGCAAGTTTTATTACTGAAATTGATTCTCCAATTGGCATACTTAATTTTTTAAATAGTTAACAATATCAAACTTCTTAAATTCAGAACTGTATGGTAAATATAATGGATGTCTTGGATGTCCATATTTAGTTAGTTCATTCAAATGTACCCAATTTCTGTCTAAACCTAATACTTCAGCAACTTCCTTTAAGCAGTTTTTTAAAAACGGTCTTTTGTTAATTAAAGTTCCCCATCCAGCCCAAATGTCAAAGTTGGGATTAGATTGTATTAATAACACTAATTGCTTTAAATTTTCGTTATGGATAATAGTATCTACTTCTTTATGAATGTATTTTGGGTCTGTTGCTCTTTGTGGATACACATTTAACATTATCCAACCATCATATCCATTATTAGAAGCAAACTTCTCAACTTTGGTTACTGTATTGTCTAATTTGTTCGGCTCTGCGGTACTTGGGTTAATGCCAATAACAAACAAATTACGTTTACCTATTTTACCTAATGTAAAACGAACCGTATTGTTATTGTTTTTTATGTATGTCCAGTTCTCCATATTTTTAATTTAAAATTTCGTTTCTAACATCTACTCTACCTGTAACTACTTCACTTATCAAAGCAGTTTTGAATTCTTTTAATAGTTCGATTTCTTGCTTTACATTAAATAATAAATTATCAATTCTCCCTGTCTCATTTACAATATGCTTTACTAAAATATCTTGTTCTCCAATTGGCGGTTTAACAACTTTTAGTTGCCTCATATTGTCTTTGTTTAATTTTGGTTGTGCTGATGATACTGCCATCATTTTAAGTTGTTCAGCACAAAATGGAGCATTTAATTGATGGTAGAAAAACTCACTATTCTGATTTAACCTCAGTAAAAACATATTTGGTGCTAAAGTATATTTTCCTTTTAAATGAGGCATTATTTTAACTAATCCTGCATATGCACCAACATTTGCAATTAACATCTCTCCTCCAAATAATTCAGAGTTTTTCAAAAAATTATGTGCATTCTCATCAACATATAAACCATCATTTTTTAAGTCAACTCG
>JBEDTP010000013.1:0-8735 GCA_040119075.1 Flavobacterium sp.
CAGATAATATATAAAGAAATTATATAAATTTGTGGCTTATAATAAGTTATGTTTTTAGACCCCTTTTTTCTTTTAATTTCTGAGACATTTGTTGTTGCATTAATGATAATTATTATGCATTCTGTAATAAGACAGTATGGAATTGGCCCTCTTTTTATATTTTTAGGAGCTATACAATTTTTTCAAGCCATACTAGCATCTAGTGTCTATAATATTTTTTTTGAATCATTAATTTTCTCACCAGGCTCTACTGTTTTATTTTCATCTACTTTATTTACAATCTTTTTAATATTCCATACAGAAAGTATAAAAAAAACTAGAAGCTTAATATATGGACTAATATTTTCAAATATTATTATAACTGTATTATCATATATATCACTTGAGCAAGCAATAGCAGATAGAAATTCTGAGAATTTAATTTTTCTTCAAAATATTTTTAATTTTGACATAAGCCTTTTCCTTACAGGAACTAGTCTATTATATATCGATTCAATGCTATTGGTTATATTTTATGAGTTATTGAATTATAAAATAAAAGGATATTTATTTATGAAGATATTTATAGTTACCTCTGTTGTAAATTTATTTGACTCAGTTGTATTCTATACACTAAACTTTTTCAATAATGACAACTTTCATGATTTACTTTTAGGAAACATTTTAGGGAAACAAATAACTGTTTTGTTCTTTTCCATAATTATCTATATATATTTAAGTTTAATTTATAAAAAAGAAAGATTAACAAAACCTAAAAACTTAAGAGAAGCTTTTAAAATTTTTAGTTTTTAATGAAAGTTATCAAATATTTTTAACGATTCATTATAGGCGCTTTCAAAACTAATTGCATGACAATTAGTATCAATTTTATTTGACGTAAAATAGGATAACATCTTTTCTGTAGGCATATTTCCTGTTAAATCATCTTTAGCCATTGGGCAACCTCCAAAACCTTTTATAGCTCCATCAAAACGTAAACAACCCGCCTTGAAGGCTGCATCAACTTTTTCAAACCATTTATCTGGAGTAGTATGTAAATGAGCCCCAAATTCAATTTTAGGATATTTTGAAATTAAATTAGAAAATAAATAATCGATAACTTCTGGTGTTGAACTTCCAACGGTATCAGATAACGAAAGTATCTTAACACCCATATTAGCTAACTTTTCAGTCCACTCACCTACTATTTCAACATTCCAAGGATCACCATAAGGGTTTCCAAAACCCATTGAAATATAAGTAACTACTTCTTTATTTGATTTATCTGCAATTTCTAATATTTCTTGCAGCGTTACAATAGATTCTGCAATTGTTTTATGCGTATTTCGCATTTGAAAATTCTCTGAAATTGAAAACGGAAAACCTAAATACTGAATTTCTTTGTGAACTGATGCTAATTCAGCACCACGAGTATTAGCAATAATTGCCAATAATTTACTTTGGGTTTGAGACAAATCTAATTGTGCTAATACTTCTGCAGTATCAACCATTTGCGGAATCGCTTTTGGAGAAACAAAACTTCCAAAATCAATCGTATCAAAACCAACTCTCAAAAGTGATTGTATGTACTGTACCTTTTTTTCAGTTGGAATAAAGTCCTTAATACCTTGCATGGCATCTCTAGGACATTCTATAATTTTGACTTGGCTCATAGCTTTCAAAGATAACATTTTTAGCTATTTTCTAAAATCTTTTTATTGATTGCTTTTATTAAAGCCGGACCTTCATAGATAAAGCCTGTATATAGTTGAATTAAACTTGCACCAGCATCTAATTTCTCTAGTGCATCATCTGCAGAATGAATTCCTCCAACTCCAATAATTGGAAATGCTTTATTGCTTTTTTCAGATAAAAATCGAATCACTTCAGTAGAGCGATTTGTTAGAGGTTTACCTGATAATCCGCCTACCTCAGATTTATTTTCTGAATTTAAACCTTCACGAGAAATAGTAGTATTTGTAGCAATTACACCTGCAATTTTTGTTTCATTTACAATATCAATAATATCTAATAATTGCTCGTCTGTTAAATCGGGGGCAATTTTAAGAAGAATTGGTTTTTGTTTTGGTCTAGCCAAATTCATATTTTGTAACGTTTGCAACAATTCTGTTAAGGGCTTTTTATCTTGTAATTCGCGAAGGTTTGGTGTATTTGGTGAACTCACATTTACTACAAAATAATCTACATGTGGAAAAAGCGCATCAAAACAAATTTCATAATCTTTAACTGCTTCTTCATTTGGAGTTAACTTATTTTTACCTATGTTTCCACCTATTAAAACGCCATTATTCTTTTTTAAACGTTCAACAGCCTCTAGAACCCCACCATTATTAAAACCCATTCGATTAATAATTGCTGAATCTTCCTTTAAGCGAAATAAACGCTTTTTCGGATTACCTTCTTGACCTTTTGGTGTTAAAGTTCCTATTTCTATAAATCCAAACCCTAAATTTGAGAGTTCTTGGTATAATTTAGCATCTTTATCAAATCCTGCAGCAAGTCCAACTGGGTTTTTAAATTTCAAACCAAAAACTTCACGCTCTAATCTTGAATCTTTTACCTCATAAAGGGATTTAAAAATTACCGAGAAACCAATTTTATTTAAAAAACGAATTATCGAAAAGGTTAAATAATGCACTTTTTCAGGATCAAATAGAAAAAGAAACGGACGAATAAGTAATTTGTACATAGTTGTGTTGTTGTGTTGTGCAAAAATAAGAATTCAACTTTATAATTACCTATAAGTTTTAAGATTTTGCTTGGAATGATTTTCTTGAGAAATAGTATATTTGCATTCAATTTTAAAACATTATCATGCAACACATTATTGATCGCTTTATAAGCTACGTTACTATAGACACCGAATCTGATCCAAATTCAAATACAACGCCAAGTACAGCTAAGCAATGGGATTTAGCTAATAAACTAGTTGAAGAGTTAAAATCAATGGGAATGCAAGATGTTACTATTGATGAAAACGCTTATATTATGGCAACTTTACCTAGTAATGTTGATCATGAAGTTCCAACTATTGGTTTTGTTGCGCATTTTGACACTACGCCTGATTTTACAGGTGCTAATGTAAAACCTCAAATTATTGAAAATTACGATGGAAAAGATATTGTTTTAAATGCTGAACAAAATATTATTCTATCTCCAAGTTATTTTGAAGACTTACTTTTATATAAAGGACAAACGTTAATTACTACTGACGGAACAACTCTTTTAGGAGCTGATGACAAAGCTGGAATTACCGAAATTATGTCGGCAATGGAATATTTAATTCAAAATCCAGAAATTAAACATGGAAAAATTAGAGTTGGGTTTACACCCGATGAAGAAATTGGACGTGGAGCACATAAATTTGATGTTGAAAAATTTGGTTGCGAATATGCTTACACTATGGACGGAAGTCAGATTGGTGAATTAGAATATGAAAACTTTAATGCTGCCGGAGCAAAAATTATATTTAAAGGCAAGAGTGTTCATCCTGGCTATGCAAAAGGAAAAATGATTAATTCTATGCTTTTAGCAAACGAATTTATATCTGCTTTACCGGCTAATGAAGTTCCTGAAAAAACTACAGGTTATGAAGGATTCTTTCATGTTCATCATTTAGATGGAAGTTTAGAAGAAACCGTTTTACAATTAATTATCCGTGATCATGATAAAGCTATTTTTGAAGCTCGAAAAGAATTGATTCATACAATTGCTGGAAAAATAAACCAACAATATGCTGCACAGTTTGGTGAAGATATTTGTATTGCAGAAGTAAATGACCAATACTATAATATGCGTGAAAAAGTGGAACCTGTATTTCATATTGTTGACATTGCAGAAGAAGCAATGAAAGAATTGGGAATTACTCCATTAATTAAACCAATTCGTGGCGGAACTGATGGGTCTCAATTATCATACAAAGGATTACCTTGTCCGAACATTTTTGCTGGCGGACATAACTTTCATGGAAAATATGAATACGTTCCTGTAGAAAGCATGGTAAAAGCAACCGAAGTAATTGTTAAAATTGCAGAGTTAACAGCTAAAAAATAATAGAATAAAAAAGGGATTCAATTTTGAATCCCTTTTTTATTCTATTATTAAAATATTAAACATTTCTACTTATATATTTTATTATTCTTTTTGCAATATCTTGACCTGTTGCTCTTTCAATTCCTTCTAATCCAGGAGAAGAATTTACTTCAAGAATAAGTGGTCCACGAGCAGATTGCAATAAATCGACACCTGCTACACCTAATCCCATTGCTTTTGCTGCTTTTAAGGCTGCCGTTTCTTCTTCATCTGTTAATTCAATTAACTCAGCAGTCCCCCCTCTATGTAAGTTTGAACGAAATTCTCCTTCTTTTGCTTGACGTTTCATTGCACCAACAACTTGTCCGTCTACAATAAATACACGAATATCAGCACCTTTTGCTTCTTTTATAAACTCTTGTACTATTACTCTTGCTTGTAAACCATGAAAAGCTTCTAAAACAGATTCTGCAGCTTTATCATTTTCAGCTAAAACAACACCAAGTCCTTGTGTACCTTCTAATAATTTAATGATTAAAGGTGCTCCACCTACTTCATCAATAACAGCCTGAACATTTCTAGTATCATTTGTAAAAACAGTCTTTGGCAAACCCAAACCTGCTCTAGATAAAACCTGTAAACTTCTCAATTTATCTCTAGAACGAACTAAAGCCTGAGATTCAACTGCTGTGAATGTTTTCATCATCTCAAATTGACGAACTACAGCAGTTCCATAAAAGGTAACTGAAGCACCAATACGAGGAATGACTGCGTCAAAATCCTCTAACCGTTGATTTTTATATACGATTGTTGGATTTTTTTTCTCAATTACTAAATCACATTTTAAGTGATCAA
Source organism: Flavobacterium sp. (assembly GCA_040119075.1). Lineage (GTDB taxonomy): Bacteria > Bacteroidota > Bacteroidia > Flavobacteriales > Flavobacteriaceae > Flavobacterium. The sequence goes on from JBEDTP010000013.1 coordinate 4,888, forward strand.
TAACATGCATCTCATGACCAAGTTTTTCACCTGCTTCAACAAGTCTTTTAGTAGAATATAAATTTGAGTTTCTCGATAAAATCGCAATCTTCATTCGTTCTTTAAAGTATTAATTATTATTTCCTTATGATTTTTGAAAAGGTAGCAAAAATAGAATTAAAAAAGAAACAAATACTATTTATTTAAAATAGTTTAATAAAAACATCTAAGTTTTTTTATTTTTACAAAAACTAAGAATTAAAAATGGAAAAAAACCCTTGGAATAAAACCAATCAGTGGAATGGCGAACTGGAAGTTTTAAAAGCAATTGTTGTTAAAACTAATCTTATAGAAGAAATAAAATGGGGAGGCCCAGTTTATACCTATAATGGAAAAAATGTCATTGGAATTGGTGGTTTTAAATCTTATTTTGGTATTTGGTTTTTTAATGGTGTATTTCTTAAGGACGAAAAAAAACTTTTAATTAATGCTCAAGAGGGGACTACAAAATCTTTGCGTCAAATGCGCTTTAATTCTATTGATGAAATAGATGAGAAAGTAATTTTACATTATATTAAAGAGGCAATTAAGATTGAAGAAAAAGGCTTAGCACTTAAACCCCAAAAAAAAGAAAAAATTCAATCTAATTTTTTAAATAATGAATTTAAAGAAAATAGTGAATTAAAAACAGCATTTGAACAATTTTCGCCATATAAACAACGTGAGTTTTTAGAATATATTGAAAGTGCAAAACAAGATAAAACTAAAGCAACACGATTAGAAAAAATAAAACCGATGATTCTTTCGAACATCGGTTTAAATGATAAATATAGGAAATAAGTTATTTCTTTTCTGTTAATTTTGCTGTTAATTCTAAAGAAATTGCAGAACGTTCCATTTTAATTTTTCCGGCCATAGTTTCAACAACTACAGTTCCTTCAGATAACTCAGCAATTTTACCATGAATTCCTGATTTTGTAATTACTTTATCTCCAGTTTTTAAATCTGATTCAAAAGCTTTTTCTTTTTTTACTCTTTGTTGTTGTGGACGAATCATTAAAAAGTAAAATATTGCTATCATTAACAATAATTGTATAGCTAACGTTGGTGTCATTTTTTATTATTTATTTGTTATTTATTGAGTTACATAAACTGCTTTACCAGCTTTAGGTGTAATATTTGCTTTAACATTGAACGTTTCTTTACCGTTCTCAGTATTTGTTGTCAAAGTAACTGTTTTATTTTGTTGACCTGTTTTACCATTTGAATCAAATGAAACTTTAATTGGCGCAGATTGCCCTGGAGCAATTGGTTCTTTTGGTGGTTGAGGAACTGTACATCCACAGCTTCCTTTAGCATCGGCAATAATTAAATCGGCATCACCAATATTAGTTACAATAAATTCCGTCTCAACAACTTCTCCTTCTTTAATTGTACCAAAGTCGTGTTCAACTTTATCTAATTCAATTTTTGGTAATTTTCCAGCTAAAGCCATTTCTGCTTCAACACTTTTCATGTCTTGTTCAGTAATTTTAGAAGAACCTTTACTGTTACAAGAAACTAATGTTATAACTAATAATGCTAAACTTAATGTTTTTCTTAACATAACTTAAAATTTAATATTTATAATAATCCTCTACCTGTTTTCACAAGCTTATTTTCTGTTTTTAAATCTTTTACTAAATTATCTAAAATTCCGTTAATAAAAATACTACTCTTTGGAGTAGAATATTCTTTGGCAATTTCTAAATATTCGTTAATGGTTACTTTAACAGGAATTGAAGGGAATTTTAAGAATTCACAAATAGCCATTTTTAAAATAATTGTATCCATTTCAGCAATTCTATCAGTATCCCAATTTGGAGTCTTGTCAATATATTGCTTTGATAATTCAACTTCATTTAAAACGGTTTTACGAAAAAGAGCTCTCGCATAATCTTTATCATCATCGTCTTTGTAAAGTTTAGTTACTTTAAATTCTTCGTGAGCTTCTTTAACTTGTTTGATTTGTTTTAAAATCATAGTGTTAACTAAAGGAACATCATCTAACCAAGTTAATTTATAATCTTCTAAATAATCATAAAGTTTTTCATTTGGAGCGATTACTTCAGTGAACAGGTCAGCTATAAAGTATTTATCTTCATCAAAAGAAGAATTAGGTTTGCTCATGTAATCAATATATAATTGACTATCTTTAATTGAATCAATCAAGAATAAAATAACGTCGTCGTTTTGTTTCCAGTTATTTATTTTTCTTGCATCAATTTTATCTAATAAAGACTCGCTATTCTTTAAAAGTTGTAAAAATTTATTTTGAATAAATTTAGAAGATGGGTTTTTCTCTTCCTTTGTAGCTAAATGTTTTTTAGAAACTAAATCTAAATATTCCTCTTCTTTATTTTGAATTTCAATTAATGCAGATAACATTAATAAATACAAATCTTGCATACTTTCGATACTTCCAAACAAGAATTTTTCTTCTTTTTCTAGATTATCAGATTGATGTTGGTGCATTGCATAAATTGTTTGCATCACCTTTATCCTTATATGTCTTCTATTTAACATACTGCTTAAAGAACTTTTAAAATTAAGAAAGCGAAAGAGGAATTCTTTCGCTTTGCAAAAATACAATATTATTTATTATTAATTATTCAGAATTTCGATTTTTCTATCATCAATTCTTTTTTGAGCAATTGAAAATGCTGCTTGATGTGTTGTAATATTATTATCATCAGCAAATTTGAAAATTTCTAAAGCTGTATTGTAGATGTTTTCTGTTTTCTCCATTACTTGTGCATTCGTCCATTTCACTAATTCAGAATATACATTAATAACACCTCCAGCATTGATTAAGAAATCAGGAGCATATAAAATTCCTTTTTCTTTTAACATTTTACCATGGATAGCTTCATTTGCTAACTGATTATTTGCAGCACCTGCAATAATTTTAGCTTGAATTTTATTAATAGTCTCATCGTTAATTGTTGCACCTAAAGCACATGGAGCGTAAATATCTACATCTGCAGTATATAAATCTGAACCGGTATAAATTTTTGCTCCATATTTAGAGCCTACTTCATTTAGCCTATCTTGGTTTAAGTCTGCAATAGTTACAATTGCACCACTCTCAGTTAAGTGTTGCACTAGAACTTCACCTACGTGACCAATTCCTTGAACTAATACTTTTTTACCTTCTAAATTATCTGAACCAAATTGGTATTTAGCTGCAGCTTTCATACCTACAAAAACACCATAAGCAGTAACAGGAGAAGGATTACCAGACCCCCCTTTTTCAACTGAAATTCCAGCTACGTGCTTTGTAACTTCGCTAACAATATCCATATCTTTAGTTTCCATTCCAACATCTTCTGCTGTTATGTATCTTCCTGATAATGAATCAACAAATTGTCCAAAACGAGTCATTAATTCTGGTGTTTTTTGTGTTTTAGCGTCACCAATGATAACAGCTTTACCTCCACCTAAATTTAAACCTGAAATAGAATTTTTATACGACATTCCTCTAGACAAACGTAACACGTCATTTAAGGCCTCCCATTCGTTTGTATAGTTCCACATTCTAGTTCCACCAAGAGCTGGACCTAAAACTGTATTATGAATACCAATAATTGCTTTTAAACCTGTATCTTTGTCGTTACAAAAAACAACTTGTTCGTGTCCGTCAAATGAAACTTGACCAAAAACAGGATCAACTTTATGCAATTCGTTTGCTTTTACTAATTCTGATGTCATATTGAGTTAGATTGTGTTGAATTATTTTTAAAAATTATTCACAATATTACGGATAAAATTAAAATGATTCAAAAATTTAGCTTTTTTTTAATAATTTGACAACAAAACAGTTGATTTTT
>JBEDTP010000014.1:0-7449 GCA_040119075.1 Flavobacterium sp.
TGATAATGTTAGATTTTTCAATCTCAACATCATCATCAGTTTGTTTTTGTAACAATCTTTTATAGTGGTTATAAACTGCAACACTCATCACCTTTTTAGTCTGATTTTGACCTATAACATAATCATCTAAAAAAGCTTTGATTTCTTTTGGTTTAAGCAAAACTGTATCTGCAAGTAAATCAATATTCCCTGTTTGTTTTATTTCTTCTAAAACTATTCCGTGTGCTTGTTCAATACACTTGTCGCAAATATGTGCGTCAATACCAGCAATTAACAAGCTAGTCTCTGGCTTTTTCCTACCGCAAAATGAACACTCTAAAATTTCCTTCGCCATCTTTATTCTTGGTTTTGGGTTATTGGCTTTGGGTTATTGGCAAACTAATACCTATTACCCTTGCCCTATTCCCTTTTTTTAACTTCTAACTAAAACTTCATCAATCATTCCGTACTCCTTTGCTTCACTTGCAATCATCCAGTAATCTCTATCGCTATCATTATGCACTTTGTCTATTTCTTGACCCGAATGTTTCGCGATGATTTCATACAACTCTCCTTTTAATTTGATAATTTCACGAGCAGTGATTTCGATATCAGAAGCTTGACCTGATGCACCACCAAGCGGCTGATGAATCATTACTCTTGAATGAGGCAAAGCACTTCTCTTCCCAGCGGCACCAGCACATAATAAAACCGCTCCCATTGAAGCTGCCATACCTGTACAAATTGTAGCCACATCTGGCTTAATAAACTGCATAGTATCATAAATACCTAAACCTGCATAAACACCTCCACCTGGAGAATTAACATAAATTTGAATGTCTTTCGAAGCATCTAAACTTTCTAAAAACAATAATTGAGCTTGTACTATATTTGCAATTTGATCGTCAATTCCTGTCCCTAAAAAGATAATTCTATCCATCATTAAACGTGAAAAAACATCTAACTGAGTAACATTCATTTGTCGTTCTTCCATAATATATGGAGTCATTCCTATAGGAGTAATTTTACTTACGATTTTATCGTAATACATATTGTTTATTCCGTGGTGCTTAGTAGCGTAATTTTTAAATTCTTTTCCGAAATTCATATTGACTTTACTTTTATGTATTGTTTAAACTAAGAACGTCAAACTTATTTAAGCCTGACGTTCAAAGATAATTATTTTTTATGAGAATTTATTCTCCGTACATTTCTTTTACAAATTGTTCGTAAGAAACATCTTTTGCTTTTGCAGCAACTTTATCTTTAAATAACTCAAGCATTTTAGCGCTCATTACTTGCTCAGACAATCTCTTAGCTTCTTCTTGATTAGAAAGCACTCTTGCAACAATTCCTTCAACTTCTTCATCAGTTGGGTTTAATTGTCCAAACTGAGCCATTTGTTGTTTGATTAAAACTGATGTATGTGCTTTTAAATCTTCAAATTTGATTTGTAAATCATTACCAGCAATAATCTTACCTTCAATTAATTGGTAACGTAAACCTTTCTCAGATTTTGCATATTCTTCATCAGCTTGTTCAGCTGTTAAAGGGTTTTCTCCAGCTGACATAATCCATTTTTTTAAGAATTCTGCTGGCAAATCGAATTTTGTATTCTCAATTAAGTTCTCAATTACATCACTTAAGAATTTTTGATCAGCTTGTTGAGCAAATTGACCTTCAGCATCTTCTTTAATTTTAGCTTTTAAATCATCTACAGAAGAAACAGTTCCTTCTCCAAATAATTTATCAAATAATTCTTGTGTTAAATCTGCTTTTTCAACATTGTTTATCTCTTCAATTGTAAAGTTTACTACAATATCTAAACCATGAACACTATCGTGATCAACTTTTAAATAATCCATTAACTTATGATCGTCATCAAACAATCCTTTTGTAGATAATTCAACAACATCACCTACTTTCTTGCCAATAAATAATTTAGCTGTTTTTTTATCACTAAAAATATCTAATGTAATATTTGTTGAGTTATTAATATTTGCTTCTTCATTTGAAAAAGTCCCTCTTAATGTAAAATCTTGTTCAACTTTATCTTGAGGAATTAATTTACCATATTGTTTTTGAATACGCTCAACTTGCTCATTAAGCATTTTCTCATCTGCAATAATATTGAATTTATTTACTTTTTTCACAGAAGCTAAATCTACATTAAATTCTGGCGCTAAACCTAATTCAAACTCAAAAGTAAAATCTTCTTTATCCCAATTAAAATCTTCAGTAATTTTAGGTAATGGATTTCCAAGTATATCTAATTTTTCTTTAACCAAGTAATCATTTAAAGACGATTGTAAAATTTTATTTACCTCATCTAAAAGAACTGCTTTTCCATATTGTTTTTTAATCATTCCAGCAGGAACTTCTCCTTTTCTGAAACCTGGTATATTAGCATTTTTTCTATAATCTGCTAATATTTTTTCAACTTTACCAGAATAATCTTCTTTAGAAATCGCAACTGTAACAACAGCATTTAACGCATCTACATTTTCTCTTGTAATATTCATTTTAAATTATTTAAAGGTCATAAAATTTGGGTTGCAAAATTATACATTTTTTACAACTCAAACAAGTTTTTAATTATTTGAATTTCAATTGCCTAAAAATTTATTTCTCAGAAATAAAAATTCCATTCATGACAGATTGACTTAATGACAGTAGTATACTAAATATAAAAGCACTCCAAAAACCATTTACCATAAATCCATCTACAAAATAATCTCCCACCAAAACTACTACTGCATTTATTACCAACAAGAATAGACCTAATGTAAATATTGTTGCAGGCAGTGTTAATATAACAAGTAAAGGCTTTAAAAAAGCATTTAAAACACCTAAAACCAACGCAACCCAAAGCGCAGATGAATAATCCTGAACCGAAATCCCTGGTAAAAAATGAGCAATAACAACAACTAGAATAGTTGTAATAATAAGCCTTAATAATATATTCATAACTGTTTAATTTATATTTATAAAAAAAGGCACCAAAAATGGTGCCTTTTTTTATAAATATAAACTTTATTAATTAGATGGCAGAATCGTTGCTCCTGGAAAACCAGCTGCACTTACTAATGGAATATTAGCATTATAATAAGAATTAATAACTTTAATTATTTCGTTAGAAATAACCGCATAACCTCTTGCGTTTGGATGAACACCATCTAATGAAAACAACACTCTACTTGCAGTAGCTGCTGAAAAATAATTCGCAGTGTAAATAGTTCCATCTTCAACTGTTAATCCGCCTTTTAATTTAGTCATAATTGCATTCATATCAGCAACTGCAATATTATTTGAAGCCGCAATAGAAACAATTGCACTGTTATAAGCTGCTGTAGCGTTAGCTACCAACATTTTTTCATCTTTAGATAAAACCCATTTGTCAGCTAAAGGAACACTCACTCCATTAACTTGTAATGGATTTCCTCCCACTAATGTCCCAATAAATGAAGAAGCAGGTAAAACAATTAAATCACTATATGTAGCATGACGGTATGAAGGCAATCCTAAACCAGATAAATCAGTTAAGTACTCATCAACCATAACAACTGCATTTTTACCAGCAGTAAAATTAATAATTCTTCTAGCAAATTCTTCACGAGAAATAAAACTATTATCATAAGCAACTCTTAATCCTGCGTTATAAGCAGCATAACCTGAATTTAATTGGGTAGCTGTTGCAGCATCTAAAGGAACTGCATTATAAGGAACTGTAGTAAAATATGGAATAGCAGTAACTTCTGGAATTGTTGCAACAACACCTTTTGCTCCTCCTAAAGTCAACGTATTTACCAATGTAGAATAAACACTCGCAAAAACTTGAGGGTCTGTAATATCATTAGGACCATAACTCGTTGGGTCTAAATTACCTAATTGATCAACGCCAACGCCTCCAGAGGTTGCAAATGCTAAAACGTCATTATTCCCAATCCAATTAGTAAAGAAAGTTGGACTCATAGACATTGCATCATCAATTACCCTTGCAGTAGCCGAAGTTGCATGACGGACAAAATAAGGATTAGATTGACCTAAAGCAACACCTCCAATATTCCCGTAACCAGAAGCAAGTAAATGAAAAGATTTAGCGCCTGGAACACCCATATTATGATATGCAGTAGCTTGCAAGTTTGAAACTTCAATTGTAGAAGAACCTGCTATATTTTCAGGACCTCCAGCAGAAGCATCAATAACCAATCTTGTTCCTGCAATTGGAAATCCTCCTAAGGTTAATCCTCCCAAATTATCAACGTCATCCGCGAATGATGGCTGTGTGAATGTTCCACCTCCAACAACAGCAAATTGACCTGCAAGAATATTAGGAAAAGAATAAGTTTGACCAACTCTAGAAACAGACCCGTCCATATATCCTGCCGTTAAAGAGTTCCCAACAGCAACATATGAAGAAAAATCAACATCTCCAGATGAATAACTTGCATCTGTAACATCATTTTCAAATTCAGGCTCACAAGAAATAAAACTTGCAGCCAAAACAGCTAAGTATATAAATTTATTTTTCATTATAATGTTTTTTTTAAATTAGAAACTATACGTTACACCAACTCCAGGTGAAAATACAGTTGATTTATATGTACCACCAAAGCTACTTCCATCATTGTAATGGTCGTAAGAATTATCAATTTCGTCAAAGTGCAAATAAAGGAATGAAAAATCAACTCCAAATTTTTGATTTACCTGATATGTTAAACCTCCTGTGAAACCCATAGAATCATTTCTAGGAGTCTCAGGAGCAAAATAACCATCTTGAACTGGACTTTCATCAAAATACCATCCTGCTCTAAAAGTAAACTTATCAGTAGCAGCATATTGTGTTCCTACTCTATATGTACTAGCATTTTTATAATTTCTTGGATTAACAGAAGTTGGCAAACCATTATTAAATTCAACATCTAATGATTTATATACATTCCAAAGAGTGTAATTATAATCAAAAGCTAACATCCATTTATCTGTAACTTGATATGATAAACCTGAAGTAAATTCTCCTGGTAATGGTAAATCTGCATTAAAAGTTGTGTTTGTTAGGGTTCCTGAAGCATAAGCTGGAACATCATTAAAGGTAGCATCACCATCTCTAGCTTCCATAACTATCTCTGAACGATAATTAACACCTAATTTTAACTTATCTGTTGGATTAAACATAAACCCTGCAGTATATCCCCAAGCAGTTATTCCTTTAGCGCTAATAGATAAATCCGTTCTATTTCCGTCTTCATCAGTAGTAGTTCTATCTACGTTTCTATTAAAATCAACAGAACCTGTAACATATATAGGCCCTCCTCCAATACTAAATTTTTCTCCTAACCTAACCGAAACTGTTGGCTGAACAAAAATTGCTTTTAAATCAATATTATTTACAAGGTGAGACCCTTGCCAATCTTGATCCCATTCAACAGCACTTCCATAAGGAGTATAAACAGCCAAACCTGCAGTTAACCAATCATTAAGTTTATATGTAGCATAAACATTAAATGGAGTCCCTAAATTACTAGTAGAAGCTGTCCAATTATACGTGGAATTTTGAAATTTTGTCTCAGCAAAAAGCGCATTAGCTCCTACAGATAAATTAAATTTGTCTTCTAAAAAAGACATACCTGCAGGGTTAAAAAAAGTAACCTCAGCACTATTAACTACAGCAACACCCGTGTGTCCCATAGCCAATTGTTTTTGCCCTTGTATAGCTACTCTATATCCTCCGGCAAAAGCAGTAGAGCCAGCTAAGGCCAATAATGTTAAAGAAAGTAATTTTCTCATAATGTTTAAATGTGTTAGTTTTATTCTGAATTTATTCAAATCAATTATTCAAAATTATAATAAAATATGGAATTACCAATATTTTGTTAAAAAATATTATGCGTTCATAGTAAATTTGATTACTATTTTATAAAATCAATAACAAAACGATAAAATTCTTCAGGATTTTCAGCATGAAGCCAATGTCCAGCATTCGAAACCGATTTCAATATCAGTTTAGGAAAATGAGCTTTTATTTCTACTACGTCTTCGTCTAAAATATAATTTGACTTTGCTCCTCTTAAAAAAAGTGTTTCCCTGTCAAATAAGAAATCATTAGATAATTTCTTACCAATTTCATCAATGTTTTTATTTAAAAAATTGATATTAAACCTGAAATCTAATTGACCAGGTTCTTTCCAATACAAACTTTTAAGCAAAAACTGTCTGGTTCCAAAATCTTTAACATATTTAGACACCTGCTCATCAACTTCATTTCGCGAAGGTTTTAAAGAAAAATCCACAGACATCAAACCTTCAATAATTGATTGATGATGTGGAGGATAAAACTTCGTGCCAATATCTGCAACAATTAACCTATCTACTAAATTCGGCCATGTACAGGATAATTCCATAGCGACTTTTCCACCCATAGAATGACCTAATAAAATTATATTTACAAGATTATTTTCAACACAATATTTTTTTACATCTTGCGCCATAATCTGGTAATTAAGTTCAGGAGACTGCAAGCTTCTCCCATGATTTCTTAAGTCAAGCATATGCACTTGAAAGCCTAATTTTGAAAATTCTAATCCAAGTGTTTTCCAATTATCAGACATTCCAAGAAAACCATGTAATATTAAAAAAGGCTTCCCTTCTCCTTCAATTCTTGAATACAACATTATTTTAGTTTTTGAAGATACATATTCACCACGTTTTCCAATCCAAGATATAAAGATTCAGAAATTAGAGCATGCCCAATTGAGACTTCTAATAAATTAGGAATATTATCTTTAAAAAACTTTATGTTTTCCAAACTTAAATCATGCCCTGCATTAATACCTATATTTAATTCATTAGCTTTTATAGCCGCTTTTACAAATGGGGCAATTCCAGCCATATTCCCTAATCCAAAATCATGTGCAAAACTTTCGGTATATAATTCAATTCTGTCTGCCCCTGTTCTTTTTGCTCCTTCAACCATTTTTTCATCAGCATCAACAAAAATTGAAGTCCTAATTCCGTTGCGTTGAAATTCTTGAATAACTTCTTTTAAATAAGATTGATTTTTAATTGTATCCCAACCTGCATTAGATGTTAAAGCACCTATTGCATCCGGAACTAAAGTCACTTGAGTAGGCCTACACTCTAACACCAAATCAATGAAATTATGCTGCGGATTACCCTCAATATTATATTCTGTATAAACAATTGGCTTTAAATCTCGTGCATCTTGATATCGAATATGTCTTTCATCTGGCCTAGGATGAATTGTTATTCCTTCAGCACCAAAACTCTGAATATCTTTAGCTACTTTTAACAAATCGGGGACATTACCACCTCTTGAATTTCTTAAGGTTGCAATTTTATTTATATTTACTGATAATTTAGTCATATTATATTTATTAACTTTACAAAAATACAAACTATATGTAGCTTTAATAAGCAATTTTTGATTATTTTGCATTAAAATTGAACAAA
>JBEDTP010000015.1:0-8659 GCA_040119075.1 Flavobacterium sp.
CAAAAAATACAAGTAAAAAAGTCCCAATAAATTCCGAAAAATACAACTTCTTATTTTCCATTATTTACATTTGAAAAAACATAAAACATCTCTGAAGCAATTTCTAAGCTTCTTTCAGCATATTTTTCATTCATTAAATCAGTTCCATCAAATGCTTTTGGGTCTTCATATCGAATTGGCAAACGAACATCAGCGCCAACTATAAACGGACAACCTTGATCAGCACTTGAACAAGTCATAATTGCTGCAAATTCTGAAATTGGATTAAATGAATCATCATACTTTTTCGAAAAACAAATAATTGGATGTGAATTTTCATCATATTTTACAGCGTAAACAGAATTCTCTGCTTCATTCAATTTTTGAATTTGTAAACCTTGATTCATTAAAGTTTCTCCTACTTTAGAAAACATCGCAGTAGCTTCTGTTCCACCAGAATAACTAAATACATTATTAATATTAAAATGAAAAGCCATTGTTTGTGCCCAAATTTGTGCTAAATGACTTCTACGCGAATTATGTGTACAAATAAAATTTAATCGAACTGAAGCTTTCTCAGATACTTTTTTTACAATATAATCTACGAGTGGTTGTAAAGTTTCTTTTCTTTCATCAGAAATAGAAATTTTCTCAATTTTTTTTATGGTTTCCTTTAATTCAATAAACACAGCTACTTCTTTTTAAAGTGACAAAAAATAAAATTTTGAATCGTGTCAAATGGAGTTTCATGATCTTCAGTAAAACAATTTTCCATTTCAAATTCTTCTTCAAATAAATCTAACATATTTTCAACTGAATATTGAGAAATATCTAATCCACTACACTTTAATGGTCCTTCGGTTGAAAAAGTTCCCAAAACAAAATTACCATTAGAATTTAATGCATCTAAAACTATAGATTTATACTTTAAAATATCTTCTTTATTCGTTAAAAAATGAAATGAAGCTCTATCGTGCCAAGCATCAAATTTGACTAAAGGATTAAAGTCCAAAACATCTGAAACAATAAAAGTCACTTTATCCGCATTAGCTCCTAGCCTCTTCTTACTTCTTTCAATAGCGCTTTCAGAAATATCTAATAAATATAAATTAGTGTAACCCAATTCAATTAAACCGTCTATTAAATAACTGTCGCCACCACCAATATCAATGATTTTTGCATCTTTTGGTAATTTACACGCCTTTATTAATTGAATTGACGTTTCTGGTTTTATTTGGTACCAACTTACTTCGTTTTCAGCTTTGGTTGAGAAAACTTTTTCCCAATGTTCTTTTTTTATATTTTCCATATTAACAACATCCTGAATTTGGAGTACACGAAGTTTCTTTTTGCTTCCACTCACCTATTTTTCCTTTAGGTTTTTCAGCTGGAATTCCGCAATTATCTTTTGCCAAACAATCCGTTACTTTTGAAGTCAATAAAAAGTTTGTTCCGTCAAAATCTAAATTGAATTTACCAATTGTTGATGCCATTTGGTATTCTACTTCAATTTCTAAATCTGGAATTTGTAATTTTTCTTCTGACAATTCGATAATATGAACCAATTTCTCTGGATGTAGTCTGTGGTCATAATCATTTGCTTCCCATAATTGAAAGTTAACAACTTCTTCGTTGCGAACAGTCCCACCACAATCGATAAAGTGTTTTGTTACTTTTCCAACTTCAGTAACGTGAAAATGATTGGGAACTAATTCGCCATTTGGCAATTGAAATGCAATAGTTTCTAGTTTTTGTAAAGCTTTTTTTATTTCTGATAGTTTCATATTTTTAATAATTAGTGATTAGTAAAAAGAAATTAGCAACATTTATTTTGAAGTTGAATTGAAATACTACCAAAATAACCTTCAAACATCGTAATAGTTTCAGGATTTAAGCAATAGCATATCGACGTTCCTTCAATTGTCCCTTTTATAATATTTGCATTTTTCAATTCTTTTAAGTGTTGGGAAATTGTAGGCTGAGCCAATGGTAATTCATTTACAATATCGCCACAAATACACGAATCTACTTTTAAAAGATATTGAATTATTGCAATTCGTGCAGGATGAGACAATGCCTTAAATACATTTGCCATAGTATTCTGCTCTTCTGTAAAGAAATCTGATTTTGATGCTCCCATAATTAAATTATTATATTGCAATATTACGATATAAAAATATAAATCCAAAATTTAAGCATAAAAAAAGTCCTGATTTTCATCAGGACTTTTAAAAATATTAAGTTCGCACTTCGACTATGCTCAGTGTGACTGGTGATTATTTTTCACCTTTTTCCATTTTCGCTTTTAATTCAGCTAATGCATCGATATCTCCTAAAGTTGATTTCTCTGAATTATTATTAGATGAAGATGATTCAACTGCAGCTTTTACATGCTTTTCTTCTTCTTCACGGAAGATAGCAGTATGAGAAGCTACAACTCTTTTGAATTCTTTATTAAATTCAATTACTTTGAAATCAGCTGTTTCACCTTTTTTCAATTTCTTACCGTCTTCTTTTTCTAAGTGACGAGTAGGAATGAAAGCAACGATATCTTCTCCGAATTCAACTGTAGCACCTTTGTCTACGATTTCAGAAATTTCTCCGTTGTGGATTGTACCTTCAGCAAATGCATCTTCATACTTATCCCATGGATTAGCAGTAGTTTGTTTGTGACCTAAAGATAATTTACGTCCTTCAACATCTAATTCTAATACCACAACATCCATTTTGTCTCCAACGTTTACAAATTCAGATGGGTGTTTGATTTTCTTAGTCCAAGATAAATCAGAAATATAAACTAATCCGTCAATTCCTTCTTCTAATTCAACAAATACACCAAAGTTTGTAAAGTTTCTTACAATACCGTTATGGTTAGAACCAACTGGGTATTTAGCTGTAATATCAGTCCAAGGATCTTGAGTTAATTGTTTGATACCTAATGACATTTTACGGTCATCTCTATCTAAAGTTAAAACAACTGCTTCAACCTCATCTCCAATTTTCATAAAATCTTGAGCCGAACGTAAATGAGTAGACCATGACATTTCAGAAACGTGAATTAATCCTTCAACACCTTCTGCAACTTCGATAAACGCACCATAATCAGCTAAAACAACTACTTTACCTTTTACTTTATCACCAATAGCTAAATTAGTATCTAAAGCATCCCAAGGATGAGCATTTAATTGTTTTAAACCTAATTGAATTCTTGTTTTCTCATCATCGAAATCAAGGATTACAACGTTTAATTTTTGATCTAATTCAAGAACTTCACTTGGGTGATTGATTCTTGACCAAGATAAGTCAGTAATATGGATTAATCCATCTACACCACCTAAGTCAATAAACACACCATAAGAAGTAATGTTTTTAACAACACCTTCTAATACTTGTCCTTTTTCTAATTGACCAATGATTTCTTTTTTCTGGATTTCAATATCCGCTTCAATAAGCGCTTTATGAGAAACTACTACGTTTTTGAATTCGTGGTTGATTTTCACAACTTTAAATTCCATAGTTTTGTTTACATATTGATCGTAATCTCTAATAGGTTTAACATCAATTTGAGAACCTGGTAAGAAAGCTTCAATACCAAATACATCAACGATCATTCCACCTTTAGTTCTACATTTAACGAAACCGTTAACGATTTCTCCTGTATCATGAGCAGCAATAACTCTATCCCAAGCCTTAATAGTTCTCGCTTTTCTGTGAGATAATACTAATTGACCTGTTTTGTCTTCACGTACATCGATAAGTACTTCTACTTTATCACCCACTTTTAAGTTTGGGTTGTAACGGAATTCATTTAAAGAAATTACACCTTCAGATTTAGCGTTAATATCAACGATAGCATCTCTATCTGTGATTCTTACTACTACTCCTTCAACTACTTCTTCATCTGAAGTTGAGATAAAAGTTTTAGATACTAAATCTTCAAATTCTTGTAAGTTTTTTTCATCTACTACATCAATACCTTCTTGGTAATTATGCCAGTTAAAATTTGCTAAAAACTCTTTTTGTTCGTTATTAATTTCAGACATGCTGATAAAAAATTTGTATTCTGTGTTATTCAATGGGTTTTTATCAGTTTTGAAAACAACAGAAGTGTTAAATTATTTAGTTTATACCTAATTGGAAACCCAATACTGCCAAAAGGTGCGCAAAGGTACTACTATAAATTTGATTTACAAAACGTTATTTAATATTTAAAGGTGTTTTTGTTTTGTTTTGAAAAATTGCAAAAACAGGTAGAAAATAATAATAACAAACATTAAAACAGCAAAAAAAAGCCAAATTGAAGTCCAATATTTATCATTATTTGCTTTTGTAAAATAAGCTTCAATAAGAAATCCACTAAAAAAACTCCCAAATAATGAGCCAAAACCATTTACCATCATTACAAACACCCCTTGCACGCTACCTCTTCTCTCCTTTTCAACATTCTCTTCGAGAAATAGAGAGCCTGGAATTATGAATAAATCAAACGCAATTCCGTAGCAAACACTCGAAATTAAAAGTAAAACAAAAATACTTGAAGAAGCTGCTAAATAAAGCGCTAAAAACTTAAGAATCCATGCGGAAAAACCAAAAATGATAATAGTTTTTAAAGAAAATCTCTTTAATAAAATTGGAATGCATAAAATGAATATAATTTCAGAAATTTGAGAAACAGAAACTATTATTGCTGGATATTTAAATATAATTTCAGAATTATTATTTAAAACTGATAGATCATGAATAAAAGCATCAACATAACCATTGGAAACAATTAATGCAATTCCAAAAAAGAAGGATAAAATAAAAAAAGGGTATAATTTCTTTCTTGTTAGTAAATCTAGTGCATCTAATCCTATAATCTTTAAAAAACCAACTTTCTCTTCTTGTTTTTCTTTTATTGATTTAGAAATAAAAAAAGTTACAAAAAATAACAACAAAGAAGCAATCCCAGAAATATAAAACTGATTTGCTGTTGTTTCACTTTTTGTAAAACTTACAATCCAAAGAGCAATTACAAAACCTATTGTTCCCCAAACCCTTATTTTTGGATATTCAACCGTAACATCAAAACTATTCTCTTTTAACTTACTGTATGAATATGCAATTAACAAAGGAATTGTTGACATATAAAAAATCATATAAAACAACATTACCCAAAAAAAACCAACAGGTGTTTTTATAAATGGCAAAATCAGCATTATTATGGCGCTAACAAAATGTAGCGTGCGATATACCTTTTTTAATTGGAAATACTTGTCTGTTAAAAACCCAAATAAAGCTGGAAAACCAATAGCTGAAAGTCCGATTGTAGAGTAAATAATTCCAAATTGTGAAGGTGTCCAGTTTTGGGCAAAGAAATAAGACGCTATGGTTACAAGCCAAGCTCCCCAAATAAAATACTGTAAGAAGTTAAGTAGTTTTAGCTGATTCTTAATTCTCATCAAAAGCAAATTTGCTTAAAACTAAAAATTTAATTTGTCATTTACTAATTGATAAACTAAATTAAATTGTTCTTCTTTAGACATTGAAGAATTATCTACTTCAATCGCATCATTTGCTTTAACAAGTGGCGAATCGTCTCGATGTGTATCAATATAATCTCTTTCTTGAACGTTTTGCAAAACTTCCTCGAAAGTAACCATTTGTCCTTTTTCAACCAATTCATCAAAACGACGTTGCGCTCTTGTTTCTGCAGTAGCTGTCATAAACAACTTTAGTTCAGCATCTGGAAAAACAACTGTTCCAATATCTCTACCGTCCATTACAACTGCTTTGTTTTTACCCATTTGTTGTTGTTGCTTGACTAACATAGCTCTTACTTCTGAAATTTCTGCAATTTTACTCACACATCTAGAAACTTCAATAGTTCGTATTTCATTTTCAATATTTTTTTGATTTAAAAACATTTCGGCAAAGCCTAATTTTTCATTAAATCTAAAATCTAAATCTACATCTGATAAATTTTTAATTATTTCTGTAGAGTTTAAAAAATCGTCAGAAACCCAATTATTTTTCATTGCAAAATAAGTTATTGCACGATACATTGCCCCCGTATCTACATAAGCATAACCTAACTCTTTAGCTAACTGTTTTGCTAAAGTACTTTTTCCTGTTGACGAAAATCCGTCTATTGCAATTGTAATCTTTTTCAACATTAGTCTAAATTAATCATTATACCAAACAAACTTGTATTTGCCGCAACTGTATATTTTGAATACGAATAATCAATTCGTATTTTATTAAATCGTAATCCGAATCCAGCTGAAATTCCAGAAAAATTTCTTTGATCAACAATTCTAAGCTCTTCCCCTCTTCTAAAATTATAACCTAATCGAATATTAAATCCTTTTTCAGGAAAAAGCTCTGCTCCTACAATTACGTGTCGTAACGCATTGTTAAAAAAAGATACTTTTTCTTCGTTTGTTTCTCCGTCTAAAGTAGATTCTCCTCTATTTGGATTTGAAAAAGCAATATTCCATTGTTGAAGATTTTCTAATGTTAAATGCCAACGAATAGGTACATTTTCCATTAATTGAGAAATTCCCGCATCAATTGATAAAGGTAATTTTTCATTTACGTTGTCATAAGGTTTTATTTGAAACCCTAAATTTCTAACAGTTAAACCGTAGTTAATGTCATTTTTATAATCAATATATAGAAAACCTAAATCTACAGCTGTTCCCCATGAATTATATGATTCTAAAGTTGATGAAATTAATTTTACATTAGCGCCCACAAACATATCTGTCCATGGAATATTATATGCATATCCTAATGAGAGTGCTGCTTCACTACCTGTAAAATCGGAAGTTAAATTCCCTAACTCATCTCTCCCTTCAAATGTACCGTAATTTACATAACTTACTCCTGCATGAAAAGTTTGAAGATGTCTGTCCCAAGTGTAAGCATAAGCAGCTGTTCCATAAGTAACCTCACCATAATATTTACTGTAATTAACAGCTAATCTTTTATGCATTTTCTCATTTATTGTTGCAGGATTATAAAAAACCTGGTTAACATCATAATCCACAACAGTAACTGTTTTTCCTCCTAGTGCTGCTTGACGCGGAGATTGAACTAAATTTAAAAACTGATATACATACTTACCGCCAATTTGCCCCATAATAGTGGAAGAAAAAAGGAATAAAGTAAAAACAATCAATTTTTTATTCATTAAGTTCAAATTCTAATAGCTATAACGCTTGTGCGAAGATAAAATTATAAAGCAATATATAAAAAACAAATTCCAACTAAATCAGTTAGTTGGAATTTGAATAATTTAAGCGTTATATAATTAGCTAAGTTTCTTAGCGTTTTTAACTTTCTGATTTATTATTGCAATATTAATAACTTCGCTCATTTTATCAACATAATGGAAAGTTAATCCTTTTAAATACTCAGGATTGATTTCATCAATATCTCTTTTATTTTCTTGACAAAGAATAATTTCCTTAATATTAGCTCTTTTTGCAGCAAGAATTTTTTCTTTAATTCCACCTACAGGCAACACTTTTCCTCTTAAAGTAATTTCACCTGTCATTGCTAAACCTTTCTTTACTTTCTTCTGGGTAAATGTCGAAACCATAGAAGTTAACATTGCAATCCCAGCACTTGGTCCGTCTTTTGGAGTTGACCCTGATGGAACGTGAATGTGAATATTATTCGTAGTCAATAATTCAGGTTCTATTGAAAGTGATTCAGCATTTGAACGAATATACTCTAATGCAATTGTAACAGATTCTTTCATGACCGTACCTAAATTCCCAGTCATACTCATTGTACCTTTTCCTTTTGAAACAGAAGACTCGATAAATAAAATATCTCCGCCTACTGAGGTCCAAGCCAAACCAGTTACCACACCTGCAACATCATTATTTTCATATTTATCTCTTTCTAAACGAGGAGATTTAAGTACATTAATAATATCTTCAGTTGTTACTTTTACATTATACTCCTCTTCCATTGCTATGGATTTTGCAGCATGACGAACCATTTGAGCAATTTTTTTTTCTAAACTCCTCACTCCTGATTCACGTGTATAGCCTACGACAATTTTTTCTAATTGCTTTTTATCAATTTGCAAATGTTCAGGTTTTAATCCGTGTTCTTTTAATTGCTTTGGCAATAAGTGTTTTTTAGCAATTTCTACTTTTTCCTCAATTGTGTAACCAGACATGTTGATAATTTCCATTCTATCACGTAAAGCAGGTTGAATCGTTGACAGACTGTTTGATGTTGCAATAAACATAACTTTAGATAAGTCGTATCCCATTTCCAAGAAATTATCATGGAACTCAGCGTTTTGTTCAGGATCTAAAACTTCTAACAATGCAGAAGAAGGATCTCCATTATGACTTGAAGATAATTTATCAATTTCATCTAATACAAATACAGGATTTGATGTCTTCGCCTTTTTTATAGACTGAATAATTCTTCCTGGCATTGCGCCAATATAAGTTTTTCTATGCCCTCTTATTTCAGCTTCATCTCTTAATCCTCCCAATGAAATTCTAACATATTCTCTACCTAAAGCTTCTGCAATCGATTTTCCAATTGAAGTTTTACCAACACCTGGAGGTCCATATAAACAATTAATAGGCGATTTCATATCATTACGTAATTTAAGAACTGCTAAATGCTCTATAATTCGCTTTTTAACATCCTCTAAACCGTGATGATC
>JBEDTP010000016.1:0-8589 GCA_040119075.1 Flavobacterium sp.
ATCTTTTAAAAACAGAGAAACCAAAAAAATGTATTGGGCAATTGTAAAAAATATGCCTCCCAATGATAAAGATGTTTTGGTTCATTTTTTAAAACGTAATCCAAAAAATAATACTTCTAAAGCACATACTAAAGAAGTTCCAGAAAGTAAAAAAGCAAGTTTAGATTATACTGTATTTAAGAAGCTCGATAATTATTACGCTTTAGAAATTAATTTACACACAGGTAGACATCATCAAATTAGAGCACAACTTAACGCTATGGGTTGCCCAATAAAAGGCGATTTAAAATATGGTTTTGATAGAAGTAATAAAGACGGTGGAATTCATTTACACGCAAGAACTTTAGAATTTATTCATCCGGTTACAAAAGAAATTATTAAATTAACAGCATCAACTCCAAATGATCCCATTTGGAATAACTTATAATAAATATGAATACAACACAAGAAAATAAGGTTAACGAAATAATTGAAGAAAAAATCAATAAAGGTTATGAAATTGATTTAGGTAATATCATTGACAATAGTTTAGAAGTGTATAAGAAAATTGTTTGGAAAGCCGGACTTGGGTATTTCATGATATTTGGGGTTATTGTTTTAATAGCAATGACAATTTCTCTTTCATTAATAGATAATAGTAACCTAGAAGAATTTAAAGAAATTTCCCAAGACCCAAATTATTTTTACAAAAACCCTACAATTTTAGCTTGGTTTATTATTGGTGGATTACTAATTAACATTCTTTTTATTCCATTAAACGCAGGGTTTTTAAACTTGTGTCGTCTTGCAAAAACAAATCAGGAATTCTCAACTGCAAATATATTTGACTATTATAAAAGTAAATATTTAAAAGATTTAATTATAGGATCATTATTAATTGCAATCATAACTACAGGATTAACTACAGTTTTAGAATTGGTAAATTTGAAAATGGTAAGCTTTGTAATCCAAATTTCATTTGCACTTTTTACATTTTTATTCTTACCATTAGTAATTTATGGAAACCAAAGTTTTGGAAATGCTATTAAGAAAAGTATTCAACTGGTAATGAAATCTCCTTTTACAATTTTAGGAGCTATGATTATTGGAATTTTATTTATATTAGTAGGACTAATTGGTTTTTGTATAGGTATATTATTTACAATTCCTTTCTACTCATGTATAATCTATACATTATATGAAAGCATTATTGGTTTTGAAGAAAAGAAAAATGGAATAAACGAAATTTAAAAAATTTGTTATGAAAAAAATAATTCTATCCGCTTTCTTACTAACTACACTTATTAGTTTTTCACAAGAACACTTTTCAGGAATTAATATATCTAAAAGAGTTGGAATATTAAATGCAACTATAAATCCGGCAGAATTAAATAATCTGACTAGTACTTATGAAGTTAGTGTTTTTAATTTTAGTACTAATGTTTCCAATAATAAAATTAGTTTTCAAGAATTATTGAATGGAGAAGATATTGAAAATAAATTTTTCACAGGTTCTGAACCCGCAAACTTTAGATTAGATGCAATAGTACATGGTCCAGCATTTGCTATGAAACATAAAAAATGGGGATTCTTAATAAATTCAGTTGTAAATATTAAAGCAAATGCAATTGATGTCGATGTAAATTTTGGTAACGCTGTAACAAATTCTTTTATTGGAACAGCTCAAATAAATTCTAATTATAATCAAAGAATGAATGCGGCTACTTGGGGAGAAATAGGATTTGGCGCATCTAGAAATCTAGTTGAAAATGATTTTCATAAGTTCAGTGTTGGTACAACTTTTAAACTATTGTTTCCAGGTTCTTATATGAATTTAGGTGTTGACAACTTGAATGGCGATATAACTAATATTGGTGGGAATGTTGAATTAAGCAATGCTAATGCTAATGTAAACTTTTCTTATTCAGGAAGTTTAGCTAATAATTATAAAGATAGTTCTAATTATAGTGAATTTTTTGCTGGCGGATTAAATGGATTTGGTGTTGATTTTGGATTCAATTACCAATTAAAAGAAAAAATTAACGACGATGCTGATGAAGCAGCTAAAAGCAAATTAGGCTATAGGTTAAATACAGGACTTTCAATTCGAAATATTGGAGCAATGAAGTTTAAATCCGATAACAATGTTTCTAATAATTATGTTCTTGAAATTCAAGGATTTGACAGCTTAAATCTTAACCAATTCGATGGCTCAGAAAGTATTACCGAAATTGAAGATGTTTTAATTAGTAGCGGATTTTTAACTAAGACGAGTTCAAACAAAGATTTTAAAATAAAACTACCAACAGTCATTAATGCTTATGCAGACTATCATATTCATAATAAATGGTATGTTTCTGGGTATGTTCAACAAAAAATTTCTGATGATTCAGAAAATGATTTTACAACCATTCAAAACATTTACACTTTAACACCAAGATTTGCTGGTAAACATTATGAAATCTTTTTACCATTATCTCAAAATGAGGTTTCAGATTTTACAACTGGTTTCGGGTTTAGATTAGGTGGATTTTTTATGGGATCAGGTTCTATTGTAACAGCATTAATTAACGATTCAACACAAGCAGATGTTTATTTAGGGTTTAGATTTGCTCTTTAAATATTAACAAAAATCATTTACTATGAAATGGAAAGGTAGAAGACAAAGTGACAATGTAGAAGATAGAAGAGGATTGTCTACCAAAGGTAAAGCAATTGCTGGAGGTGGATTAATAGGTATTGTAATTTTATTACTAAATGCTTTTGGTGGCGAAAATGCACAAATGCTAACTCCTATATTGGAGCAAATGAATCAAGGACAGCAAACAGAACAAGTTCAAGAAAGACAGTTAACTGCTGAAGAAATGGAACTTGGCGATTTTGCTAAAACGGTTTTTGCAGATACTGAAGACATTTGGAACAAAATTTATGCTGAAAATAATTTAGGAGACTATGAAGAACCTGGAATGGTTCTATTTTCTGGATCTGTTCAAACAGCTTGTGGCGGTGCTTCATCTGCTTCAGGACCATTTTATTGTCCAGCTGATAAAAAAGTATATATGGACTTAACGTTTTTTGAAGAATTAAGAACTCGTTTTGGTGCTAAAGGAGGAGATTTTGCCATAGCATATGTAATTGCACACGAAGTAGGACATCATGTTCAAACCTTAATGGGAACTTCTGGAAAAGTAAGACAATTACAACAACAAAAAAGCAAGGTGGAAGGAAACAGACTTTCTGTATGTTTAGAACTTCAAGCTGATTTTTATGCTGGTCTTTGGGCACATCATAATAAAAAGTATTTAGATAGTGGAGATATTGAAGAAGCATTAAGTGCTGCTCACGCTGTTGGTGACGACGCTATTCAGAGTAAAATGCAAGGTCAAGTTGTACCAGATTCATTTACACACGGAACTTCTGAACAAAGAATGAAGTGGTTTATGAAGGGTTATAATAGTGGAGATATTAGACAACACGATACATTTTCTGAAGAATTATAAAAAATATAGTTATTAAATAAATTATCCTCAATCTTTAATTAGGCTGAGGATTTTTTATATTTGGGAAACTTAAAACAAATAAAACAGTATTGATACATTCAGATAATCATATTGCCGCACTTGAATCAGATTTTTTATATGTAGAAACTTCTCAGTTACCTAATGCCGGTAAAGGATTGTTTACAGCAATAAAAATTTATAAAGAGGAAGTTATTTCTGTTTTTAAAGGTGAAATTATATCTGATGAAGTAGCAAAAAACCGAGTAGAAACAAACAAAGACCAATATTTCATCAATATGTTAAACGGCGAAATAATGGATTCTATGAATGTAGAATGTTTTGCAAAATATGCTAACGATGCTGAAGGGTTTACTTTTTCAAAATATAAAAATAATTCAAAAATAGCATTAGACGAAAATGATGCTATTTGCATCATAGCAATAAAAAACATCCAACCTGGAGAAGAAATTTTTTGCAGTTACGGAAAAAAATACTGGAAAAAACATGGATAAATTATCCATGAGATGTAACTATTAATAGTTATTTGAAATGTTTTCAAAAGAGTTTATACTCAGATTACCTTTTTTTATAGATTTATCAACTTCTTCTTTTCCAAATTTTTCATGTAAAATGTCATATATAATATTTATTTCATTTTTATAATTTACGATAATATTTGATATATCATCTAAATCAAAATTTAAAACAATATCTCTTCTATGTGGTTTTAGCTCTTTGCTAATTTTTAAAAATATAGGGTTAATTTTACCGTCAAACTGAGGTAAATTTGAATCTTCATAAATAATAAGATCATTAACATTAACTTTAGGAATAAATCTCCATTCTCTATCATTGAATGCATCTATTTGCTTTCCTTCTTTATTAATTATTTTATAATTTTTAAAAAAAGGAAATAAAACACTAGTCTTATCAAATATATCTTGAAATGGATTTTGGAGTTCTTTTATTGAATTTTTATCTAATTTATTATAATCTATAATATTAAAAGACTTTAATGATTCACTCTTAAATTTTTTATTAGACTCAACTTTACATAATTCCTCATGATAATGACTTAAAACAGAACCACATCTTGAAATTTCTAAAACATGGTTAATCATATTACTTATTAAACTATTATCATATGTATATGATACAGGATGTAATCCTTTTAAGACTCCCCACTCTCTTCTAAAACCAATAGAATAATTGCCATAATTTATTTGGCTTCTTGATTCTAAAAACGCCACATTACTAAAACTAATCATTAAAACTTTTACATTTCTTCCCATAATAACTTCATCAGCATATGAAGGGTAAAAGCCATTTTTTATTATTGAAAATAAGTCATCTATTTTTTTTGTTGTATGGAATAGCGTTTCAATATTCTTCATAGTTTTTTTTAGAAATAATCAATTCTTCAAAAGTAACAAAAATAGATTATTTCAAACACAACAATCCTTCAATATTAAATTTAATTCACGTCCATTTTAATTAGTACTCAACAAAAAAAGCCCTGAAAACTTTACAGTAATCAGGGCTTTCTATTTATAATTTAAAATTATCTTCTCTTATTACTAAAAACCCTTTTCTTTTCAGTTGAATTTTCTCTTGGAGAAGAATTTGTGTTTGATTTTGATTTAGAAGCTTCTCTTTGCTTTTGCTTTCTAAACTCACGAGCTTCTTGTTGTCTATTAATTGGTTTTGTAGATGCATTAGGATCTGGTTCAAAACCTTCCACAATTTCAACTGGTAATTTTAAACCAACTAATTTTTCAATTGCAAGTAAAAATGAAGTTTCATCTGCACTTACTAATGAAATTGCTTCTCCACTAGCTCCTGCTCTACCCGTTCTACCAATTCTATGAACATAATCTTCAGAAATATTCGGTAAATCAAAATTAATAACGTGAGGTAATAATGGAATATCCAATCCACGAGCAGCAATATCAGTAGCAACCATAACACTTACAGTTCCTTTTTTAAAACCTTCTAATGCTTTTGTACGTGCTCCTTGACTTTTATTTCCGTGAATTGCAGCAGCAGTAATTCCTGCTTTTTCAAAATTTTCACAAAGTCTATTAGCTCCATGTTTAGTTCCTGTGAAAACTAAAACCTGTTTCCAGTTACCTTCTGAAATTAATTTTATGGCTAAGCCTGTTTTCTTTTCTCTTGCAACTCTATATACTTTTTGACTAATTGCTTCAACAGTTGAATTTTCTGGAGTAGCATCAACTTGAACCGGGTTATTTAATATTCCGTGAGCTAATTTCTTAATCTCTTTTGAAAAAGTTGCCGAAAACATCAAATTCTGACGCTTAGCTGGAATCAATTTCATTACTTTTTGAATATCACGAAGGAAACCCATGTCTAACATTCTATCGGCTTCGTCTAAAACAAATATTTCAACTTTGTTTAAAGATAAATGTCCTTGTGCTTGTATATCTAACAAACGACCTGGTGTTGCAATTAAAATATCAACTCCATTTCTTAACGTTGCTATTTGTGGGTTTTGATTAACTCCACCAAAAATAACAGCACTTCGTAAATTTAAAAATTCGCCATATTCACGAACGTTATCATAAATTTGAGCTGCTAATTCTCTTGTTGGCGTTAATATTAAAGAACGAACAGGTCTATTTCTTAACGGAGCTTCTTGCGAAAGTAATTGTAATATTGGAAGTGTAAATCCTGCAGTTTTCCCTGTTCCTGTCTGTGCAGATGCTAAAACATCGTGTCCTTCTAATACTGGTGGAATTGCTGTTTCTTGAATTGGAGAAGGAGTTTCGTATCCTTTTTTGCTAATAGCTTTTAATAAGGCTTCAGATAAGCCTAATGATTTAAATGACATATAAATTATTTATGAATTCCCTTTATGGGCAATTAATAATGAAGTAGATTGTTTTTTCATTATTAATGAGATGGGGTTCATATTTAATTCCATCTCTAATTATTGTGCAAAGATACACTATTTTATTTAGTGTGTTTTATATTGTTATAGAGCAAAATGAATTATAATAAAACTATAATTCATTTTGCCTTAATCTATTTTAATCTTCTTCTAATGTTTGTGCTTTTGAATACACACGCCATTTTTCAATACATTCTTGAATATCAGCAGGAATTTCCGTATCAAAACGCATAAATTCTTTTGTAATAGGATGTTCAAAACCTAATGTTTTAGCATGTAACGCTTGTCTTGGCAGAACTTTAAAACAGTTGTCTACAAATTGCTTGTATTTAGTAAACGTAGTTCCTTTAAGAATTAAATTGCCACCGTAACGCTCATCATTAAATAAAGTGTGACCAATGTATTTCATATGTACACGAATTTGATGTGTACGGCCCGTTTCCAATCTGCATGAAACTAAGGTAACATAACCTAAACGTTCTAATACTTTAAAGTGTGTTACAGCTGGTTTTCCTTTGTCTCCTTCAGGATAAACAGCCATTTGCATTCTATTGCTTATATGACGGTCAATATTCCCTTCAATCGTACCTTCATCTTCTTCAATATTTCCCCAAACAATACCAATATATTCTCTTTCAGAAGTTTTTTCTGCAAATTGATTTGCCAAATATGCCATGGCAGATTCTGTTTTAGCAACAACCAATAAACCAGAGGTATCTTTGTCAATTCTATGTACTAATCCAGGTCGTTCTGAACTGTTCATAGGTAAATTATCAAAATGAAAAGCCAAAGCGTTTACAAGTGTACCTGAATAATTTCCGTGTCCAGGATGCACAACCATTCCTGCAGGTTTGTTTACAACCAATAGTTGATCGTCTTCATAAACAATATCTAACGGAATATCTTCTGGCGTTAAAAGATTTTCATAAGGAGGATGCGATAATAAAACCCTTACTACATCATTTGCTTTTACTTTATAATTAGATTTAACAGCTATATCATTTACAAATATATTTCCTGATGCAGCAGCTTGCTGAATTTTATTTCTAGTTGCGTTTTCAACTAAATTCATTAAATATTTATCTACACGCAAAGGAGATTGCCCTTTTCCTGCCTCAAAACGATGATGTTCATACAAATCATCATCAAAATCATTTTCTACATTATAATTATTCTCCATCTTTTACAAATTCTTCTGGTTTAATTGATTCTGAATCGTCATTCGTTGTTGATCCTTCAAAATTAGTTCCATCGTATAACTCTTTTCCATCACCTAAAATAAAATCAATTACAGTATTCTTTTTTACCTTATCTCCTTTTTTTAGGTTTTTACCTTTACTCATTACTTGTAAAACGATATCTTTTGCAATATGAGGTTTATATGTTTTTTTCCCTTCTTTTAAACCCAAAGAATTTAAATTAGCAATAATTTGTCGGTACGTTTTATCTTTAAATTCTGGAAGTATAACTTCATTATATTCACCTGCATTTAATTTTACATATATTTTTCTTCCATCTTTGACCATATTTCCAGCTTTTGGATCTTGTTCAACAATTGAAAAAGGGGGCATATCATCTTTAAAGTCTATTGTATCTAATAAAACTATTTCAAGTCCCATTTCTGCCAATTTTTCTTCAGCAATAGAAAATTGCATTTTAGATAAATCAGGAACAGCCATTTCTTCTCCATGATTCGTTTTAAAACTTAGAAAATTCATAAGTAAAAATGCAGAAACAACAATAATAACAAAAGCAATTGCCAATTGAATAAAAAATGTTTTACTCGTTAAAAAGTTTTTAATACTCATAATTGTAGATATTTCAGCAAATATAAGAAATCGAAAAGATTTTTAGTTTGAATAAATAATGTAATTTTGTAGTCATACGATTAAAAATAATTATATGAAAAACGTTGCAGTAATAATGGGTGGGTATTCTAGTGAATATAAAATCTCATTAACCAGTGGTGGTGTTGTTTGTGCAAATTTAAATTCTGATAAATATAATATTTATCCTGTTCATATTTTAAAAGAAAAATGGGCTTGTTTAATAGATGAAAAAGAATATCCAATTGATAAAAATGATTTTTCAATTACTATAAACAATTCTAAAATAACATTTGATGTTGTTTTTAATGCTATACATGGAACGCCTGGAGAAGATGGGCTAATGCAAGCGTATTTTGAATTACTTGAAATT
>JBEDTP010000017.1:0-8328 GCA_040119075.1 Flavobacterium sp.
TTTGTATGTAATTTTGTGAATCACATGTACACCATTGGTAATCAAATTTGTGAAGAAAACAACGTTCCATTTGAAGTGTTACAACCTTTAATTTTGGAAACGGCACATAAAATAACCACTTTAAAACCGGAAGCTGCGCAAACGGGTCCGGCTTTAAGAAAAGATACAAAGACAATTAACAAGCATCTTGAGTTTTTGCAAGAATCCAATTATCAAGAACTTTATAAATTACTAACACAATCGATACAAAATGTCAAAAAGCTATAAAGAATTAATGAACAACATTACTACATTTATTTTAGATGTAGACGGCGTTTTAACCGATGGAACGATTCACGTGACCGGAACTGGAGAAATGCTTCGCCACATGAATATTCGTGATGGTTACGCTATGAAAGCTGCTGTTGAAAATGGCTATACGGTTTGTATTATTTCAGGCGGAAGCAACGAAGGTGTTCGTGTTCGTTTACGCAATTTAGGAATTACCGATATTCATTTAGGGGTTCCCAATAAAGTAGAAACATTTCAAGAATTTACCGAATTATACAATATTAAACCAGAGCAAGTTTTGTATATGGGCGATGATATTCCCGATTTTCATGTAATGAAATTAGTAGGTTTACCAACTTGTCCACAAAACGCAGCTCCAGAAATTAAAGAAATTAGTACTTACATTTCTCATATTGATGGTGGGAAAGGTTGCGTTAGAGATGTAATTGAACAAGTAATGAAAGTGCAAGGAAAATGGATGTCGCATTTTGATGCAAAGTATGATTAAATTGGGTGATAGCTTTTGGGAAATGGGTTATAGGTTAAAATTTTCGTCAGTTCGAGTAATTTTCTCCAGATGTTTCGGGGAGAAAATTGTATCGAGAACAAGAAAATTTTCATAAAACGGTTCTCGATAGATTTTTTGTTTCGTTTTACTACACAAAAAACACTTGAACTGACGTTTTCAAAAGTTACAACAAACAAGAATTAATTATTGATTTACTAAATAAACAATATAAAAAGAATGAAAATACTTAAACTTATACGCATACAAAACCTACTAATGATTGCTTTTATGCAAATTATTTTCAGGTATGGTTTTTTAAAAAAAATTACAGAAAACTATTTGTCATTAAGTGATTTACAATTTGCTCTTTTAGTATTATCGACTGTTTGTATTGCAGCAGCGGGTTATATTATCAATAACATTTTAGACCAAGAAAATGATGCAATTGCAAAACCAAAGTCGAGAATTGTAGGAGTTTCTATCTCAGAAGCAATGGCTTATAATTTATATGTAGTATTCAATTTAATTGGTGTTGGAATTGGGTTTTATCTTTCAAATATCATCGGAAAACCAAGTTTTGCTACTATTTTTATATTAATAGCGGCATTATTATATATTTATTCAACAAGTTTAAAACATATTGTTTTAGTTGGAAATATTGTAGTTTCAGTCATTTTATCATTAAGCTTACTAATCCTTGGAATGTTCGACTTATTTCCAGCAATTCACGATGGAAATCAAGAGCAAATGAGCAAAGTATTCAGTATTTTATTAGATTATGCCATTTTCGCTTTCATTATTAACTTGATTAGAGAAATTATTAAAGATTTAGAGGATATGGATGGCGACAAAGCTTCTGGTGTTAATTCATTAGCTATTGTTTTGGGAATTAATAAAACAACCAAGCTTCTTTTTGTAATTGCATTAGCATCAATTGGCTTGTTTTTGTATTATCTAAATCAGAATTTATTGCAATTTGATTATGTTTTATATTATGCCTTACTTTTAATTGTTGGACCACTACTCTATTTTGCAATTAAAATTTTGACAGCAAAAACAAAAGCAGAATTTCATCATTTAAGTACAATTTTAAAAGTGATTTTATTTTTCGGAATACTTTCAATTCTTGTAGTAAATTATTGTTTGACAAATGCTTAGAGAAAAATTACAACATAAAAACATCATTTTAGCTTCTGGTTCACCTAGAAGGCAACAATATTTTAAAGAATTAGATATTGACTTTACCATTCAATTAAAAGAAGTTGAAGAAGTATATCCAAATCATTTAAAAGCAGAAGAAATTACCAACTTCTTAGCCGAATTAAAAGCTGCTGCCTTTACCAATTTGAATGAAAATGATATTCTAATTACGAGCGACACTATTGTTTGGCACGAAGGAAAAGCATTGGGTAAACCAAAAGATTATCAAGATGCGTTTGAAATGCTACAATCGATGTCGGGTAAAACTCATGAAGTAATTACTTCTGTTAACTTTAAAACAAACGCAAAAACAGAAACAATATTTGAAGTTACTAAAGTAACTTTTAAAGAAATTTCAGATGAAGCTATTACTTATTATTTAGATAATTACAAACCTTTTGACAAAGCTGGTTCATACGGAATTCAAGAATGGATTGGTTTAATTGCCATTTCAAAAATTGAAGGTTCATATGCAAATGTTGTTGGAATGCCTGTAGATAAAGTCTATGATAAATTAATTAAATTATAAATGACCCATTCATTAAACCCATCACATAGTGTAATTATAAATTATACTATAAATGAGAAAGAAAATTTTCATGCAAAATTTATAAAAACAATTTTAGATTTAGGATGGACTATCACTAAAGTTGAAACAAATATCATATCAGCTCAATTACCAACTTCTTTATCGTCATGGGGAGAATCATTTGAAATTGAATTATTTGAAAATCATGCAGAAATTAAAAGTTTTTGTGTAGGCAATCAATTAATAGATTGGGGTAAAAACAAAAAAAATGTTTCTCTATTTGTAGAAAAATTTGATAAAAACAACAGTCAGAATATAGAAGCGAATGATTCTAATTTAGCTGAAAACATAAATAGCTCAAACACTTTTTCAATATCAGAAAACAAAAAAAGTTTTAAAGACTATTTATCAATATTTATTCCAACTAAAGATTATTTAATTACTCCGGTTTTAATATACCTTAATATCATACTATTTATAATAATGGCTATTGATGGAACAGGAATTATTAATTCAGATCCTGAGAAACTAATCAAATGGGGAGCAAATTATAGAGAACTTACTTTAAATGGAGAACTTTGGCGACTAATTAGCTGCATGTTTATTCATATTGGAATAATTCATTTAATTATGAATTTATATGCTTTAATATTTATAGGTAGTTTATTAGAACCTATAATTGGAAAAAGTAAATTTATAACAGTTTATCTAGTAACCGGGATAATAGCAAGTACTGCAAGTTTGTGGTGGAATACATTTGCTTTAAGCGCTGGTGCTTCGGGAGCTATTTTTGGGCTTTTTGGTGTATTTTTAGCTTTACTGACCACTAATTATATTGAAAAAAGCATACGTTTAAATTTATTAAAATATATATTAATTTACATCGTTTTAAATGTAGTTTATGGTTTTAAAGATGGAATAGATGCTGCTGCTCACTTAGGTGGTTTGTTCTCTGGAATAATTATAGGTTATGCAATATGTTATTCTTTATACAATAAAAGTAATCAAGTAATTGCTTATTGGACAATTGGAATAGTGAGTTTTTTAGGAATTTCTTGTTCAATTTTAGTAATCGAAAAAATTCCAAACCCTATTAGAAAATACTATGTTAATGAAGGTTCAGAAGGAGAATTAAATTATTTTACTTTATATGAAAGTAAAATGAAAGATTTCGAACTAAATGAAAGCTTGGCACTTGAAGTAATTAATAATCAATATAACTCAAAAGAAAGATTTTTATCAGATATTAATGAAGTTGGAATTTACTATTGGAACCTTAATTTAAAAAATGTATATGAAATTCAACATTACAGTTTGCCTAAAGAAGTATTAGAACGTAATGATATATTAATAAAATATTGTAAATTGAGAATAAAAAGTTATCAATTAATTTTTAATAAGGTAAAAGAAGAAAATACAAAATACGATAAAGAGTTAATTGAAATTACTCAAGAAATAGAACATTTAATTAGTACAATTATATAAACATATGTTAAAAAGGAAGCTGAAAAAGTTTCCTTTTTTTTATTTCCTTATTTTTGAATACAATAAAAAATTATGATTAAAAAAATTACACTAATTCTACTCGTATCAATTGGATTTAATTGCTTTTCTCAAGCTCCAAAAAAATTAAGTTCAAATGAAATATACAATCAAATTGAAAAACTAAACTTTCTTGGAAAAGTCTTGTATGTTGCCGCACATCCAGATGATGAAAATACACGTCTGATATCGTATTTTTCAAATCATTATCATGCAGAAACTGCTTATTTATCATTGACTAGAGGTGATGGCGGACAGAATTTAATTGGCAATGAATTAAGAGAAAAACTTGGGGCAATAAGAACTCAAGAGTTATTAGCTGCAAGAAGAATTGATGGCGGTAAGCAATTTTTTACGAGAGCAAATGATTTTGGCTATTCTAAAGAACCAAATGAAACGTTTACAATTTGGAATAAAAAACAAGTTTTAGAAGATGTAATTCAAACTATTGAAACATTTCAGCCCGATATAATCATCAATCGATTTAACCATAGAACACCAGGAACAACACACGGACACCATACTGCTTCGGCAATTTTAAGTTTAGAAGCATACGATGCTCTAAAGACGAAACCTAAAAGAGTATTTTTCAATACTTCTTGGTGGTTTTACGGCAGTCAAGAAAACTTTGACAAAGCTGATAAATCGAATTTAGTAGCTATTGATGCTAATGTTTATTTTGCTTCAAAAGGATTAAGTAATTATGAAATTGCGGCATTAAGCAGGAGTCAGCATAAATGTCAGGGATTTGGAACAACAGGTTCTAGAGGAAGTGAAACCGAATATTTAGAACTTTTAAAGGGAGATTTACCAACTTCAGGGAATATTTTTGAGGGAATTGATACTTCATGGAACCGTATTGAAGGTGGAAAAGAAATTGGAATAATTTTAAATAAAATTCAAGAAAATTTTAACTTCAATAATCCATCAATTCATATTCCTGAACTTATAAAAGCCTATCGATTAATTTCAAATTTAAAAGATAATCATTGGAAAACATTAAAACAACACCAAGTTTCGGCAATTATTGAAGCATGTAGCGGATTATATTTAGAAGCCGTAAGTAACCAAGAATCGGTTACAAAATCTGAAAATTTCAGCATAAATATTGAAGCAACAAACAGAAGTAATTCTAAGTCGAAATTAATTTCTGTTAATGTTTTTAATTCAAAAGAAGTTTTAAAAAATGAAGTTTTAAATTTCAATACCAACTTTAGTTTTACAATTGATAAAAATACTGTTCCGAATACTTTTGATTATTCCAACTTGTTTTGGTTGAAAGAAAAACCTACAGTTGGAATGTATAGTGTTAGTAATAAATCTATTCGAATTTTACCGCAAGAAGAATTACAATATCCTATTATTTTTAAATTAGAAATTGAAGGCGAAAAAATTGAGTTTATAAAGAATTTGGTCTACAAAAAAAACTTACCAGAAAATGGTGAAACGTATATCCCTTTTACAATTTTACCAGAAGTAACTACAGAAGCGTTGAATAAAGTCACTATTTTTAATTCAAGTAAACCCAAAGAATTTAAAGTAAAAATCAAAGCACATAAAGACAATGTTTCTGGTTTTGTAAAACTTCAGGCAAATGAAAATTGGACGATTTCACCAAAGCAAATTCCGTTTATAATCGATACTAAAAACGAAGAGCAAACTGTTGTTTTTAATATAACTCCTTCTGAAAATGAAATAACTTCAACGCTGAATATTATTGCAAATAGTAATGGAAATGAATTTACCAAAGAATTGGTTCAAATTGATTATGCACATATTCCAAAACAAACAATTCTTGAAAATTCACAAGCTAAAATTGTTCGTTTAAACATTCAAACAAAAGGTAAAAACATAGGTTATTTAATGGGTGCTGGTGATGAAGTGGCTAAAAATTTAGAGAATTTAGATTTCAATATTACAAATTTAACATCTAATGATTTAACATTTGAAAATTTACAAAAATTTGATGCTGTAATTCTAGGAATTAGAGCCTTTAATGTAGTTGAAGAGTTGAAATACAAGAACAAAATTTTGTTTGATTATGTTCAAAACGGTGGCAATTTAATTGTACAATACAACACAACTAATAATTTAGTAACCAATGAAATAGCGCCTTATAACTTAAAAATTTCACGAGATAGGGTTACAAATGAAAATGCGCCTGTTACTTTTTTAAACAAGAATCATAACGTGCTAAATGAACCTAATAGAATTTCTGCTGAAGATTTTAAAAATTGGATTCAAGAACAAGGTTTATATTATCCATCTGAATGGAGTAACGAATTTATTCCTATTTTAGCTTCACATGATGATGGAGAATCAACTAAAAAAGGTGCTTTGCTTATTGCAAAATACGGTAAAGGAAATTATATTTATACTGGTTTAAGCTTTTTTAGAGAACTTCCAGAAGGAGTTAGCGGAGCTTATCGTCTATTGGCAAACATAATCGCATTAGAATAAAAATATGGAAAAACAAAAACACCAGTGGAAAAAAAGCTATAGTTTAGTTTTACTCTTAAATGCATTATACATTTTAGTTTTTTATTTATTAATGGAAATTTTCTCGTAAATGGAATATTTAGATTGGATTGTTTTATCCTCTACTTTGCTTTTTATTGTAATTTACGGAGCATATAAAACTAAAGGAAGCGCTAATGTAAAAGACTATATATTAGACAATAATGAAACTCCTTGGCATACGGTAGGAATTTCTGTAATGGCAACGCAAGCCAGTGCAATAACTTTTTTATCAACTCCAGGTCAGGCATATCATGACGGAATGGGTTTTGTACAATTTTATTTTGGACTTCCATTGGCAATGGTTGTAATTGCATATACGTTTATTCCCATTTATCATAAATTAAAAGTTTATACAGCTTATGAATATTTAGAACAGCGTTTTGATGTAAAAACACGTTCATTAGCAGCAATTTTATTCCTTATTCAAAGAGGTTTAGGAACAGGTTTAACCATCTATGCTCCATCTATTATTCTATCTGCATTATTAGGTTGGAATCTAACCTTACTAAATGTCGTAATTGGATTATTGGTTATTATTTATACCGTAACTGGTGGAACAAAAGCAGTGAACATGACCCAAAAACAGCAAATGTTTGTTATTATTAGTGGAATGTTTATTACCTTTTTTCTTATCCTGAATTACCTTCCGCCTGAATTAGATTTTACAACTGCGCTACATATCGCTGGTGCGAATGGTAAAATGGATATTTTAGATTTCTCGTATAATCCAGAAACACGTTATACTTTTTGGAGCGGAATTACCGGTGGATTTTTCTTGATGCTTTCTTATTTTGGTACCGATCAATCACAAGTTGGACGATATTTATCTGGAAAATCAATCAAAGAAAGTCAAATGGGGTTAATTATGAATGGTTTTCTAAAAGTTCCAATGCAGTTTTTTATATTATTGACAGGAGTGTTGGTATTTGTTTTTTTTCAATTTAACAGTACGCCACTACATTTTAACCCTAATAATGTTAAAAAGGTAAATAATTCTGAATATAAAGAGTCTTATGAAACATTAGAAAAGAAATTAGAATTTATTAACGAAGAGAAAAAAGTTGTCAATCAAATTTATATTGAACAATTCAAGTACAATGAGTTTGATAATCCAACTTTAAAAAAACAAATTGTTGTTTTAAATCAAAAAGAAAAAGATTTAAGAGAAGATGCTAAAGAATTAATTAACAAAGTTGATAGTAGTTCTGAGACTAACGATAAAGATTACGTATTTCTTTATTTTATAATTAACTATTTACCAAAAGGTTTACTCGGTCTTTTACTAGCTGTAATTTTTAGTGCGGCAATGTCATCTAGTGCTTCAGGCTTAAATTCATTAGCAGCAACAACAACAATTGATATTTACAAACGTAATAATGATACTAAGTCTGATAAGCATTACGTGTATGCAACGCAATTTTTTACCTTATTTTGGGGATTGGTTGCCATTGGATTTGCGTGTATAAGTTCGTTATTTGAAAACTTAATACAACTTGTTAACATCATTGGATCAATTTTCTACGGAACAGTTTTAGGAATATTCTTGGTAGGTTTCTACTTAAAATATGTAAAAGGAAAAGCTATATTTATAGCAGCTTGTATTAGTCAACTTACTATATTTTATATTTTCTATTTAGATATCGTAAGTTTCTTATGGCTAAACTTCATTGGAGCTATATTGACAATCATTTTGTCATTAAGTATTCAAAAGGTAATTAATCAGCAGAATGTTTAAAAAATATTAAAACAAAAAACCCTG
>JBEDTP010000018.1:0-8189 GCA_040119075.1 Flavobacterium sp.
ATAAATAGTAAAAAACACTTGTTGCTCCTAGTGATGTTCCAGCAAGCATTAAATTGAAAATGTTTTTTGGTGTTGCTTTAACAACTTCGTTTTTATTTTTAAATCTTTGAAATAAATTGATTAGTAAAATTCCTAAAATTCCATATACAAATTGTGATGTTGTTACTTCTGCTGTGGTGAACTTTTCAGGATCTAAATAAGCTAATTTCACAAATGTTGCTAACATTCCATAACTTGTTGCGCCTAAGGCTACTAAAAAAACACCTTTTACTATTTCATTTTTCGACATATCTCATTTTTTAAGGGGCGCAAATATAATAGAAACTAATTTGTTTTGTATAGATTATTTAAATTTTATTTAACACAATAAATTTAAAATAAACTGTAACATTTTATGTTATAGCTAAAACTATAATTATGAAACATACTTTAGTATTATTACTTATAAGTCTATTAAATTGTAATAATGAAGAGAATAAAACACATGTGATAGATAGAAATGAAATAAAAAGCTACTCAAATTATCATTCTGAAGCGTTAAATTTTATAAAAAAAGAGAGTTTCAATGAAGATTATTATTACTTAGTGGATATGAGTATACACTCAGGTAAAAATCGTTTTTTTATATACGATTTTTCTTCAAAGGAAATTACAGATAAAAATATTGTTACTCATGGGAGTTGTGATAAGTTTGAAGTTAATACAACAAAAAGAGAAAAGGCAAAGTTTAGTAATTTAGTAGATAGTCATTGTTCTTCAAAAGGAAAATATAAAATAGGTAAGAAAGAATATAGTAGTTGGGGAATAAAAATAAAATATTGGCTACATGGTTTGGAAGAAGCTAATAAAAGTGCTAAGGATAGAGTTGTGGTACTTCACTCCTGGGATGCAGTTAGTGATGAAGAAATATACCCTAATTATAGTCCGTTAAGTTGGGGGTGTCCTGCTGTTTCAAATGAATTTATGAAAAAGTTAGATGTTCAACTTCAAAACACTGATAAACCTGTTTTGTTGTGGATTATTGAATAAAAAAATCCTTAAAGCTTTTTAAGCTTTAAGGATTTAATATAACTAACCTTATCTTCTTCTTGTTTTCGCTCTTCTTTTTACTGCCTTTGTTTTTTTTACTGCTTTTGCAACAACTGCTTTTCTTCTTGGGATGTATATTTTTTTAGCAACCACAACTCTATTTGTTTTTGTTCTATGGAAATGTGCACTATGTCTTACACATCGACCTTTAAAAACAACATACTTAACTGGCTTCCATGGTTTCCAATAGTTTGGATATCTTTTCCATTTGTATGGTGATTTCCAAACAACATAATTTGGATGATACATAAATTTAACACATGGCCAAAACCAAACATTTACAACAATTCTTGCAGAGTTTACAATTGGTTCATTTGGACCATAATCACTTGTTTGAATTTTATCTTCAACTTCAAAAGGCTCTACGATTGTGTTTTCTGAAAATAAGCTTTCGTCTCCTTCGATTTGTAAAATGGCATATTCATTCGCTTTTTTCTCAATACCTATAGTGGCTATATCTTGAATGTCTTTTTCATTTAAAAATGTAGATAGCACAATTATATGTGTATCACCTTCTTTTATAGATTCTACTTGAATGTAGTCTATTTGTTCATCTTTATTTAAATCTAAGTTGTTTACATTGTTTTCTTCAGTATTTAAAAGCTTTTCAAATTCTTCTAATGAATTTGATTTTTTGAACATTTCTAATGCACCTTCTAAACTGAAATTTTCTCCAGAATATTCATTTACTTCTTGTGCAAAACTTGATGTTACTCCCAGAATAACAAATAAAATTTGAATAATATTTTTCATAAATTTTCTGTTTATAAGTAAGACAGTGAAAAAATGAAAAGGTTTAATTGAAGGGCATAAAAAAGCCTCTTTATAAAAAAAGAGGCTTTTCAATATTTTGTTATTATTTATAAATTTACATTATAAACTGTTCCGTCAGAATGTGTATAAGTAGCCTGATTATCACAAGTATTGTCTCCATAATCTAAGATTCCATCTAAGAATGAACCTTGTAAATCCAATTGCCCTTGTGAAATATAACTACATGAATATTTTTTAATTAAAGTTTCAACAACAGTAACTGTTAAAGTGCTTCCGCTTGGTTTAGTAACAGTATGATTTCCAGATAAGACTTCATAAGTATTATCTCCAAGAGTTAAAGTTCCTACACCTTCGGTTTGTTGTACAGTTCTAGTTCCATAGAAAGTATATATTACTCCTGTTAATGTAGTTAGTTTTCCATTAGTTACTGTTCTATTCCATTTTGGAATTGAAGTATTTGTAGTGATGTTTTCATAAACAACTGTTCCTTCAAGCTTTCTGTTGTTTACATAATAATTATTTGAGCGCGTAATTGTCATAGTGCTTCCATATTCAATAAAATAATTAGAAAATGTAACAGTTATTATTCCTGAACGAAGAATTCCATTATGTAAACATCCAGTTCCAAAATCTACTGTATACACTTTAGGGAATACTCCAGGAGTTGGATTATCAACTGTTACTGTTGCACAAGTAGCAGAAAGTGATTCAAATGCACTAGTTGATCTGTCTTCATAGCTGCCATTTTCATTTGCTACATCAACCCCTGCATTAAAATCTAATTCGTTTCCAAAATCAATTTGAGCATTTGCTGAAAGTAATTCTTGATCTACTTTAATATCTTCTTCTTTATTACAAGATGTTAATAAAAGACTTAGGAATGTTAATCCACTAAATGCATAATTTTTTAAATTTTTCATAGTCAATAGTTTTAGTGTTATTTTTATTAGATGTATAAAAGTTAAAAAGGTTTAAATAAAAGTTAATTTTTTTAACATTTTGTTGTTTAGTGCAATAAAGATGCCATTATTTTTTTAATTCGTAAAGCCAATTTGTTTTGGGTGAAGTATCATCTAATAACTCACCAATTTTTAGCGCTCCAAGTTTTTCAACTGCTTTTTGTGAACGATAGTTTGTTTCTCCTACGTGAAAATAAACTTTATCCACGAACTGAAAGGCATAATCTATCATTATTTTTTTTAATGAACTATTATAATCTGTTCCCCAAAAATTTCTTGAGATGAAAGTATAACCTATCGCAATGCTATTATTTGATTTATTAAATTCATAATAACGTGAAGAACCAATTATTCCATTTGTTTTATTATCAATAACGACAAAAGCACTTTTTGATTGTAAAGCATTGTCAAAAAACACTTTGAAAATCTCTTTCTTATATCGGTCATTATTTGGATGTTGTTCCCAAAGTAACTTATCAGAAGCGACTGAGAATAAAGTCTCAAAATCTTTTTCTTGAACTGGTTTAATTGTAATTAAATCGTTTGATAAAGTAGGCTGTAAGTCCATTTTAAAATTCTATTTGCAGTTTGTAAATTCTACTAAATCCATTTTCGTATTGTGTAATTTCTTTTTCGAAATCAGTAATGTTTTTAAAATTTGAATTAGTTACTGAATTTCGTTTGCTTGTGAAATAGAGTATTTTATTTTTTGAATCGTAAAACGGACAATAATCCATTGCTTTTGAGTTTGTTGAATCACCTAAATTTTTGACAGTTTCCCAATTTCCTTCTTTGTTTTTATAACTTATGTATAAATCGCCACTTCCAAAACCATCAGTTCTTCCATAACCCGTGAATAAAATAAATTTTTCATCAGGAGAAACAAATGCATTAAATTCATATCCAATACTATTTATGTTTTTGCTTAAATTTTCTGGTTCAGAATATTGATTGTTTTTCCAATAAGAAACATAAATGTCATCTTTTCCTATTGATTTTGGATTTTCGGAAGTAAAATACAAATTGCCATTTGTGGCAACTGAAGGATAAAATTCATCATATTCAGAATTAACAGGTAAACCTAAATTAATAGGTTTTGACCATTTGCTTTTTTGGTTTTTTCGTTCCACATACCAAATATCATAATCTTTGCTTTTGGAAATAGAATCATGTAAAGGACGATTTGATGCAAAATACAAACGCAATCCGTCATCTGATAAAAAAGGTTCAATATCTCTATGATTACTTGTAAATGATACCAATTGTGGTTTACTCCACTTATTCTCTCTTTTAATTACAAAAGCAATTTTAGAAACTTGTTCATCTGGACTTTGAATGGTGAAATACACTTCGTCTTGGTTTTTTGAAATGGCAATATCTCTTACATTTTGATAATTGGTTAAAAAATCAAAAGTAGGGATTGGTTTTGTGTTTTCTTGAGAAAAAGAAAGTATTGTTATTAATAAAAATAAAAGTGAAGCTGTTCTTTTCATTCAAGTTTAGTTTACTCAAATCTACAAAAAAAAACCTGTAATGAGTTTCAAATTCATTTATCTTTGATTATTCTTATTTAGTATTTCATAAGTTGAGTTTATAAAATGTAACGAAATTATTTCACTAAGAGTAAAGATGATTTCGAAAATTTCATTTTCAAGAATTTTAACCTTTTCACCTTTATTTATTATTCGTTCAATTATCTTTCCTCTTACTTCTAAAGTACTTCCTTTTTTTAATATTTGATTTAATGTTTCCATTTCGAGATTGTCTACATATAAAGAAGTTACATAAAATTTTAAAATTGTTTCTTTTGAAGAAACATCTTTATGATGTTCTAAATTATTTCTTAATGTAGAATAGCCAAGTAAAATTTCGTTTAATTGTTCTTCTAAATTAAATTGATTTAATTTTTTTGGAAAGTTAAGGCTTCTATCAGTTGAAACTTTATTTATAAATGTTTCAAGTTTATTATTTAAAAAAATATCAAACTCTTTTTGACCATGAATATTATATTCTGCTCTGATTTTATTTTTAAATAATTCAATTACTGC
Organism: Flavobacterium sp.; assembly: GCA_040119075.1. Taxonomy (GTDB): domain Bacteria; phylum Bacteroidota; class Bacteroidia; order Flavobacteriales; family Flavobacteriaceae; genus Flavobacterium. Next base: position 4,871 of record JBEDTP010000018.1, read on the forward strand.
TATTAATTTATCTATGAAATTTTGAAAAGTTCTTATAGCTGAAATAAATGTTTTATTAATTTCGTTAATTATAATTGAATCGTTATCATTTGTAATTAGAGGCATTTCTATACCTAATATGCCTAAACTAATTTTTTTATTATTTAAATCAAAGTCTCTTTTTAAAGTGTCAATTAGTATTTGAAGTGTGATTATATGAGAATGCATTTCTTTTCTCAATTCTATTTGATAATAACTTAAATCAAAATTAATTTGTAAGTTATAATTTTTATCATCCATTTTTAGGTTTTAAATCAAAACTACAAAAAAACCTGCAAATTTTTACTTGCAGGTTTAGTATTTAATCTATGTTCTTTTTACTTTCTTCTTACTTCAACGTTTCAAAACTACGTTTTACAAAAGAAGTCAATTCTTCTCCTTTTAATAATCCTTGAGATAATTTTGCTAAATCTAGTGCTTGTTTTACCAAACTTGATTTTGCATCAGTATCTTCTGTTCCTAAAATAGAAGTTGCTAGTTCAGAATTAGTATTTACTACCAAATTATACATTTCTGGCATATTTCCCATTCCAAACATTCCGCCACCGCCAGATTGGCTCATCTCTTTCATTCTTCGCATGAATTCTGGTTGAGTTATCATAAACGGAGCTGCTTTGCTGTCCATAGCTTCCATTTGAACGGTATATTTTTCTTTTGGTACAACCGTTTCAATAGCGCCTTTCAAAGTTTCTTTCTCTTCTTCCGATAATTTAGAAATTTGTGTTTCTTCTTTTTGAATTAACTTGTCAATATGGTCCGCATCTACACGAGCAAAAGTCAAATTCTCATTATCAGCTTCAAGTTTTTGGATTAAATGCGACACAATTGGCGAATCTAATAAAAGTACTTTGTAGCCTTTTTCAGTCGCAATATCAATATAACTGTGTTGTGCATCTTTATTAGAAGCGTATAAAACCACTAACTTTCCGTCTTTGTCAGTTTGGGTGTCTTTAGTCGCTTCTTTTAATTCATCTAAAGTAAAATAGTTGTCATCTGTAGTTGGATACAATGTAAATGCTCCTGCTTTTTCATAAAATTTTGGTTCAGAAAGCATTCCGTATTCCAATACAATTTTAATATCGTTCCATTTTTTTTCAAAATCTTCACGATTTTCAGTAAATAACGATTTTAATTTATCTGCAACTTTACGTGTAATGTAGTTAGAAATTTTCTTTACATTTCCATCTGCTTGTAAGTATGAGCGAGAAACATTTAATGGAATATCTGGCGAATCAATTACACCTTTTAGCATCGTTAAGAATTCAGGCACAATACCGTCTACATTATCGGTTACGAAAACTTGGTTTTGATATAACTGAATTTTGTCTTTCTGCATCTGAATATCAGCAGATAACTTTGGGAAATATAAAATTCCAGTTAGGTTAAATGGATAATCTACATTTAAATGAATATTGAATAAAGGTTCATCGAACTGCATTGGATACATTTCGCGATAGAAGCTTTTATAATCTTCGTCTGATAAATCAGCTGGTTGTTTTGTCCATGCTGGATTTGGGTTGTTGATTATATTTTCTACTTCCTTGTATTCTGTTTTGTAATCATCACCAGCATCTTCTGGTTTTGGTAATGCTTCTTTTTTCATTCCAAATTGAATTGGAACAGGCATAAATTTGTTGTATTTCGTAAGAAGCTCACGAATTTTGCTTTCTTCTAAAAACTCTAAAGAATCTTCAGCTATATGAAGTATAATTTCAGTCCCTCTTTCAGTTTTGTCATGTGGCACTAAAGTAAATTCTGGACTTCCATCGCATGTCCAATGTGCAGCTGGTTCGTCTTTAAAAGTTTTAGTAATTAATTCTACTTTTGATGCAACCATAAAAGCCGAATAGAAACCTAAACCAAAATGGCCAATTACACCTGAATCTTTGGCAGAATCTTTATATTTCTCTAAAAACTCTTCTGCGCCTGAAAAAGCAATTTGATTGATATACTTTTCTACTTCTTCGGCAGACATTCCTAATCCTTGATCAATAATATGAAGCTTTTTTCCTTCTTTATCTATCTTAACTTCAATTTTAGGAGTTCCGTATTCTACATTTGCCTCACCAATACTTGTTAGGTGTTTTAACTTTAGAGTAGCGTCAGTTGCATTAGAAATTAGTTCGCGAAGAAAAATTTCATGGTCGCTGTACAAGAATTTTTTTATTAAGGGAAAGATGTTTTCAACTGAAACATTAATTTTTCCTGAAGACATATTTATAAATTTTTAGTTAAACATTTCTTTTTTTATTTCAAAAGAAATACCAAAGAAGTAAAACTGACAAATTGACGTTTTTTTAACGAAATAATATGAAATTATCATTAACTTTAGATTTAACTTTGTGCGAAATAAATTAAAATATTATGAAAAAAATTGTAGTACTAATAGTCGCATCTTTTCTATTGTTTGCATGTAAATCAAAATCAGTAACAAATACAAAACTAGACAATAAAACTGAGCGTATTTTAAAAGGAAATTGGAAAATTACTTCTGTAACTTACCCAGGATCAGATTATATTAAAGTGACTTCTTTTGATATAGAAGATTCGAAATGTTTTGTAGAAAGCGAATGGAATTTTATTTCTAACAACAATAAAGGAGGTGTTGTGCTAAAAAAGAAAGGTTGTTTGTCTTATTCTACCCCTATAACTTGGTATATTAATAAGGATAGTGATATGGTAATTAAATTTTTAGACGAAGGGTTAAAATCTAGAAAAGTAAAAGAAGGTTATATTATTAAAGTTAGTAATATTTCTGAGAATACCTTTCAGTTAGTAGATAAAATTAATGTAGGAGGAAAAATCACAGATGTAGTTTATCAATTTCAAAGAATAAATTAAAAAAGATAAATATGAAAAATAGAATAATAATTTTCGCTTTGAGTGTTTCAATGATAATAATGAGTTGTAATGCTGTGAAAAATGCTAATAATACTCAAAAGGGCGCTGTAATAGGTGGTGTTGTAGGAGCGGTTGCAGGTGGTGTTATTGGGAATAACGTTGGTAAAGGTAAAAACGGAGCAATGGGCGCTGTAATAGGTGGCGTTGTAGGTGGCGTTGCTGGAGGTGTTATTGGTAATAAAATGGATAAACAAGCTAGAGAGATTGAAGTTGCTTTACCAGGTGCAGAAGTTGAAAGAGTAGGTGAAGGAATTCATTTAGTTTTAGGTGAAAATTCGGTTAATTTTGAATTTGGAAAATCGACTTTAACAACAAAAGCAAAGCAAAATTTAGATAAGTTAGTTCCGGTTTTTAAAAACTATGCAGATACTGATATAAA
>JBEDTP010000019.1:0-8076 GCA_040119075.1 Flavobacterium sp.
AAGGTAAGATTTTGAATTAAAATCTTATATATAATGGTTAGACAAACGATTATATGAAATCAAATTACGAGTGCAAAGGTACAAAAAATGATTTGGAATGCCCAATTTGGTTGTAATGCTCTGATTTTATTTAGGTTTAGTGATGATTTTTTTTTCATTTTAAATCAAAATATTTTCTACATTTGTAATTATATAAGCCAATTTTAAAAGTAAAAGCCATGTTAATAAAAGTATTTGGAAGCGCCGTTTTCGGTGTTGAAGCCACGACTATTACTGTAGAAGTAAATATCGACAAAGGAATAGGTTACCACTTGGTAGGATTACCAGATTCCGCTATTAAAGAAAGTAGTTATCGCATAGCTGCAGCTCTTAAAAACAATAATTATAATCTTCCCGGAAAAAAGATAACCATAAATATGGCTCCTGCCGATTTGCGTAAGGAAGGCTCTGCTTATGATTTAACTTTAGCAATTGGAATTCTTGTTGCTTCTGGACAGATTAAGGCTGAAAATGTTGCCCAATATATTATAATGGGGGAACTGTCTTTAGATGGAAGTTTACAACCTATTAAGGGTGCTTTGTCTATTTCGATAAAAGCAAAAGAAGAAGGTTTTACAGGAATTATGTTACCAATTCAAAATGTAAAAGAAGCCGCAATAGTGGAAGGAATAGACGTTTATGGAATTGAAAACGTACTTCAAGTAATTGATTTTTTTGAAGGGAGAGGAACACTAGAACCTACAATAATTGATTCATCAGAAGAATTTAATCAAACATTAGATTTTCCAGAATTTGATTTTAGTGATGTAAAAGGGCAGGAGAGTATTAAACGTTGTATGGAAATAGCTGCTGCTGGCGGGCATAATATTATTTTAATAGGACCACCAGGATCGGGTAAAACTATGTTAGCCAAACGTTTACCAAGTATTTTGCCACCAATGACGATGAAAGAAGCATTGGAAACAACCAAAATTCATTCGGTTGCAGGAAAAACTAAAGAAGTTGGTCTTATGGCACAACGACCTTTTAGAAGTCCACACCACACAGCATCAAGTGTTTCACTTGTAGGAGGTGGGAGTTATCCACAGCCTGGCGAAATTTCATTAGCCCATAATGGTGTCTTGTTCTTAGACGAATTACCAGAATTTAAGCGAGAAGTCTTAGAAGTAATGCGTCAACCATTAGAAGATAGAGAAGTCACGATTGCAAGAGCTAAATTTACAATTACTTATCCATCTTCATTTATGTTGGTAGCGAGTATGAATCCAAGCCCAGGAGGATACTTTAATGATCCTAATGCTCCAGTTTCATCTTCACCAATGGAAATGCAACGCTATTTAAGTAAGATTTCTGGACCGTTATTAGATAGAATAGATATTCATATTGAAGTAACACCAGTTCCATTTGAGAAACTAACTGAAACTCGTAAAGCAGAAAGCAGTATAGTTATTAGAGAACGTGTTACAAAAGCGAGACAATTGCAATCGATCCGCTTTGAATCGTTTGAAAATATTCATTATAATGCGCAAATGGGTTCGAAGCAAATTCGAGAATTTTGCGAGTTAGATGAAACTTCTTTACAATTATTAAAAACAGCAATGGAACGATTGAATTTATCTGCGAGAGCTTACGATAGAATTTTAAAAGTTGCTCGAACAATTGCCGATTTAGAAGCGAGTGAAGGGGTTGTTTCACATCATATTGCGGAGGCTATTCAATATAGAAGTTTAGATAGAGAAGGATGGCTTGGATAGTTTAAAAAAATTATGCCTCTATTAAAAAAATAGAGGCATAATAATGAATAAGAGTAGAGGATTCTTAGTTCATTTTTACAACTATAAATTCACTTCTTCTATTTTGTTGATGTTCAGCTTCAGAACATTCAACACCATCAGAACATTTGTTAACTAATTCTGTTTCGCCAAAACCTTTAGCTGTTAAAAGTTTTCTGTTAATTCCGTTTTTAATCATATATTCCATCGTAGATTTTGCTCTTCTATCAGATAATAATTCATTATACTTATGAGTTTGTCTACTATCTGTATGTGATCTAATTGAGACTTGCATGTTTGGGTATTCTTTCATTACTTCAATAATTTTCTGTAAATCTTTTGCTGCATCAGGTCTTATATTCCATTTGTCTAAGTCAAAATAAATAATACTTATTTTAAATATTTTGGCTAAGTCAGTTCCTTCTTCAATTGGAAATACATTTCTTTCTAGTTCAATATCTAATTTTGTAATTCCTGTTTGTTTTTGAGGAGGGAAAGATTTTTCTTTTGTTTCATATTCTTCTTTTGAAGCTCTTACATAATATTTTTTATTACAATCAATATCAAACGAATAATTTGCATTTTCATCTGATGTAGTTTCTTTTAACTGATTCATATCTTCATCAAACAAGATTACTTTAGAATTTGGTAATAATTCTTTAGTGTCCATGTCAGTAATTATTCCCATTACTTTTTGATTACATACAGTAAATGAATAAATGTCATCAAAACCAGCTCCTTCATCTCTATTAGATGATAAAAAGCCTGAGTTTTTATCATTAACTATAAAGCTAAAATCATCTTTTGGACTATTAATTGGTTTAGCTAAATTTTCAGGTTTAGAGAATTTATTATCAACCCATTTTGATTCAAAAATATCAAGTCCACCAAGACCTAAATGCCCATCTGAGGCGAAATATAGAGTATTATCATGTGAAATAAAAGGAAAGCTTTCTCTTCCTTCAGTATTAATTGTAGGTCCTAAATTCTCTGGGCTTCCATAAGAATCATTTCCATTTATTGACACTTTATATATATCTGCACCACCATATCCTCCAGGCATGTCAGAAGAAAAATAAAGTGTTTTTTCATCAGCACTTAAACTTGGGTGACCTACACTGTAATTATCATTATTAAAGGGCAATTCTTTTATATTTTCCCATTGATTATTTGAATAAGTAGCCTTATATATTTTTATCCATGTTGTTTTATCGTCTGATTTTCCTTTTTTCTTCAAATAATTATTTCGAGTAAAATACATGGTTTTACCATCTTTAGTAAACACCGGTGATGATTCATTATATTTTGTGTTAATAGTTTTTGAAAAGTTTTCAGGTGTACCAATTTTATTTTGATCATCTAAAGGAGCAATGTATAAATCTGTAAAATTTTGATTTGTCCAATCATGAACTTTACTATACAGAGCACCATCTGTTCTGGAAGAAGTAAAAACTATTTTATTTCCAAAATAAGATGCACCATAGTCCATATATTCCGAATTTATATCTGTTTTTCCAAGAGTATATTTTCCAGAATTTTGTTCGATGTCTAATAAATAATCTTTGTTATTTGCAAATTCTTTTCCTCTTGAATCAGTCGTATTTTTATTAAATAATTCTAAATATTTATTCGCATTTTCATAATCTTCTATAGACTTTAATGATTGAGCATATCTAAAATAATATTCAGGTTCTACAGGTTCGTTTAAATCAAATAAATCTTTATACCATTTAGCCGCTTTATCTAATTCCCCATTGTAATAATATGAATTACCTAATTTCATAAATAAATCAGCAGATTTATGGCCTTTTTCAGCTACTTTTTCATAAATTTCAATCGCATCAATATATGAATATTTCGCATATTTTTTATCAGCTGAATTAAGTTTTGATGTCTGAGCAAATACAACAGATACAAAACCAATTAATATTATAGAGTAAATTGCTTTCATAATTTTTTGATTTAAAAGAATCTTGGTGAAGAAATTCTACTATTATTAAAAAATTCATATCTTAAAAATATCTCATGTGAACCAGAGTTATAATTTGATAATTTTGTGGTTTCCATGTCGTATCCATATCCAATAAACCAAGAGTCTGATATTTGGAAGCCTACTAATCCACTTACAGCAGCGCTCCATCTATAAGCAGCTCCAAGAGTTAATTTATCATTGATTAAAAAGTTTGCAGTTATATCAGCTTGTAATGGTGCTCCTTCAACAATTTTACTTAAAAATGCAGGTTTAAATTTTAAATTTGGACTAATATCAAATACATGCCCACCAATTACATAATAGTGCATTTTTTCTCTTGTAATTGCAACTTCATTATCATCAAAATGCTTTGTCTCAAATAAATTTGGAACTGATACTCCAAAATAAGTGTTTTCAGAGAATAAATAAATCCCTGCACCAACGTTTGGAGTAAATTCACTATTTAAATTTTGAAATTGTGGGTCATTCTGATCATAAATATTTAATTTATTAACATCTAAATTAAATATATTAGCGGTTCCCTTCATACCTAATGATAACTTATAGTTTTCAGATATTTGAATAAAATATGCTAAGTCTGCTGAGATTTGATTTTCAGTTGATGGTCCTATTTTGTCATTGACTATAGAAAAACCAAGCCCAAAATTTGAGTCACCAATTGGTGTATTTAATGATACATTATTTGTAACTGGAGCACCATCTAAACCTACCCATTGATTCCTGTGTAATAAGAAAACGCTTAATGTTTCTCTTGAACCAGCATAAGCTGGATTTACATTTACCGTATTATACATATATTGTGTGTATTGAGAATCTTGTTGAGAGAAGCACAATACTTGCGATAAAAGTAAAGCTATAAATATGATTCTTGTTTTCATGTGCTAATGTTTTTAATTAATAAGTTTAATCGAATAGCATTTATTTACTAACATATAAATATCCAGCTTTATCATGCGTTTTATTTTCTTCATCCACATATTTTAGAATATAATAATAAGTTCCATCAGGTACTCCTTCGTTTTTATTAAGGGTGGATCTACCTTCTGATTGTCCTCTAAATGATTTTAGACTATTGTCATAACCTCTTGTTTCGTAAATTAATATTCCCCATTTATTATAAATTTCTACAGTATTATTTGGATAACAATTGATTCCATCTATAAAGAAGAAGTCATTTAACCCATCATTATTTGGAGAAACGGCATTATAAACTATTATATCACAAGCAGGTAAAACGATACAGTCTTCATTAATATTTAAATATACTTCAAATATCATTGGACAATCATTGTCTTCTGTTGTTACTATATACTGTAATGTATAATAACCAACAGGAATATTTAATGGATTAAAAATGTTACCGTTTAAACCACCTGTTTGACTCAAATCTACCCATTCCCCATTTGTAGGAATTGAGCTACCCAATATAGTAAATAAATTAATAGGATTTTCTTGTGTACAAATTCCGTATGGAATTGCATCAAAAGGATCATCAACACTAACATTTATTGTTTGAATGAATGTGTCTGAGTTTCCACAATTATCACTTACAAACCATTCTCTAATTATTATATATTCATATATAGAAATTGTTGTTGTTGTTTCTGAATAATCAATATTAGCTATTCCAGAACAATTGTCTGTAAATTCTAGATTTGGAACTTCAGGAACATTTGAACAATTAACACTTAACTCTTCATCAAGAGGAGTTACTAATGTAGGAGGTGCAGTATCATAAACAGTAATTATTTGAGTATAACTATTATTATTTCCACAATCATCAGTAATTGTCCAAGTTCTAGAAATTGAATAATTTCCAGCACAATTTTCTTCTTCAATATTTATTATATCATTAACTACTATATCTACATCAGAATCACAATTATCACTCGCTTGTATTTCTGCAGGACTAGGAATTTCATCACAAGAAACAGAGATGTCATTAGGTAATTCAGATATAAATATTGGGTCTGTAGTATCTTGAATAGTGAATGTAGCTGAAGTAGTTGCATCGTTGCCACAATCATCTGTTGCAGTGAATGTTACCGTTACAGAGCCAGAAGCCCCACAACCGTCAGAGACACTAGAGAAGTCATTCGACCAAGTAACATTCGAACAAACATCAGAAGCCGAAGCGCCACCGTTTGCAGCCAACCAGTTATTTAAGTCTGAAATGTTTCCATTTCCATCACATTGCACCGTTAAGTCAGCCGCTTGTACTGATATAACAGGGTCAGTAGTATCTTGAATAGTGAATGTTTGAGTCAATTCGTCATTAGAACAACTTGTTACAATGTTATATTTTCTATTTACAGTTATTGGACAGCTTCCAGACTGACTATCTTGGTAGGTTATTGTATATGTTAAGTTTGTATTTGAAACTGTTCCGCCAGCATTTATAAAATCTTGTAATGAAATTGCGATAGGAGTTTCAGAATATACTAATGGTTGAATTGCACTTGTATTACATCCATCTATATTTATTACAGTTGGAATTGATACAGTTGGGTTTACAATAATCGTGATTGTAAAAGTATAATAACAACCATTTGCATTAGGAGGTACTGCATAATAAGTAGTTGATCCTAATGTTGAAGGAAAAGGGTTTGACGAATTATATTCAATTGAATTATTTGTAATTGGAAATTCATTATAAAATCTAGTTCCGTTTGGGTAATTCGAAGAAATGTTAGTTACTGGAATAGGAGAATTTGTATTACAAAAAGTAAAAGCTAAAGTTGTATTTGTATTTTGACAATTCTGATTAATAAAATTACCAGAATTAATACTAACAATAATTGGTTCGGTAATTGGATCACCTAAACAAGCTCCTGTGGTTTGATATCCTTGAATGAAAGGTTTGTCGTTAAAAACAATTCCTGTAATTGCTCCCACACCACTTATATAACCATATAGAGGAATGTTAGGAGTACAATTTGGATTACTCAATATAAAGCAATCTTCTGTTACTTTTAGTTTAAATTTTAATTCTCCAAGAATATCAGTTGGACTATTTGGAACAGGTAATATTCCTATATCCCAAACTAATGTTCCATTACCTCCCATTGTAGGATTAAAAAATAAATTATTTGGAATAGGTAGAGGTGCAAAATTAATTATACCACTTTCAGAACCATTTACAAAAGTTGTTGGGAAAGGAACTTCTATTTTTATTTTGGTATTGGCTACTGGTTCTGTACCTTCATTTAATATTTTAATAGAATATTCTAGTTCTTCTCCAGGTAAAGCCGTTAATCCGCCATTTGCAGGTTGTCCGTTAATAGTAATTAATGACATAACTCCTTCAGCATCTGGTATATATGCATCAACAGCTAAAGCTGCTAAAAATATTACATAGGTATCTTGAGTTGATCCATATCTAAGAGTTGTAGAAGTTTGGTTATTTGCAATTATAGTATTTCCAGGGTTTGGAATATCAAACATTGAAATATCTAAACCTGTGTTATTTTGTAAGATTGGATTTCTTGTATTTGAGCCAGTTTGAATTGAAGAATTGAAAAAATTTGTTGTAGTATTTCCAGAATGAGCTAAAGGCTCCCATGTATTTGTACTTGATTTTAAAATATTAAAATAGTCACCACTAATTCCTACATCACCTTCACCTGCCATTAGGCCGAGTTTAACATTAACTTGACCAGTTTGTACTGCATTAAACCCTGAAATGGGAATTTGATGGTTAATAGTAGTATTTCCTTGCACATATGCATGTCCATCAAATACTGTTATATCTCTCCATTTCATTTTAGAGTTTTCATAAATAACAATTATTCCCCAACCTCCGTAGTAGCCTGTTCCTCCACCATTACCTTCTACCAAAGCAATATCGGCTACAGTATATTCACCTAAACCATTGTTCTTAACATAAGTTGTTATATCCGCATATGCAGAATACATAAATCCATCTGAATTACTAGGGTAGTAGATGTTGTTTTGCCCTGCAGTAATTGTTGTATAACTTGAAGAACCTGGACCTTTTAAAGAAACTTTTCTTTTGTTAAAAGTTTTAGTAACAGAGTTTTTAGTCACATCAAAAATATCAGGACTACTAGAGCCATTTGACGCTCTACCTGTCCAATAGAGACCTGCAAAAACTACATTTGTACAATTTGGATTTGCCCCATTTTCATTTGAATAGCTTAATGTAGCTGAAGATGAATTAAAGGTGTTACTGTCACTATCAACATCAACGTAACGCATAGTATTATTGCTGTTGTTTGTTCCATTTCCATATGAAGTCAGAGTCAGATTAGTATTTCCAATCAATGAAAAATCACCTCTTACATGATGAAT
>JBEDTP010000020.1:0-7992 GCA_040119075.1 Flavobacterium sp.
GTCTTCATTGATAACAATTGTTGTTCCTGTTGCTTTTTGTAACTCTTGAATCACTTTTCCGCCAGGTCCAATTAACGCTCCAATAAATGCATTTGGAATTCTTCTTGTAATGATTTTTGGAGAATGATCTTTAACGTCAGTTCTTGGCTGTGCTAAAGTTTCAGTTAGTTTCCCTAAGATATGTAAACGTCCATCACGAGCTTGGGCTAACGCCTGCTCCATGATTTCATATTTTAATCCATCTATTTTAATGTCCATTTGACAAGCTGTAATTCCTTCTGAAGTTCCAGTTACCTTGAAATCCATATCACCTAAGTGATCTTCATCACCTAAAATATCAGATAAAACCGCAAATCTGTCTCCATCAGTAATTAATCCCATTGCAATTCCAGAAACAGGACGAATCATTTGAACTCCAGCATCCATTAATGATAATGTTCCAGCACAAACTGTTGCCATAGAAGAAGAACCGTTAGATTCTAATACTTCAGAAACAACACGAATTGTGTAAGGGCAATCAGCAGGAATCATGTTTTTTAAAGCACGTTGTGCTAAATTTCCGTGTCCAACTTCTCTTCTTGAAGTGCCTCTTAATGGACGAGCTTCTCCAGTTGAGAAAGGAGGGAAGTTATAGTGTAAATAGAATTTTTCTTCTCCTTGTTGTGAAGGTGAGTCAATTTGGTTTGCTTCTCTAGAAGTTCCTAAAGTAGCAGTTGCCAATGCTTGTGTTTCTCCACGTGTAAATAATGCAGAACCATGAACAGAAGGTAAATAATCTACTTCACACCAAATAGGTCTAATTTCAGTAGTTTTTCTTCCGTCTAAACGAGTTCCTAAATCTAGAGTTACATTACGAACAGCTTCTTTATTTACTTTGTAGAAATATTTAGAAACTAAATCTCCGTTTTCTTCTAATTCTTCTTCTGTAAATAATGCTTTTACTTCTTCTTTTACTTCGTCAAATGCAGCTGAACGTTCGTGCTTTGCAGAACCTTTAGATGCAATTGCATAAATTTTATCATAAGCAGCAGCTTTTACTTTAGCGTGAATAGTTTCGTCAACTTTTTCAGTATCATAAGTACGAACTTCTTTTTTTCCAAAAGCATTTGCTAATCTTTCTTGGGCGTCAATTTGTACTTTAATATGCTCATGAGCAAATTTTATAGCTTCAAGCATTTCTGCTTCTGAAATTTCTTTCATTTCACCTTCTACCATTGCGATAGAATCTCTTGAAGCTCCAATCATCATGTCAATATCTGATAATTCTAATTGTGCTTGTGATGGATTGATGATGAATTTTCCATCAATTCTACCAACTCTTGCTTCAGAAATTAATGTTTCAAAAGGAATGTCAGATAAAGCAAGTGCTGCCGAAGCTGCTAAACCTGCTAAAGCGTCTGGCATAACATCGTCATCATGAGACATTAATTGAATCATTACTTGAACTTCTGCATGGTAGTCACTAGGGAAAAGTGGGCGTAAAACACGGTCAACTAATCTCATTGTTAATACTTCGCTGTCACTTGGACGAGCTTCTCTTTTAAAGAAACCTCCAGGAAAACGACCTGCGGCTGCAAACTTCTCACGATAATCTACTGTCAATGGTAAAAAGTCAATACCTGGGCTCGCTTTTCTAGAAGAAACAACTGTACCTAAAATAACAGTTTTTCCGGTTCTAATAACTACAGAGCCATCAGCTTGTTTAGCCAAACGACCTGTCTCGATTGTGATGTTTCTTCCATCTCCTAAATCGATGCTTTCTACAAATAATTGTGGAATCATAATTTTTTTTAAATCTTAATTAAACAAAGGGTAAGTTGTGTTGTAGTTGTTGTGTGTAGTTGTTTGTAACCCAATGAAAAACCGAACTTTTTCTGCTAAAATATTTAAAACAAAAAGAGGCGCGTAGGCACCTCTTTAGTATGATTATTTTCTGATGTTTAATTCTTTGATAATCTCACGATATCTTAAGATATCTTTTTTCTTTAAATAGTCAAGAAGACTTCTTCTCTTTCCTACCAAAAGTACTAATGAGCGCTCAGTGTTGTAATCATGACGATTTCTTTTTAAGTGCTCTGTTAAGTGACTAATTCTGTGTGTAAACAATGCAATTTGTCCTTCTGCAGAACCAGTATTTGTTGCATTTCCTCCGTGTTTAGCGAAGATTTCAGCTTTAACTTCTTTAGTTAAGTACATGCTAATATTATTTTAAATGATTATTATGTATGAATTGTATTTTACAATTCGGATGCAAATATAGTAATAATTATATAGTAACAATTATAAATTGTAAATTATTTTTCTGCGTTAAAATAGTTTTGCAACTTCTTGGTTTATAGATTGTAATAATAGTTCATCTTTTTCAGTAAAAGGATTTATTACATGAGAATCAATGTCAATTTGGCCTATGTTTATTCCATTTACAAATAATGGAACAACAATTTCAGATTTTACTGTAAAACTACAAGCAATATAATTATCTTGAGCAGAAACATCTGGTACAACAAAATTTTCATTTGAAACAGCTACCTGTCCGCAAATTCCTTTTCCAAATGGAATTACCGTGTGGTCTGTTTCTGCACCAACATAAGGTCCAAGGTGCAACGTTTTTGTGTCGTGATTGGCAAAATAAAACCCCACCCAATTATAATACTCTATACTTTCGTTTAATAATTTGCAAATGCTTAATAATTTCTCATCTCTTGTTGAATCGCTATTGACGATACTACTTACGGTCTTTAATATTGCTACTGAGTTCATTTTCAATTTTTTTTACAAAAGTATTTAATCTATAGTTTAAAAAAATACTTATTTTTGTTAAAAATAGAAGAATTGAAATCTTTATTGTTACAACATAAACTCTTTTTTATATTTCTTATTAAGTTTTTGCTGTTTTATGCAGTTTTTACTTTTATTTATAAGGAATATTTAAGTCAATACAATCCTTTATTAAACGAAGTAGATTCTATTTCTACTTTAGTAGCCGATAATACAAATGCACTTTTACAGCTTTTTGGACATGATAGTAAACTTGTTGCTCATGATTTTGAACCTTCTATAAAAATATTTTATAAAGATAAATATGTGTCTCGAATTATTGAAGGTTGTAATGCGGTAAGTGTAATTATTTTATTTGCTTCTTTTATTTTTGCATTTTCAAGTACAATAAAACGAACAGTATTTTATATAATACTTGGAACAGTTTTAATTTATGTTTTAAATATTGTTAGAATTGCTCTTTTAACTTATTCCTTATATTATTATCCTGAATATGAAGAATTATTACACGGTACAATATTTCCGTTATTTATTTATGGGATAGTGTTTCTATTATGGATTGGTTGGGTTTTAAAATTTTCAGAAAATAATAAAACCAATGATTAAAAGTAAACTCAAAATTGTATTAATTTTTATTGGACTGATTCTTTTAATCTGTGTAAGAGCATTTGAGTCGGATTTATTTTACGATCCTTTTATCTCTTTTTATAAATCAGAATATTTTCATAAAGCGTTGCCTAATTTGGATATTTCAAGACTACTAATAAATATAGTTTTGCGTTTCTCTGTAAATGCTGTTTTATCTTTATTAATTCTATTTTTATTATTTACTGATGTAAATATTTTAAAGGTTTCTGTTTATTTGTATTTAGGAATTGGAGTTGTTTTATTGGTGGTGTTTTACTGTTATTTAACATGTTATAACTCACCAGATTATTTGGTTTTGTTTTACATTAGAAGGTTTTTAATTCAGCCTGTGCTTTTGGTTTTGTTTGTTCCAGCGTTTTATTATCAAAAAAAATTAACCAATAAATAACATTATTTAAATCAATAAGTTATACATTTGCATTATGCAATTTAGAAAAAGCACAACATTGTTTTTAGCAATTTTAATCCTATTTTCAAATTTAGGATTAGCGATTAATGTGCACTATTGTAAAGAAAAAATTGCGGGCGTTTCATTTACAACTCAAATAGAAGAAATTTGTGTAAAAGATATAAAATCTTGTTGTGCAATTGAAAAATCACACGATAATTGTTGCTCAAAGAAAGTAATAAAATCTCAAGATAATAACGATACATTTTTATCTGATCATTTTAAGATTGATTTTAATGTTGTTTATTTTGTGCAGAATAAGTTAGTTAAATTAACTCAAACTGATTTTTTTGTCAATAAAAATGAGATTATTTCTTTTTATTGCAATTTTAATGCGCCGCCTTTTTACAAACTCTATTGTCAATTAGTTTTATACGCATAATTTAATGTTTTAACTCACGTTCAATCGAAAATAAAACATTAAATTAAATACTTATGTATAAAAATATAGCAGTAATGCTACTCTTTATTTCGTCATCATTATTTGCTCAAAATTCAGAAATCAAAGGAACAATTTTAGACGAAGATAATATTCCGCTTATGGGAGCAAATGTCTTTTGGCAAGGGACTTCTATTGGAACAACTTCCGATGAAAACGGAAAGTTTACACTTAAAACATCATCAGATACGAAAAACTTATTAGTAAGTTATATAGGTTTTAAAACTCAAAAAATTGAAGTTACTTCCTCAACATCTTTACAAATAAAACTGGTTGCATTAACTACTTTAAACGAAGTTACTGTTTCTAAAACAATAAAAAGTACTAAAAACTCATATACGAGCTCTATTAATTTACAAACTATGGGGCAAAAGGAGTTATTAAAAGCTGCTTGTTGTAATTTGTCGGAAAGTTTTTCAACCAATCCTTCAATTGATGTTAATTTTTCAGATGCGGTTACAGGGAACAAACAAATTAAAATGCTTGGCTTAACAAGTCCGTATATTTTAATTGCAGAAGAAAACATACCTTCTGTTCGTGGGGCATCACAAGCTTACGGTTTGTCATTTGTGCCAGGAACTTGGGTAGAGAGTATTCAATTAACGAAAGGAGCTGGAAGTGTAATTAATGGTTACGAAAGTATTTCTGGTCAAATTAATTATGAAATTTTAAAGCCAGTAAATGATATTCCTTTTTTTATAAATGCATATGGTTCTATGGAAGGCCGTTACGAGTTGAACACACATTTTAACCAAAAATATTCAGATAAATTAAGTTCTACATTATTCATTCATGGAAATACGAGAAATTCAAAAAACGACATGAATGATGATGGATTCCTAGATGGTCCAATTGGTAAACAAGTGAATATTTTAAATCGTTGGCAGTATAGTGATGCAGAAAAAGGAATTGTAAGTTTCTTAAATATGCGTTATATGAAAGATGATAAACAATCTGGTCAAGTTTCATTTAACCCAGATGAAGATAAGTTTACTACAAATGCTTGGGGAAGTGAAATTAATACAGAGAAAATAGAAATTTCAAACAAAACAGGTTATGTTTTTCCAGATATGCCTTATCAAAGTATAGGATTTCAAAACTCGTTTCAATCGCATAAACAAGACTCATATTTTGGATTTAACCAATATAAAATTCATCAAAAAAGTTATTATTCAAATTTATTATTTAATTCCATAATTAGTAATACGAAAAATAAGTTTACTACAGGAGTTAATTTTACCTATGATGCTTATGATGAATATGTGGCTTTAAATTTTTCGAAAGACTTTTCTAGAATTGACAACTCAGTTGGAGCGTTTTTTGAATATACTTTCGACAACTTAGACGATTTTAGTTTGGTTGCAGGAGCCAGAATAGACAATCATAACAGGCTGGGTACTTTTATAACGCCACGTTTGCATGTGAGATACAATCCTTGGAAAGATGCTGTGATTAGAGCTTCGGCTGGAAGAGGTAAACGTGCTGCCAATATCTTTGCAGAGAATCAAAACTTATTTGCTTCATCTCGTAGTTTTTCAATTTTGAATACCGATGGAAAATTGTACGGTTTGAACCCGGAAATTGCATGGAATTACGGATTAAGCTTTAGTCAAACATTTAAAATATTTGGTAAAGATTCTGAAATTGCTTTAGATTATTATGTTACCGATTTTCAAAATCAAGCTATTGTAGATATAGATTTTAGCCCTCAACAAGTTGTCTTTTCTAATTTAGATGGAAAAAGTTTTGCTAATTCTTTTCAAACAGAGTTTAGTATTGAACCAATTAAGCACTTAAATATTAAATCGGCTTATAAGTATTATGATGTTCAAACGCAATTTGCCACTGGACAATTACAAAGAGCTTTACAAGCCAAACATCGTTTTTTTACGAATATAGCTTTTGAAACGCATATTAAAGATAAAGGACAACAATGGAAATTTGACGTCACTTATAATTGGTTAGGAAAACAAAGAATGCCTAATACGTCAAGCAATCTGCCTCAATATAGATTAGATGAATATGCGCCTTCTTTTGCAGTTATAAATGCTCAAATTACAAGGACTTTTTCAAGTGTTTTTGAGATTTATGTAGGAGGTGAAAATATTGGGAATTATAAGCAAGATAATGCTATTGTAAGTGCTGATAATCCTTTTAGCGGATATTTTGATAGTAGTATGATTTATGGCCCAGTTTTTGGACAAATGTATTATGCAGGATTACGTTTTAAAATTAAATAACAACAATAAAAAATAATAAAAATGAGAAAAATAATTTTAATAATGTTAATTTCATTAGTTGGAATTACAGTTCAAGCACAAGAAAATAAGAAAAATAAAAATAAAGCGGTTGAGTTTGCAGTTGCTGGAAATTGTGATATGTGTAAAAAGCGAATTGAAAAAGCAGCTTTTTCAGTTAAAGGTGTTAAAAGCGCTGATTGGCATATTGATCATAAGGATATACACTTGATTATAGATGAAACAAAATGTTCAGTTCAAGATGTACAAAAAGCAATAGCAGGAGTAGGTCATGACGCTGGAGAAATTAAGACAAAAGATGATGTTTACAATAATCTCCACGGATGTTGTAAGTATGAAAGATTATAATTTAAAAAGCCTTCAATTTGTTTTGAGGGCTTTTTTATTAAATTTTATTTAAATTTTATTTTTTATATTCAAAATACATATACATTTGTTTAAATTTTTTGAAACAATTTTGAATTACCTAAACTCCATATTTAAAAAATCTATTTTTACATTACCATTATTAGCAATCTTATTGTTAATGGCTTCTGGTTTTGCAAAAATAAATATAGAGCAAAATTCGTTTCTAGAAGAGGTTTTATTTTATCAACAAGACCATCATAATAAAGATTTTAATGTTTGCAACTTTACAAGTCTTGATGAGGTTGAAATTATTTTTTCTGAAGTAGAAGCAGAGCTAGAATTTGAGATTAAATGGGGGGCGATTCCAACTATTTACACCAATTTTTTAGAAGCAATATCAGAAAAAGAAAACCACTTTTCATTTCTTCACCAATTTAAAACCAATCAAAAAGTACCGCTTTACGATTTGTTTTGCAATTGGAAACATCATTTAGGATAATACTTAATCGATTCTTTCGAATAGCTTATTTATTGGACACTTCCGATAAATATTCACTTATGTATTAATCTTATTTCATTTTAAAATGAATATTCATTTAAATAGTTTTGATGAGCATCACGTTCTTCAACACTTAAAACATTATTTACCAGCACAAAACCCATTGAAAGACTTTGTGCATCATAATACACTTCATGCTTTTCAAGACAAAAACTTCTTTACAGCTTTGCATGAAGCATCTCATATTTTTGGTTATAAAACTTATTTACCCTTACAAGAATTCAGAAATCGTTACCTCAAAAGAGAAATAAATAGTGAAGTATTAAAATATGTGGTTCAAAAAGTAAAAGGAAGTGAAAATTTGGAAAATTGGTTAGAAAAACTAATTTATACAGATTATGATGAGTCTTTACAAGCTAGAGTTGGTGTGTTACGTTCGCATTGGAAAACACAATATGCTATAAATTTAGAAAAATCTACAAACAGTATTTTATTTAGATTGGTTTGTAGTTATTTAGATCAAGGTATTGCAATGTGGGCTTTTCCGGTTAATGAAGCTGGGTTTTTAACTTCC
>JBEDTP010000021.1:0-7992 GCA_040119075.1 Flavobacterium sp.
AATCATCAAATATTTTTTCTTTTGTACTAATCATAGATTTTAAAGAAATTAATCTTCTTAATGCTAATAGTAATAAAAAGTTTGAGATAAGGATATTTTTGTTTTCAAATACCGATGGAAAAAACAACATGAAGGTAAAAAACAATAAAGCAGCATAAGTATTGTTTTTAGTCAGGTCATTTTTCAATGATATAAAATTTACTAAAATAGTTGAAGCAATAATTAGGAATAAAAACAACGATTGATTTAGTACATTTGACCAATCTAGATTAAACTTTTCTTTACTTATTATATAAGAAAAAAAAGAAATTATTATTAAAAACCCAATTAACAAATAATTTATTGGTCTTGTTTTATTAAAAACACTTGCTATCATAAAGATATTTTATACTTTTGTGATGTAAATATAACATTTTATAAAATGAAATCAATTTTTGAAGCAATAGGTACTCTTTTTACTGATTATTTATTTATGCCTTTTCACATGCTTAGAGAACTAGAATTAACAAATTGGTGGGTTGCCAACTTTATCAATTGGTTCTTTATTATCGTTTGTTGCGCAGCAATGGTTTATTGGATTAAGCAATTGAACATTTTCAAAGCAAATAATGAAGATGATCAAGACACAACTGCACACTCATTCTTAAAATAAAAATTCCCCTTTAAAAAAGAGGAACTTTATATTATAAATCAAATCCGATATCTTTTCGGTAACTCATCTTATCAAAATGTAACTTGTTTATGTTTTGATAAGATTTTTTTATGGCTTCTTCAAAAGTATTCCCGTACGAAGTTATTGCTAAAACTCTACCTCCATTACTAAGAACTTTTCCGTTTTCTAATTTAGTTCCTGCGTGAAAAACTAAAGAATCTTCAACGGTATTTAATCCTGAAATTTCTTTTCCTTTTTCATACTCTTCAGGATATCCGCCAGAAACAACCATAATTGTAGTTGCGCTTCTTTTGTCAATTTCTAATTCAATTTTGTCTAAGTCTTGTTTTGCCATCGCATTAAAAATCTCTACCAAATCAGATTTCAATCTTGGCATTACCACTTCTGTTTCAGGATCCCCCATTCTTACGTTATATTCAATAACAATTGGCTCACCTTTTACGTTAATTAGACCAATAAATACGAAACCTTTATATTCAATATTGTCTTTTTGTAAACCTTCAATTGTAGGTTTTACAATACGTGTTTCAATCTTCTCAAGTAAAACTGCATCTGCAAAAGGAACTGGAGAAACAGCACCCATTCCACCAGTATTTAAACCTGTATCGCCTTCACCTATTCTTTTATAATCTTTGGCTGTTGGAAGAATTTTGTAATTTTTACCATCTGTTAAAACGAAACAACTTAATTCAATTCCGTCTAAAAACTCTTCGATAACCACTTTAGAACTAGCATCTCCAAATTTGGCATCGACTAACATGTTTCTAAGTTCGGCTTTCGCTTCTTCTAAATCTTGTAAAATTAAAACACCTTTCCCAGCGGCTAAACCGTCAGCTTTTAAAACATAAGGAGCTTGCAATGTTTCTAAGAAAGCACAACCTGCCTCAACAGTATCTTTTGTAAAACTATCGTAAGCTGCTGTTGGAATATTGTGTTTTACCAAAAATTCTTTGGCAAATTCTTTACTTCCTTCTAACTGCGCACCTAATTTTGATGGGCCAATTACTGGAATGTTTGCTAATTGAGAATCATTTTTAAAGAAATCATAAATTCCGTTTACCAATGGGTCTTCTGGACCTACAACAACCATTTGAATATTTTCAGTTAAAACCAATTTTTTAACCTCTTCAAAATCATTCGGATTTAAAGCAACATTTGTTGCAATTGACGCTGTTCCTGCGTTTCCTGGCGCTACAAAAAGTTTTGAGCAATGATTGCTTTGAAGCATTTTCCAAGCCAAAGCATGTTCTCTTCCGCCAGAACCTAAAAGTAAAATAGTCATGTTGTTGTGTTGTTTGTTGCTGCAAAAATACTTTCTTTTATTTTTAAAAAAAAGTTTGAAGTTAATAGTTTAAGGATTTTGGTTTTTTTATTTTTGATTTAAATAATATCTAATGTTTAACTTATTTAATCTTACCTTAAAACTAAATGGTTTTCCAATTAAGAAAGCGCAAGCTGACTTTAAGGAAATATTGAATATTACTGATGAAGATTACGCTAAATATATTGAGTATAAAAAACGAGAAATTGTTGAATTTCACTTAAAAAACAATACTTTTTATAAAAAAATTGTTGGGAAAGATGTTTTAGACCCCGAAACTTCGGGATGGAACGAACTTCCGGTTTTAACTAAAAAGGACTTACAACAACCGCTTAAAGAAAGACTTTCAAAAGGTTATTCAGAAAAATCAGTATTTGTAAACAAGACATCAGGATCAAGTGGCGATCCGTTTGTTTTTGCAAAAGATAAAGAAGCACATGCTATAACTTGGGCTTCCATAATTTATCGATTTGGCTGGTATAAAATTGACTTTAACAAGTCATACCAAGCTCGTTTTTACGGAATTCCATTAGATTTTATTGGATATAATAAAGAACGTTTAAAAGATTTCTTAAGTAAACGCTATCGTTTTCCAATTTTTGACTTATCAGATGAAAAACTAGACGGTGTTTTACAGCATTTTAAAACAAAAAAGTTCGATTACATCAACGGATATACAAGTTCAATTGTTTTATTTGGAAAATATTTGAAAAGTAAAAAGATTATATTAACAGATGTTTGTCCGACTTTAAAAGTCTGTATGGTGACTTCTGAAATGTTATTTGATGAAGATAAAGCTCTTCTCGAAAAACATCTTGGAATTCCAATAGTGAATGAATATGGCGCTTCCGAATTGGATTTAATTGCTTTTCAAAATCCAAAAGGAGAATGGCAAGTAAACTCGGAAACTTTGTTTGTAGAAATTTTAGACGAAAACAACCAACCCGTTCCAAATGGTGTAGAAGGAAAAATTGTAATTACGTCATTATACAATAAAGCACATCCGTTTATTAGATATGAAATTGGTGATGTAGGTGTTTTAGACGAAAAAAGTACATCGAAAAAGCCAGTTTTAAAGAAATTAATCGGGAGAACAAGTGATGTGGCGCTTTTACCAAGCGGAAAAAAATCGCCTGGATTGACTTTTTATTACGTCACCAAAAGTATTATTGAAGATGATGGAAATGTAAAAGAATTTATCGTTCGTCAAACGAAATTGGACACTTTTGAGATAGATTATGTGAGTGAAATAGCGTTAAACTCTAATCAAATTGTTGAAATTGAAAAAGCAATTGCCAAATACTTAGAACCCGGATTGTGTTTTACTTACAAAAGAAAAGAGGTTTTAGAAAGAACTAAACGAGGGAAATTAAAGCAGTTTCAATCGATGCTTTAATTACGATATTTCATAAATCCACGGTACATCCAATGGAGCATATAATATAATGATTGGAATATGTTTAACTTTTCAACATCACGATAAAACTCCCATTGATATTTTAATAAATTCGATTTGTTTCTTGAAAGGGAATTTTCTCTAATTCTATAAATAGCTTGAGTTTGTTGAATTCCACAAGCGTAAGGAATCTCTTTTAAATATTGCAACCACAAACCCATATCTTGACGTTTTCTAATCTTTGGCATGTATTTCTTGCCTAAAGTTTTTATATCTAAGAAGGCGGTTAAACAGCTTATAGAATTGCTTTTTAAAATATCTGTATATGTAACTTTTTGTGGAACTATAAAATCAGAATAAATAAACTCTAACTCTTCATTTGAACGTTTATAAGATGAAAAAACAAAAGGGGTTTTACTTTTTTGGATTGCTTCAATGCTGTTCTTTATAAAATCAGGAAACCAAATGTCGTCAGAATCAATAAAAGTCATATAGTCTCCAGTAGCTTGTTCAATTCCTTTATTTCTGGCAATACCACTTCCTGAGTTTTGGTCTAATTTGTAGAATTTAATTCTAGAATCGGTTTTTTGTATTTCTATAATGATTTCTTCTGTGTTATCTGAAGAACAATCGTCAACAATAATCATTTCCCAGTTAGAAAAAGTCTGATTTTGTACAGATTGAACTGTTTCGGCAATATATTTTGCAGAATTATAACTTGGAGTTATTATAGAAACTAATCCACTCATTAATATGCTTTTTCCTCTCCATTAAAAATATTAATCACTGTTTGAAAAATAATTTTAACATCCATTAATAATGACCAATTTTCTATATAAAAAACATCAAATTTTATTCTGTTTATCATATCGTCATCTGTTTCTATCTCTCCTCTATAACCTTTCACTTGTGCTAATCCTGTAATACCTGGTTTTACATAATGTCTTACCATGTATTTTTGTATTTTATTTGCGTATGTTTTGTTTTGTGACCATAAATGAGGTCTTGGACCAACGATAGACATGTCGCCAAGTAAAACATTGAAAAATTGAGGCAATTCATCAATACTTGTTTTTCTAATAAATCTACCCACTTTCGTTACTCTAGGGTCGTTCCTAGAGGCTTCTTTTTCAGTGCTTTCATTCATTTTCATTGAACGAAATTTATAACAAAAAAAATCCGTTTCATTTAATCCTGGTCTATTTTGTTTAAAAAAAATTGGCCCTTTAGACTCAATTTTTATTAAAAAAGCCATTAATGGAACCATCCAAGACAATATCAATACAACGACGATTAATGAAAAAACAATGTCAAAAGCTCTTTTAAAAATTTTAATATAGGGCTCGTCTAAAGGTGTTTTTTGTAATGAAAGTACAGGAAATAATTCATAATAATCTACTTTAAGATTTTTAGAAAATATAGCTTTGGTATCTGGAATAAATTTTAATTCAATTTTATTTTGATCAGTAAAGAAAATTAAATCTTTTAATTTTTCATTTGAAATCTCGTTTAGAGAACAATAAATTTCATCTATATTTTCAGACAAACAAAAGTCTTTAATCAAATCTGATTTACCAATTATGTTCTCATTCTCCTTTTTGTCAGAAAAAAAACCTTTGAAATGATAACCATAATCTGGTCTGTTTTCAAAAATGTTTTTTAAATCAATCGCTTCTTTTGTATAACCTATAATTATTGTATTTCTATAATTATTGCCCGTAATTAATCGGTATTTTTTAATATAAAAGAACAAAAAACTTTTAAGAATCAATATAATTATCAATAATGTGGTTATATATTGAGCAATTGCAGAACCACTAAAAATTGCAGTTTTATAAAATGGGAAAAAAGATATTAATATAAGCAAAAACAACATAAACTGTTTTGCTACTTTTGTCAATATCTCAACTGGAGACGTAAACCTATAAACTTGATATAGTTTTGAAAAAAAAGATAAAATAGTCCAGCTAAAAAAAAGATAAAACCCAAAAAGAAAAAAAGAAACATCAAGCCCCTTAAAAAAATAAGGGAATAAGATTAATACCGCTACTATATCAAAAAAGTAGCTAATTGGTCTTAAATATTTAGAATATCTTTTTTGCACTAATGTTTAATAAATATATTTTGTAAAGTCTTTATGTTCTTCTTTTGCTAATTCTTCTGCAGATAACGATTTGAAGTAATCATAAGTGATTTTCATTCCTTCTTCTCTACCTATTTTAGGCTCCCAATCAAGGATTTCTCTAGCTTTTGTAATGTCTGGCTGACGCTGTAAAGGATCGTTCATTGGAAGGTCTTTATATATAATTTTTTGCGTTGTACCTGTTAATTTAATAATCTCTTCTGCAAAATCTTTAATAGTAATCTCGTCTGGATTTCCTATGTTTACTGGCATGTGGTAATCCGAATGCAATAATCTCCAAATCCCTTCGACTTGATCATCAACATAGCAAAAAGATCGTGTTTGACTACCGTCACCAAATACAGTCAAGTCTTCTCCTCTTAATGCTTGGCCAATAAATGCCGGAATTACACGCCCATCGTTTAAACGCATTCTTGGACCATACGTATTGAATATTCTTAAAATACGCGTTTCTACTCCATGAAAAGTATGATAAGCCATTGTAATTGACTCTTGGAAGCGTTTTGCTTCATCATAAACACCTCGAGGACCAATTGTGTTTACATTTCCATAATATTCTTCTGTTTGAGGATGGATTAAGGGATCTCCGTATATCTCAGATGTTGATGCAATAAGAATTCTTGCTTTCTTAACACGAGCTAAACCTAGCAAATTATGCGTTCCTAATGATCCCACCTTTAATGTCTGAATTGGTATTTTTAAATAATCAATAGGGCTTGCTGGTGATGCAAAATGTAAAATATAATCTAGTTTACCAGGAACATGAACAAATTTTGTTATGTCATGATGATAAAATTCGAAGTTTTTTTCTTTGAATAAATGTTCAATATTCTTTAGGTCTCCCGTAATAAGGTTGTCCATTCCTATAACAAAATATCCTTCTGCTAAAAAACGATCACACAAGTGTGATCCTAAAAACCCTGCTGCACCAGTTATTAAAATTCTTTTCATTTTAAATTTTATTTTTATTATCTACTGTCTTATTAAAATTAAACAAACAGTAAAAAAGGATAAAAAACACTACTCCTCTTTGTCTCCATAAAAATGACTCTGTCAAAAATAAGCTTATCATTAGAATTGCAAAAGCAATATGCATAAAATCTTTACTTTGGAAGGCATTTTTAGTGTTTAAAAAAAGCATTGTTATTAGAATCATCAAACCAACAATACCTAATTCTGCAAAAACTTGAATATATTGATTGTGAAAATTCTTCTTTTGGTATCCCTCATTGTTATTATCTCCTAAAAAAACATTATATTTTTTGCCTTTTTCTTCTAGTTTTTTATACGATGCATTTAACCCAAATCCTTTCCAAAAAATAGTGTCTTCATTTAAAAATTCAAAAAACAATCTCGCTTGATACACTCTAAATGCCGTTCCTGGGAAAAAATCGTTTGGGGTAAACCGCTCATTGGTCCAAGCTTCATAAATACTTATATTATTTACTCCATCAGGTATATCATTAACTACATTAGAGTTAATACTCTTTGGTGTATTTGATTGAAATTCTAATAAAAAACGATCTTTTATTTTACCAAAGGAAAAAACAGCTCCAATTACTAATCCAACAATTATTAAGTTTCTTAATCGCATTTTGTTTGCAGATTTAGAATAGAAAAAGAAGTATATAAGATTTAATAAAAAGAAGACTAAAATTATATTTTTAGAAGAAAGTAGTAATATAAAGCCGAAGAATAAAGCAGAAATTCCTTTTATTAGTATTGTTTTGGTTTCCATTTTTAAGAAGTAAAAATAACCTACTCCAATAAATATAGAAACATGTATTGCATTTAAATCTTTTGGAACCAACCCACTATCTGTATCATAATCACCATGATAGAAAAAAACATTTGTATCATTTGTTAATATAAATCGAATTATCGCTCGGGTTAAATAATACAGTACATAACCTAACATTGCAAAGCTATAATACTTAAACAATTTTTCCTTTTTTAATTTAGGCGATTTAATAGAAAACATTAATGGAATTAACAACAATGTAATCTCTCTTGGAATTGCAATTAAAGTTAAAGACTTATCTATGCTCCAAAAATAAGAGATACACATTATAAAAAAGAAAATAATGGGTAAAACTAGTTCTTTCGAAAAGATAAAGTTTCTTTTATTCCAATTTATTAAGGCAGCAATAATATACAGAATTAGAAAAACATTGCTAATTGCATAAGACAGAGGAATTGTAATTAGAAGCAATAAAAGAAAAATAAAAGACCAATTGCCTTTAGTTTCTTTTATTAGATCTATCCATACATTCTTCAAAAAGTTGTAAATACTGTCCATTTATTTTGTCCCAATTAAAATCATTAACTATGGATTCAAAGTTATTTTGAATAAACTGCAAGTTATCATTTTTTTTGACAGTGTTTAATACATTTTTAACATCTTCTGCATTTGAAAAATAAAATGCATTCTCTTTTAAAACCCCCTTATTAAAATCATT
>JBEDTP010000022.1:0-7935 GCA_040119075.1 Flavobacterium sp.
ATTTAGCGCAATTATTGACCTATTTAAAGTTGTCTGATTGTAAATTAGGTTTGCTTATAAATTTTAATGTAAAATTATTAAAAAACGGAGTTCGAAGAGTAATTAACGGTTCGCTTTAATTTTGTAAAAATTAATAGTGCCCTTTGTGCCTTCTTTGCGCTCTTCGTGGTTAAAAAAGCATAAAATGAAAAAAATACTATACATACTATTTTTTATAACAGGATTTGTTTTCGCAAACGAATCTGACGAAGTGAGCAAAGCATTTGCGAATGCAAACGATTTGTATAAAAAAGAAAATTATGAAGCTGCAGCAGCTAAATATGAGTTCATAAATTCGAATTTGAAAGTGGAATCTGCCGAATTGTATTTCAATTTAGGAAACTGCTATTATAAATTAGATAAAATAGCGCCAGCGATTTATAATTTCGAAAAAGCGTTATTGTTCAATCCAAATGATGAAACGATTAAAACTAATTTAGAATTTGCACAAAAAAAAGCGATTGACGATATTAAAGTGGTTCCAGAAGTGGGTATTTCAAAAGCCATTTATGCTTTTGTAGGCACATGGCATTATGATTCTTGGGCTTGGGCTGCAGTTATTATGTCGTTATTGTTTTTGCTCACTTTTTTAGGGTATTATTTTGGGAACACAACTTTAATTAAAAGAATATTTTTCACAGGAATGTTTGTGTTTTTAGTAGGAATTATAATTGCCGTTTCAGCTGCTTTTCTACAAAAACAAAACGATGTAAAAACAAAACCTGCCATTGTATTCAGTTCTGCAGTTAATGTAAAAGCAGAGCCAAAAAATACTTCAGAAGACGTTTTAGTTTTACACGAAGGAACAAAAGTTTTCGTTTTGGAAACATTAGACAATTGGAAAAAAATTCAATTGACAGACAAAACACAAGGTTGGATTGAAAAAGACGCGATTAAGGAGTTGAAGTAAAAATAATCATTTCCGCTATTTCTCATTCCGAGGAACTAGGAATCTCATAATTAATTTACAGATTAGCTAACATTACTACTATAAAAGCAAGAAAACAGAATCCAATTACTTTATTTACAAAAGCATGTCCAAAATCATCGTAGTGGTTTGACTTTTTCGGCCCATTTATATATTCAGAATAAGTAAATTTAGGTTGATTTAAAATTTTTCTTTTCAAAGAACCAAACACAAATCTTAAAGTTCCTCCTATTAAGCTAAGGATATAACCACCAATAAACATTTGAAAGAAATCCATTTATATTTTTGTGTTTAATTCTTCTTTTTGACTTTCCTCTTTCGAATTTTCACTAAAACTTTCATACCATTCTTCAATTTGCGGATAAACAAAAGCAGAAATTTCTTTTGTAGGATTATAAAAAATAGAATCGTTAAGGGTTTCTTCTTTTACCAACATCTTATTCACGTTTATTTTTTCGAATAATAAAATAACAATACTTAACGCTAAAATGGTTTTTAAAATACTAAAACCAGCTCCAGCTAAACGATTAATCCAACCTAAGTAAGCGAAGTCTACAATTTTTGTCAATAGTTTTGCCGAAAGATGAATTACAATTACAACCGCAATAAAGGTTAATGCAAAAGCGGTTATTTCGATGTATTTTGGATCCCAACTTACTTTTGTTTCTATAACCGCTCTTACAATATGTGAAAACTTTATAGCTATAAAAATTCCAACTATTAAAGCTAAAAGCGAAGCAACCTCTACAAAAAGGCCGTTTTTTAATCCTTTATAAATGGCGTAACCTAATAATGCTGCGAAAATAATATCAATAAAACTCATAAAATAAAATAGATGAAAGAACAAAGATAAAAGAATTAACGAAAGTCAATTTACTATCTTTGCGTCAAATTGCCAATAGGAGCTTGGTAAAGGGTAACTGGAAACCTTTAATCCAAAACCTATAACCTAAAACCCAAAAAAATGTCAAGAGACGAACAACTTAAAGAACGCTGGGACAAAGTAGTAAAACTGCTTTCCGATAAATTTGCCGACGGCGATGTATTAGACCTAGACGCTATTATATATTTAATTGGAGTACAAGAATTAGGAAAATTCAATAAAGAATTTAAAAAAGACGAGAAAGTAAATCTTATGCATATTGCAATTTGTAGAGTTTTAGAACCTTATGGTTACTACGAATTTGAATATTTTGATAATGAAGGTTGGCCACATTATGCCGTAAAAGAGCAATTGCCGCCTCTAAAAGCGGGTGAACAATCTATTTTAATGAAAGATGCTATTGTAAATTATTTTATTGATAAGGAGCTAATAGATTAGAGTTATTCAAAATCCTATAACCCATAAACTAAAACCTAAAACCTTTTTCTTAACTTTGCACCTTTATAAGCAAGAACGATGATTGATCAGATTAAAAAACACATTGAAGAAGTAAAAGCTTTTCAAGCCGATAATAAAGAAAAAATTGAAGAGTTTAGAATTAAATTTTTAGGAAGCAAAGGTCTTTTAAAAGAGTTATTTGCCGAATTTAAAAATGTTCCAAACGAAATGAAAAAGGAATTCGGACAAGTAATCAATCAGTTGAAAACTTCTGCCGAAGAAAAAGTAGCTTCTTTACAAGATCAAATTGAAAGCAAAGAAGAATCTAAAGGAATTTATGGCGATTTAACACGTCCTGGATATCCGTTAAAATTAGGTTCTCGTCACCCAATTTCACTAGTAAAAAATCAAATTATTGATATCTTTTCAAATGTGGGTTTCAACGTTTCTGAAGGCCCAGAAATTGAAGACGATTGGCATAACTTTACTGCGTTAAACTTGCCAGAATATCACCCAGCGCGTGATATGCAAGATACGTTCTTTATTCAAACAAATCCAGATACGTTATTGCGTACCCATACATCATCTGTGCAAGTGCGTTATATGGAAAACAATAAACCGCCTATTAGAACAATTTCTCCAGGTAGGGTTTTCCGTAATGAAGCAATTTCTGCTCGTTCGCACTGTATTTTCCATCAAGTGGAAGGATTGTACATTGATAAAGACGTTTCTTTTGCCGATTTAAAACAGACTTTATTACACTTTACGAAAGAAATGTTCGGAAAGTCAAAAATACGTTTAAGACCTTCTTATTTCCCATTTACAGAACCAAGTGCTGAAATTGATATCTATTGGGGTTTAAAAACTGAGACTGATTATAGAATAACAAAAGGTACAGGTTGGTTGGAAATTGGTGGTTGTGGAATGGTTGACCCAAATGTTCTAAAAAACTGCGGAATCAATCCAGAAGAATATTCAGGATTTGCATTTGGTATGGGAGTAGAGCGTATAGCAATGCTTTTACACCAAATTGGAGATATTAGAATGTTTTTTGAAAACGACGTTCGTTTCTTACAACAATTTAAATCCAGCATATAGTCATAAAGTCAAACGTCATAAAGTTGTAAGAAATATTAATTCAAGTACATTGCTTTAAGACTTTCGACTTTCAAACTTTAAGACTTACTATAATGAAAAAAGACATAATTATTCCAAAAGTTGAAAATGTTCATATTGTTGCCATACAAGAATGGAGCGATGATTTTCAAGAAAATTGCTGGTATGCCTATTTGTTAAACGCTACTAAGGAACCTTTGGAAACAGCAATGATTGTTTCTCGAGCGTATGGTTTAATTGATGGAGAAATGAGAAATACAATGTCTCTTCGTCATGCATTTGCTGTAGTTGAACCAGAATCTGCAGTAAGAATTGAATTCCTTGAGAATAACTTATTACAATTGAATAATGAATTTATGTTGTCGTATTTTATCGGTAACAAAATGTTCGATAAAAAATTTATTTTTAAAACCAATTCTATAAACGAAAAAGGACAGTCCGATTTACCTGTTATTAGTAAGCGAGGTGTTATTGCAATATAAAAAAAGACTCTAATTAGAGTCTTTTTTCATTTTAATAAAAATAGCATTTATTTTTTCATTTTTTTCAACTTCATATTTCTTCTCTTTAATAAGTGTTTTTATGTAGTTGCTTCTCTCAGAAGTAATAGGGTGTGAACTTAGAAACTCAGGAATCTCTATAGATGAATGGCTCTCCAGCCTTTCAAATAGCTGTAGCATACCATTAGGGTCAATTTTATTTTTCTTTAAAATAGCTAATGCATCAATGTCAGCTTCTTTTTCAAAAGTTCTTGAATAAGACATTGATTGCAAACTATGAATATTGTCGCCAATTACTGCAGTTATACCATTAACATCGTTAAAAATGGCAGAAATGAATAAGTATCCAGAAAGGTTTCTGCACAACATTTTCATAGAATGTCTTCTGTTTACATGCGAAGCTTCATGACCAATTAATCCTACCAATTCGTTTTCGCTTTTTAACTCATCGAGTAAGCCAGTGAATACAATTATGTTTCCATCAGGTAAAGCAAAAGCATTTACAAGGGAAGACTCTATTACCGTAAATTTTAATGGCTTAGTGTTGTTTAGACTAAGTTCTTTACTAAAATCATTTAATAATTTAGTTTTTTTCGCGTCTACAACTTCTGATTCTAGATATTCATCAATGAACAATCCACTCATTTTGTCATCATATTCCTCTGGAATTATTGCAACTGCTTTTTCAGCAATAAAAGGCACAAAATAAAAATATAAAACACCAACAAAACTTAAGAAAATCAATGCTAAAATAATATGAGAACTTATGTTTAAACCAATGAGTTTGTCATACCAAGTATTATGGTTGTTTCTTTTTAAAAACCTTTTTATTTCATCGATTAATTTATAATCTTCAATTTTAATTTGTTGTATTGGGTCTTCCCCAAATAATAAAATTAACTGATTACCTAATTTTTCTATTTTAGTTTCTGAAAGCTTAATTCTTTTTTGAAAAGAAGGTGTGCTAAAAGTAAGCACACCTCTAATACTATCAAGTGATAATTGAATGTTTTGTGGAGTAGACGATTTCCCGTCAAAAAAGATGGCAGAAAAAAGCATTAGAAAATGAAATCAATATCTAAGATGTCACTCATATCTTCACCTGTAGCATCTGTATAGTTTTCTTCTGTCTGAGCAATTGAGTTTAAATCAATATCTCCTTCCAATTGAATTTTATTCGCCACAAACACTAAAGTTCTTGTCATTGCCCATGCATAACCTAACCCTAAAGTGAAAATAATGATTAACATATTCACAAAAATCAAACTAAAAAAGTCACCACCACTGGCAGTAGATCTTAATTTTATCTTTTGGTCATTATTTTCAAGTCTTAAATTATTTACAAAATATTCAAAAATATCTCTTTGCCACCAAAATGAATAAATTCCTAATGTAAAAATCGTTAAAAAATAACCTTTTAAATTCAACAAGAAATAATCACCACCATCACCAACATACTTAAATTTTAAGTTTCCAAATCGAATATTACTTAAAACATAAGTTCTAATATTAATAGCCATCCATGACCCATAAATACCTAGAGTTAAAATTGTAAACAATAAGTTTTTAAAGAATAAAGCAATAAATTCATTTCTATCGCCTCTATATCCAAAACGGATTCCTCTCCAAGACGTTCTAGACATTCTGTAGCGATACGAACCATGTATTGCTAAGGGTATAAATGCTAAAATTAAAACATAAAAAACCAAAACACCAACTAAAGGCATTTGTAAATGCATAAACAAGAATAATAATGCATATAAAACAATAAAAATGGCCATTGCTTTTATAAATCCTTTAAACATTTCTTTTCCGGTTCCATGAAAAGAAAAGGCATCATTATTTAACGTAGAAGCTCCATAAACATATTGCAAAACTTTTGCTTTCGCCCATGGATAATAAAAACCTAATGTTATTACAGTAAGTAACCAGTTTATAACTATGATTCCGAATAAATCACTTCCTTTTCCGCTATAATTTAATTTATAGTCTTGTTTTGTTGACAAATTGTTTTCCATTTTTTTTATAGTTTTTTAGATTTGCTAATATAAAATTGTTTTTCAAAACTTGCGAATTAATTTACAAAAACAAGAGTGTTTTTCTGTTATTTTTGCGACTCTATTTGACTTATTTTGTGAAATAATGTCTTTGTTTAGGGAACTAAATCACAAAATAGAATTGCTAAACTCATATTAATTCCTCAATTTTATAGTTTATTTAAAACTACAAAATGAGGAATTTTTTTCTATACCTGTTTTTCATAGCAAGCGCTTCGTTTGCGCAAGATTTTGCGAAACATGTAAACCCGTTTATTGGAACGGGCGGTCACGGACATACTTTCCCGGGAGCAACTGTTCCTTATGGAATGGTGCAATTGTCTCCAGATACTCGAATCGATGGAAGTTGGGATGGCTGTTCAGGTTATCATTATTCTGATAATGTAATTTACGGATTTTCACACACGCATTTAAACGGAACTGGAGTTTCTGATTATGGCGATATTATGCTGATGCCTACAATGGGTAAACCATCATTCGATAATAAAATCTATTCTTCTACTTTTTCACACACTAACGAAAAAGCATCTGCTGGATTTTATTCTGTAAAATTAGACAAACATGATATTGATGTTCGTTTAACGACTTCAACGCGTGTAGGTTTTCATGAATATACATTCAACAAAAGTGGTCAAGCTAATATTATTTTAGATTTAAACCATCGCGATAAATTATTGGAAGGAAGGATTCGACTTATTGATGATAAAACTATTGAGGTTTTAAGAAGAAGTGAAGCCTGGGCGCAAAATCAATATGTGTATGCACGAATTGAATTTAATGTTTCAATAAAAGATGCTATAGTTAAAAAAAACCCTGAAAGCAGCAATTATGATTTAGAAATAGATGCTGTTGTTTTTTCTAAAAAAGTCAAAAAAGGAGAAAAAATATTGGTAAAAGTATCTCTTTCTCCAACGAGTTATGAAGGAGCAAAATTAAACAGTTCCGAAATCAAACATTGGAATTTTGAAAAAGTAAAGAAAGCAGCAGAAGCACTTTGGAACAAAGAATTATCTAAAATTGAGGTGACTTCGGATGATAAGGATAAATTAGCGATTTTCTATACGGCATTATATCACACGATGATGCAACCTAATATTGCACAAGATTTAGACGGAAAATACCGCGGAAGAGATAATGAAATTCATGTTGCAGAAGGATTTGACTATTACACGGTTTTCTCGCTTTGGGATACATTTAGAGCGGCACATCCTTTATATACTTTAATAGATAAAAAACGAACTTCTGATTATATCAATACCTTTATTAAACAATACGAACAAGGCGGAAGATTGCCGGTTTGGGAATTGGCTTCAAATGAAACCGATTGTATGATTGGTTATCATTCGGTTTCCGTAATTGCCGATGCTATGGTAAAAGGAATTCAAGGTTTTGATTATGAGAAAGCTTTTGAAGCGAGTAAAACTTCTGCTATGCGCGATGTTTTAGGTTTAGAAGCCTACAAGAAAAACGGATTCATTTCTATAGACGACGATCATGAAAGTGTTTCTAAAACTGTGGAATATGCGTATGACGATTGGTGTATTGCGCAAATGGCGATGCTTTTAGATAAAAAAGAAGATTATGAATATTTCATGAAACGTTCGCAAAACTGGAAAAACCTTTTCGATTGGGAAACCGGATTCATAAGACCAAAGAAAAACGGAGGTTGGGACAAACCTTTCGATCCAAGAGAGGTGAACAATAATTTTACCGAAGGGAATGCATGGCAATATACTTTTTTTGTGCCACAAGATATTGTAGGAATGATTGATGCTTATGGCGGAAATGATAAGTTTGAAGCCAAATTAGACGAAATGTTCAATTCTGAAAGTAAAACAACAGGAAGAGAACAAGTAGATGTTACAGGATTAATTGGGCAATATGCACACGGAAATGAGCCAAGTCATCACATGGCATATTTGTATAATTATGTGGGTAAACCAGAAAAAACGAATGAAAAAGTTAAATATATTT
>JBEDTP010000023.1:0-7823 GCA_040119075.1 Flavobacterium sp.
GCCAAGCCTAGCAATTGCTACAAACGGCTGTTGTAACCAGTTTTTTATTCCACTTTCTCATAATAGTGATT
Organism: Flavobacterium sp.; assembly: GCA_040119075.1. Taxonomy (GTDB): domain Bacteria; phylum Bacteroidota; class Bacteroidia; order Flavobacteriales; family Flavobacteriaceae; genus Flavobacterium. The sequence goes on from JBEDTP010000023.1 coordinate 72, forward strand.
CAAGTCATAATTCAATATGATTTTCGGTTTTTCCAAAATCTTGTTGCTAAAATATGTACTATGTCCAGCTTTGCCGAATTCATATTCGTAAGTCCAATCAATTTCGGTTGTCAGTATTCCGTAGCTAACTTTATAGGTTCCATTACCATAATATTCGCTCATAAATGTTCCGTCCGATTTTAATTTCAAAGTGTCCGCTATATGAGGCGATTCCAAACAGCAAGGTTCATTTCCGTAATTCGTATTTGCATAAACTCCAACGACGTTGTTTTTCGTCATAGGAATATCACATCGTAAAATTAAAAGTCCGATGAATAAAATTATTCCAATTCCGAATAGTATGCGTCTCATTTTGTAAATTGGTTACAATTTATAAATATATACAATTTCATGATACATATACGACTTCTTGTAAACAAGTATGTGTAAAAATATATGTTTTCCAAATATACTCAAAAAAATAAATTGAGTATTTAAAACCTTACAAAAAGGCATAAAAAAAATCCCAAGCTTGCACTTGAGATTTTTAAATAATTATTTAAAACTTACTTTACTTCTTCAGTAGGCGTAATGTCGTCTGAAGCATCAACAACCTTAGTTGGTTTTAATTCTTCCGCTTTATCATCGCCTTTTAAATAGGTTGGTAAGTTTAAACCCGCCATATTAAACAAGTCGTTTAATGGTGGCACTGTTTTCATCATTCCACTTACAAAGTTAGCCGTTGAACCGTTTCCGTCTTGGTTGTTTCCAGAATCCCAAACGGTAATTTTATCAATTTTAATGTTTTTAACTGCTTCCACTTGTGTTTTAACCAATTCTGGTAATTTTTCAATTAACAATAATTGGAACGCTTTTGTAGGATCGCCACCAGCAGCACTAACCACATCACGGTAACCTTCGGCTTGTTTGGTTAATATTTCATATAAACCTTTTGCTTCTGCTTCCATTTTTGCAAAAATAGCATCTGCTTCTCCTTTTGCTTGCACACGAATACGTTCTGCTTCTGCTTGTGCATCGATAATTGCTTTTTGTTTTGCAATTTCTGCAGGAATTACGACGTTAGCATTTTGTGTAGATCGTTCTCTTTCGGCACGTGCATTTTCTGCTAATTTTTCTGCAACGTATGATTCCTCTAACGCTTTTGCACTTTGTACTTTTTCAGAAGCTAAGGCAATACGCAATGCTTCTGCTTCACGTTCTCTTCTTGTTGCTTCCGATTTTGCAATGGCAATTTTCGCCTCATTTTCTCCTTGAATAGCAATTGCATTTGCTTCAGATGTTTTTACACGGGTGTCTCTTTGGGCTTCAGCCTTACCAATGCTTTCATCTTTAAAAGCTTCGGCAATACTTACTTCTTTATCTTTATTGGTAATCGCAATTTTTACATCACGATCTCTATGTGTTTCCGCAATTTGAACGTCTTTTTCACGATCGGCCATTGCTTTTCCTGTTTCTCCAATTTTTTCTTGTTCAGCAACCGAAATCTTAGCTTCGTTGATTGCTTTTGCAGCAGCTTCTTTACCAAGTGCTTCAATATAGCCTGATTCGTCTTTAATATCAGTAACGTTAACGTTGATTAACTTTAAACCAATTTTCTTTAATTCAGAATCTACGTTTTTCGAAATATTATCTAGAAATTTATCTCTATCGGAATTAATTTCTTCAATAGTCATCGTTGCAATAACCAAACGCAATTGACCAAATAAGATATCTTTAGCTAATTCCTGAATTTGATCTGGAGAAAGTCCTAATAAACGTTCTGCAGCGGTATTCATACTATCGCTTTCTGTAGAAATTGCAATGGTAAAACGACACGGAACGTCTACACGAATGTTTTGACGTGAAAGTGCATTAGTTAAGTTTGCTTCAATAGAAATAGGTTTTAAATCCAAGTATTGATAATCTTGAATAACTGGCCAAATAAAGGCACCACCACCGTGTACACATTTTGCAGAAGTACCACCAGTACGACCATAAATTACTAAGATTTTATCCGAAGGACATCTTTTGTAACGCGAAATTAAAGTCAAAAAAGTAACGAATAGCACAAATGCGGCTACGACAATAATAATTAATTCAGACATAGTTGTTATAATAAAAGGATTAAAGTTTTTCTACAATAAGGATGTTGTTTTCTACAGCAATTACCTTAATTACTGCTCCAGATGGAATTTTTTCGGTGCTTAAAGTCATAGCATCAAGCTCGTGGAAACTACCGTTTACACTAATTTGTACTTTTCCCTTTCCCGATTTATTTTCTGGAATGGTTAAATACACATCGGCTGTTTTGTTAAGTGTGTTTTCAATTTTAAAGCTATTATCTTCTGACAATTTAAGTATTTGCTTGATTAAAAAGAAAAACACTACTACAAAAGAAATCCCGACTAATACGGCAATGACAATTAAAATAGTTTTGTTTTCGAACTTGTTGTACAAAGAAATTCCTGTCCAACTGAATCCTAACAAAAAGTTAATCAGATTACGAAGTGTGAAGATTTCGAATGGCATATCACCTGAATCATCTGCGTCCATGTCGGCATCGGTTTCGCCGCCACTTAACCCAATGAATGTCATAATTGTTTGTAGTCCAAAGAAAATACTCACAGGCAGCGCGATGTACCAAAAAGCCTTAAGTAAGGGTTCAAAATTTTCTAAAAAGTTCATAGTTATAAGTTAGTTGTAGTAATTATACGACTAATTTTATAAAAAGTTACAAATGTTTAAAAAAATCAATTGCAATTTCAAAAAACAACTACAATTTCAAGAATCAAATTCAAATAAAATTTCAATTTTTTAACGACTTAATGTATTTAAGTTTTAATCCCTTTTACAAAATTATTAATTGTAGTTATCTTATTTGTTTTCAGAAATTTAATAAACGCACTTCCAATAATCGCTCCGTTTTGGTATTTTGTAGCTTGATTAAAGGTTTCGTTATCTTTAATTCCGAAACCAACGATTTGAGGATTTTTTAAGTTTAAATCAGCAATGCGTTTAAAATAATTCATTTGTTCGTCTCCAAAACCAGACTGACTTCCTGTAACCGCTGCAGAGCTAACCATATAGATGAAACTATCTGAAATAGCATCAATTTGAGCAATACGTTCGTTTGACGTTTGTGGTGTAATTAAGAATATATTTTTTAAGCCATATTTTTCAAATAATGTTTTGTATTCGGTTTCGTAAACGTCTAAAGGTAAATCGGGAATGATTAAGCCATCAATACCAACTTCAGCACATTTTTGACAAAATTTTTCCATTCCAAATTGCATCATTGGGTTAAAATACCCCATAATTATCAACGGAATTTTTACGCTTTCGCGAATGGTTACCAGTTGTTCAAATAGGAGTGAAGTTGTCATTCCGTTTTTTATGGCAATAGTCGAACTTTCCTGAATTGTTGCTCCGTCTGCTAAAGGGTCAGAAAAAGGCAGTCCAATTTCAATCATATCTACACCGTTTTGTTCCAATTCTTGAATGATAGAAACGGTATCGTTTATTTTTGGAAAACCTGCTGTAAAATAAATAGAAAGCAGTTTTTTATTTTCTTGTAATGTTGTGTTTATTCTGTTCATTTTTATTCTTTTTTTAACCACAAGGCACACAAAGGTTTTACACTAAGTACACAAGGTTTTTTTTGAATTTATCTAATTTCTTAAGTATCTATAAACTAAATAATTTGTGAGCATAGTGCCTTCTTCGTGCTCATTGTGGTTAAATCATTAAAATTTAAAATAATCAATATAAGTATTCAAATCTTTATCGCCTCTTCCTGATAAGTTGATGACCACAATATCGTTTGGTTTGAATTGTTTTTTATCTAAAACTGCAAATGCATGAGCGGTTTCAATTGCTGGAATAATTCCTTCGGTTTTACAAATTTCTAGACCAGCTTGCATTGCTTCTTTATCAGTTATAGCAATAAACTCAGCTCGATTAACATCATGTAAATGTGCATGTAACGGACCGACACCAGGATAATCTAAACCTGCAGAAATAGAATACGGTTCTGTAATTTGTCCGTCTTCGGTTTGCATCAATAAGGTTTTACTTCCGTGAATAATTCCTATTTTTCCTAACACAGAAGTTGCGGCACTTTCACCAGAATCGACTCCATGACCAGCTGCTTCCACAGCAATTAGTTTTACCGATTCATCCTCTAGAAATTCGTAAAAAGCACCAGCAGCGTTGCTTCCGCCACCTACACAAGCAATAACATAATCAGGGTTTTCCTTGCCTTCTTGTTCTTGTAATTGTACTTTAATCTCTTTAGAAATTACACTTTGAAATTTAGCAACCATATCTGGATACGGATGTGGACCAACTACTGAACCAATGATATAAAACGTATCAATAGGATTGTTAATCCAATCGCGAATAGCTTCATTTGTTGCATCTTTTAGTGTTTTTGAACCAGAAGTTGCAGGTCGAACTTCTGCTCCTAACATTTTCATACGTGCTACATTGGGAGCTTGGCGTTTAATATCCACTTCACCCATATAAACAATACATTCTAAACCCATTAATGCACAAACAGTTGCTGTTGCAACACCATGTTGACCAGCACCTGTTTCGGCGATGATTCGGGTTTTACCCAATCGTTTTGCCATTAAAATTTGCCCGATTGTATTGTTTACTTTATGAGCACCGGTGTGACATAAATCTTCTCTTTTTAGATAGACTTTTGTGTTGTATTTTTCAGATAAACGTTTGGCAAAATAGAGTGGAGTAGGACGTCCTACATATTGATTTAATAATGAATTAAACTCTTCTTTGAAAGAAGGTTCTTCCATTATTTTCAAGTAGTTTTCTTTTAATTCTTCTACATTTGGATACAGCATTTCAGGAATGAAAGCACCTCCAAATTTGCCATAAAATCCGTTTTCATCTACGTTATAGTTCAATTTCATAAAGTGATTTTTTAAATTTTTCAAGTTTAACTTTACTTTTGTAACCAGGTTTAGTTTCAAATCGGCTGTTTACATCAATTGCAATACATTTTATTGCTGCTTCCGTTTTTAAGAAGTCTTTTATTGCATCAACCTCTGTTTTTCCAATTCCACCACTTAAAAAGAATGGTTTCTCATATGGGTATTTTTCAAGTATTTTCCAGTTGAAAGTGATTCCATTTCCTCCAGGTAATTTTCCTTTGGTATCGAAAAGAAAGCAATTTACAAAAGGCACATAATCTTTAACGGAATTAAAATCAAAATCATTATCTATTGAAAATGCTTTGATAACTTCAACGCCTATTTTTTTTACATTTTTACAAAATATTACACTTTCATTTCCATGAAGTTGAACAGCATCAAGTTTGAACTGATTTACTTTTGAGAAAATTTCATGAATTGGAGCATCTACAAAAACGCCTACTTTTTTTATGCTGAATAGGATGTTTGGCAAGGTTTCAAAATCCATTTTACGAATGGATTGATCCCAAAATATAAATCCCAAATAATCTGGTTTTAAAGCAGCAATTTCCTGAATATTTTCAGGATATTTCATGCCACATATTTTTAGTTTTATTTTTTTCATAATTATTTTTTTAACACATAGACACATAGGTTTTGATTGTAACTATTAAGTTGTTGCACTTTTCATAGTTAAACATATACTATGTTTGTCCACTTTGGACTTAAAAAGCCCTTATTAAGTTTGTTCTATGTTTCTTTGTGGTTAAAATTTTTCAAGTTAGTTGATGTATAAACCTTTTAGCTTCTACACCAGGATTATCTGTTTTCATGAAATGTTCCCCCATTAAAAATCCTTGATAACCATATTGTTGCAATTCTTTTACAGCTTCAACAGAACTAATCCCGCTTTCTGAAACTTTAACAAAATTATCTGGAATTTGATGTGCTAATTCTTTGCTGTAGTCTATACTTACTTCAAATGTTTTTAGGTTTCTATTGTTTACGCCAATCATATCTAAACTTGGCATAATCGATTTTTCTAACTCTTCTTGATTATGAACTTCTAGTAAAACTTCTAAAGCTAAACTTTGAGCAAATTCAGATAATTGTTTAATTTCTTCACGACTTAAAACAGCTGCTATCAATAGAATTACATCTGCACCATTGGACTTCGCCTCTAATAATTGATATTCGTCTATTACAAACTCTTTTCTTAAAAGCGGAATGTTAACAGAAGCTTTTGCTAATAGTAAATCATCTAAACTACCTCCAAAATATTTGCCATCTGTTAAAATAGAAATTCCACATGCGCCAGCATTTTGATAACCCAAAACTACATCTTCAACGGAATGATTATTATTAATAATCTCTTTTGAAGGCGAACGACGCTTGTGTTCTGTTATAATTCCTGATAAACTATTTTTTAACAATTTAGCCATAGAATTTGTTCTTCCATTAAATAAAACAGATGCTTCTAATTGTGAAACCGGAATGATACTTTTCTTTAAAGCAACTTCTCGTTTTTTGGTGGTTATGATTTTATCTAGGATGTTCATATTTTTTGTTTTTGTCACATCGAGCGCAGTCGAGATGATTTTGGTGTTCTCGACTGCGCTCGAACGGACAATTTTATTATTTACTTAATTCAATTAACTGATTCAACTTCTCAAATGCTTTTCCGCTGATTAAACTCTCTTGTGCTTTTTTTAAAGCATCTTCATAACTTGATTTATCTATAGTTTGAATAGCTACTGCAGCATTTACACAAACCACATTATTTTGTTCGGTTGTACCTTTTCCAGAAATGACTTCATGAAATATTTTAGCTGCTTCATCAATAGTAGTTCCGCCTTTAATGGTTTCTAATTTTATTGCTGGAAAACTAAAATCTTTTGGTTTTAAAATTTGTTCGGTATGATTGGAAATAATCTTTACATCATCAGCCAACGAAACTTCATCAAAACCACTTAATCCATGTAAAATACTGTAATTGGTTGAAGTATTTTGGTATAGATATGCATACATTCGAGCCAATTCTAAACTGAAAACGCCAACCATTTGATTCTTTGGAAAGGATGGATTTACCATTGGTCCTAACATATTGAAAAAGGTTTTTACTCCTAGTTCTTTTCGAATTGGACCGACATTTTTCATTGCCGGATGAAATAATGGGGCATGTAGAATTGCTATGTTTGTTTCTTCGATGGATTTGGTTAAAAAGTCAATATCATTAGTGAATTTTACACCCATCTTTTCCATCACATTACTTGATCCTGAAATTGAAGAAACTCCATAATTACCATGTTTTGCGACTTTAATTCCAGTTCCAGCAACAATAAAGGAAGCTAATGTTGAGATATTGAACGTATCTTTTCCATCGCCACCTGTTCCACATAAATCGATAGTGTTATACGCTGAAAAATCTACAGGAATACATAATTCTAACAAAGCTTCTCTAAAACCTGAAAGTTCTTCGATGGTAATGCTTCGCATCATGTAAACCGTTAAAAACGCCGAAATTTGACTTGGATTGTAATTTCCTGCGGATATGTTGACTAATACTTCTTTGGCTTCTGCTTTAGAAAGTATTTCGTGGTTGATTAATCTGTTTAATATGGTTTTCATGTATAAGTAATTAGGGAAAAGGGATTAGCATTTCGACTGCGCTCAGTATGACATATTAATTCTTAAGCCAATTTTCTAGTATTTTTTTTCCGTTGGGTGTTAAGACACTTTCTGGATGATATTGTACACCTCGAACATCATAAATAGCGTGTTTCATGGACATAATTTGTCCGTTTTCATCAATGCTGGTTATGATTAAATCTTCTGGAAGGTT
>JBEDTP010000024.1:0-7798 GCA_040119075.1 Flavobacterium sp.
CAAAAAAAAAGGCTCTGAAATTCAGAGCCTTTTTTAATACAATTACTTTTCAATTAAAATCCCTACTCCTAATATATTAGGTAAAAACGGACTTGAAAATTTACTTTTTACTACAAATTGATATTTTCCCTTTATTAAAGTTGTTTTATCCTTTATAGGTACAAATAAATCACATATATCACCTGTGCAATCAGCAATATCTTTTCCAGCTTCATCTTTAAACATAACATCTAATTCTACTTTTTCATTGGAACCATCTGGAGAAATAATAGTCACTTCCACAGGAACATTTGCAAACTGGAAGTCATAAATATGACCAATGTGTAGTTTTATTGATGCAGCTTCTAAATCATTAGTGTTTTCAAACTCAAAAGAAACTTCATCATCAGAATTCCATCTATTGGAATCAAAATCTGAATTAAATTCGTTGTAAATAGAATTTGAATTACATGAAATAACAAAAGCAGAAATAAAAAACAGAAAAAAACATAATTTTCGCATAAGACGAGTTTTTAATTAATTAGAAATTAACGAGGTAATAAATCTCACATAAATATATAAAAAAAGTCCTGACATTACATCAGGACTTTAAAATTCTATGTTACTAATATTTAGTCTTCTTTTTTAAATTCTGCCATTTTCTTAGCTTCTTTATCACTCATTACATCTTTCATTAATGGTGTTGCCACAAAGATAGAAGAATAAGTACCAACTAAGATACCAACCAATATAGCAAAAACAAATCCTCTAATAGTTTCTCCACCAAAGATAAAGATAGCCACTAATACAACTAAAGTTGTTGCAGAGGTATTTATTGTTCTACTTAAAGTAGAGTTTAATGCTTTATTTACTAAGCCATCAAAATCTGGTGACGAATTATAATTTAAGTATTCACGAACTCTATCAAATACAATTACAGTATCATTTAACGAATAACCAATAACTGTTAATATTGCAGCAATAAATGCTTGATCTAACTCCATATTAAACGGTAAAATGTTATAGAAGAATGAGAAAATACCTAACACTATAATAACATCATGTGCTACTGCAGCGACAGCTCCAAATCCAAACTGCCATTTTCTAAATGAAATCATTAAGTAAGCAAATACTACTAATAATGAACCTAATACAGCCCAAATAGAGTTTGTTTTAATGTCTTTAGAAATAGTTCCTGAAACTTTAGAAGCTTGCATTACACCATATTGTTTCCCTTCATAAGACTTTACAAATTGGTCATAAGTTAAGTCTGCAGGTAAATATTTAGATAAGCCTTTAAATAACAATTCATTTACTTCCTTATCAATTCCTTCACCTTCTTCGTCTACTTTATATTTTGTAGTAATTTTTAACTGGCTATCGTTTCCGTAAACTTTAGCTTCAGCGCTTCCAAAAACAGCGACTAAATCAGAAGTTACTTCTGGAGCTGAAACTGGTTTATCGAAACGCACTTGATATGTTCTACCACCTACGAAATCTACACCTTGGTTTAATCCTTTAGTAAATAAAGAAGTTAAACTCAAAATAATCATTACTGCAGAAAGTGCATAAGTGATTTTTCTTTTTGATAAGAAATCAAAATTTAAGTTTTTAAACCAATTTTTAGTCAATGATGTAGAGAAAGTAACATTTTCTTTTCTAGATAAACTCCAATCTAAGAACATTCTTGTAATAAATACAGCTGTAAATAATGAAGTTATAATACCTATTAATAAAGTAGTTGCAAAACCTTTGATTGGTCCTGTACCAAAAACTAATAAGATAATTGCAGTAATTGCAGTTGTAATATTTGCATCAAAGATAGATGACATTGCACCTTTCCAAGTATATGCGTAGTTTACAGCTTCTTCAACTGATTTACCTTCATCTAATTCTTCTTTTGCTCTTTCGTAAATAATTACATTGGCATCAACTGCCATACCAATTGTTAATACGATACCAGCAATACCAGGTAAAGTTAATACAGCTCCAAAACTTGCTAATGCACCGAAGATGAATAAGATGTTTACTAATAAAGCTAAGTTTGCATAGAAACCTGTTTTACCATAGTAAATAATCATCCAAATTAATACTAAAGAGAAACCAATAAGGAATGACATTAATCCGCTATCGATTGCTTCTTTACCTAAAGATGGTCCAACCACATCAGACTGAACAATTTCAGCAGCAGCAGGAAGTTTACCTGCTTTTAAGATGTTCGCTAAATCTTTTGTTTCATTGATTGAAAAGTCTCCAGAAATCTCTGAACGACCTCCAGAAATAGCTCCTCTACTTACACCAGGAGCAGAATAAACTGTATTATCTAATACAATTGCAATTGCATTTCCTTGTTGAGAAACAGTTCCTGTTAATTTCTCCCATAATCTTGCTCCAGTACCGTCCATTTGCATAGAAACAGCTGGTTTACCCATTTGATCAAAAGTATCAGTTGCATCTACAATAACCCCTCCACTAATTGGAGCTTTACCTTCTCTATTTCCTTTTAATGCATATAATTCAATACCTTCAGGTCTTTTTTCATCAATTTTACCCCATACAAATTTAACATTTGCTAACTCTGCAGGCAATAAAGATTTAATATCGCTTCTATTTAAATATGCTTTTACTTGTGCAGTATCTTTAGTTAAAAAGACTCCAACAAAAGGAGAACCTTGTTGACCACCTGCTAACATTTTATCAAATAAAGGTCCGTTAGATTTATTAATCGTATCAGCCGTTTTATCTGTTAACAATGAATCAATTCCTGTAGCAGCATTTTCAACTACTTCAGATTTAACTTCAACTTCAGTTTTCTTTAAAGCCTCATTTGCAGCTACAATATAACCACTTATTTCTTCTACTTTATATGTTTCCCAAAATTCTAATTGAGCAGTACTTTGTAATAATTTCTTAATACGGTCTACATCTTTAGCTCCTGGTAATTCAACTAAGATTCTACCAGAATTTCCTAGCATTTGAATATTAGGTTGAGTAACACCAAATTTATCGATACGCTCTCTTAATACTTTAAAAGCACTCTCAACAGATTCAATAACTTTTTTCTTAATGATTGGTTCAACTTGAGCATTTGTCATGTCAAACTTAATAACCTCATCTAAATTTCTGTTTCCAAAAATATCTGCACTCGCTAATTTTAAATTAGCTTTATTTGCTTCTACAAAAAATGCGTCAATATAATCTTGATTTCCTGATTGGTTTGCTTTAGCATCAGCTAATGCTTTTTTAAATCCTGGGTTTTTAGAATCGTTTGCTAATCCGTTTAAAACATCTTTAACAGAGATTTGAAGTATTACATTAATACCACCCTCTAAGTCAAGTCCTTTTTGTAATTGATTATCTCTAACTTCGTTATACGTTTTACCTAAAAAAACTTCCGTTTTTCCAATAGAATCTAAATATCTTAATTCTTTTGTGAAATCACCTTTAGATGCTAGCTTAGCATCATTAGCGATGCTATTAGCTACAAAAGTGAATGAAAGTTGGTAAACACAAACTATCGCGAAAATAATTGCGAAAAATTTAATCAGTCCTTTATTCTGCATTATTACTATAAATTAATTATTCTTTTTGTATAAAAACGGACAAATATATATATTACAATAGGATTAACCAATTTTATTTGGCAATAAAATTGGTTTTTTATTAATTAACTATACACATTTCCATTACTTTATTAAAATAAAAAAACTGTCAATAAAATTTGACAGTTTTTTATCTTAAATATTATAAAACTACAATACAGCTTTTAAGTCTGCATTCATATTTCTAACAGCATCAGCAGATTTTGCAAATAATGCTTTTTCAGCGTCATTCAACTTCACATCTACAATCTGCTCAACACCGTCTTTACCAATGATACATGGAACACCTATACAAATATCGCTTTGACCATATTCTCCATCCAACATAACTGAACATGGAATCATACGTTTTTGATCATTTAAGATACTGTCTACTAAAAATGCAACAGAAGCACCTGGAGCATACCATGCAGAAGTTCCTAATAAACCTGTTAAAGTTGCACCACCAACCATAGTTGAAGCAGCAACTTTATCCATTTCTTCTTGCGACATAAAGTTAGCAATTGGAGAACCATTATATGAAGCTAAACGCGTTAATGGAATCATAGTTGTGTCTCCATGACCACCTATAACCATTCCTTGAATATCATTTCCTGGTTTTTGCAATGCTTGAGATAAGAAATATTTAAAACGAGAACTATCTAAAGCTCCGCCCATTCCTATTACTCTATTTTTTGGTAATCCAGTTGCTTTTAATGTTAAGTAAGTCATTGTATCCATAGGATTAGATACAACTACAATAATTGCATTTGGAGAATGTTTTAAAATATTATCTGCAACCGATTTTACAATTCCAGCATTAATACCAATTAATTCCTCACGAGTCATTCCAGGTTTTCTAGGGATTCCAGAAGTAATTACAACTACATTTGAATTAGCAGTCTTTGAATAATCTCCTGTAGTACCCACTACTTTTGTATTAAAACCAGTTGTTGTAGCACATTGCATGATATCCATAGCTTTACCTTCCGCAAAACCTTCTTTGATATCTAATAACACTACCTCGCTTGCAATTCCTCTATACGAAATAACGTCTGCACATGTTGCACCTACATTTCCCGCACCTACTATTGTTACTTTCATTTTGTTGTGTTTAAAAAATTATATATTAAAATTGATATTGAACTCCTAAATTTAGATTTGCAAATTTACCAAAAGCAAATGAACTTTGTAAAAATATTTTCTCGATTTGATACCTCGCTGAAACTTCTCCTAATACATTAACACTGTCTTTTGCAATTCTTTCCAATAAAGTATTTACTGTTTGTTGCAAAGGGAAAGCTTCTTCTATTTCACCTTTTTCTCCACCTACAACATATTCAAAACTACTTGTATTAGCGATTAAAGAAGTAATTATTTCAAGCTTATTAAATTCTTTTGATGCACTTAATTGAAAATGAAACGTATCAACTAACCCTGATAGTTGATTAATTCCTAAATTTCCATAAGCAGTATTAATATCTAAAAAATCAAATGTAATTTCTTCTTTTGAATATATAATAGCGGTCGAAATATGAATACTTTTCGTTTCTAAACTTTTAAAATACTGACTAATATTATGGTTTAAACCAAAACCATATACTTGATAATCGCCTTTCTTAAGTTTTGTTTTTGTTGAATATCTTGCAATTAATTCTGTTCCAAATGGCAAACCTAAACTAGCTTGTAAATAAGGATAAAAAACAGTTTCTTGATTAATTCCTTCTGGAGTTTTTAATCGAACCTCCTCACCTCCTAAATCTCCAACCAAATAAATTTGGTTATTATCTCCTAAAGCTGTAGGAACAGTTGCCGAAGTTGCATTTTCTATTTCAAAAAACTGAAAGTCCGAATTTTTAATTTCAAAACTTCTGTCTCCTTTAGGAACAAAAAACATATTTCCATTTAAACTTAATGTTACATCCCAAAGTTCTTTTTTCTTTGGTGAGTTTACCCAGCTAGAAGAAGAAAGGTAAACAGCCGCATCAGTAGCAGGAATAATATACTGTTCTGAATAGAAAAGGGCATCATTTAAAAGATACCCTATCTGCTCTAATTCAGATTGTGATTGTGCATTACTTTTTAAATTAAAAAATAATGAACAAAAAAATAATATTACGATTTGAAATTTACGCATCAATATTAGCGTAAGCTGCATTTTTCTCAATAAATTCTCTTCTTGGCGGAACTTCATCACCCATTAACATAGAGAAAATTCTATCTGCTTCTGCTAAGCTATCGATATTTACTTGACGTAAAGTTCTAAAGTCAGGATTCATTGTTGTGTCCCATAATTGTTCAGCATTCATCTCTCCAAGACCTTTATAACGTTGAATACTTACAGAACCTCCCATTTGAAGTGCTATTTTATCACGTTGATCATCATTCCAAGCATACTCTTTTTTATTTCCTTTTTTAACTAAATATAAAGGAGGAGCAGCAATATAAACGTGTCCGTTTTCAATTAACTCCTTCATAAATCTAAAGAAGAATGTAAGAATTAAAGTAGAAATATGTGAACCATCGACATCGGCATCACACATGATTACTACTTTGTGATATCTTAATTTTGAAATATTTAATGCCTTACTATCTTCTTCAGTTCCAATTGTAACTCCAAGAGCAGTAAATATATTTCTAATTTCTTCGTTTTCAAAAACCTTATGTTGCATCGCTTTTTCAACATTCAAAATCTTACCTCTTAATGGCAAAATAGCTTGAAACATTCTATCACGACCTTGTTTTGCAGTTCCCCCTGCCGAATCTCCCTCTACAAGGAATACTTCACATTTTGCAGGATCTTGTTCCGAACAATCAGATAATTTACCAGGTAAACCACCTCCGCCCATAACGGTTTTACGTTGAACCATTTCACGTGCTTTTTTTGCAGCATGACGTGCTTGAGCAGCCAAAATTACTTTTTGAATAATAATTTTTGCATCATTAGGATTTTCTTCCAAATAAGCCTCAATCATATCTCCAACAGCTTGTGAAACTGGCGAAACTACTTCTCTATTTCCTAGTTTAGTTTTTGTCTGTCCTTCGAATTGTGGTTCAGCAACTTTTACAGAAATAATAGCTGTTAATCCTTCACGGAAATCATCTCCAGAAATTTCGAATTTCAGTTTATCTAACATTCCAGAAGCATCTGCATACTTCTTTAAAGAACGAGTTAAACCTGTTCTAAAACCTTGTAAATGTGTACCTCCTTCGTGAGTATTAATATTATTTACGTAAGAAAATATATTTTCAGAGTAAGAAGTATTATAAATTAGAGCAACCTCAACTGGAATTTCTCCTTTTTCAGAATCCATTGAAATTACATGTCCAATAATTGGCTCACGATTACCATCTAAATAACGAATATATTCTTTAAGACCTTCATTAGAATGAAAAACTTCAGAAATAAAATTACCGTCTTTATCTTTTTCTCTTTTATCTGTAAAAGTAATTGTAATTCCTTTATTTAAGAAAGACAATTCACGCATACGTGCTGATAAAGTATCATAAGAAAACTCAGTAGTTTGGGTAAAAATAGTATCATCTGGATAAAAAGTTACAATTGTACCTCTTTTATCTGTTGTACCAATTTGCTTTACAGGATAAAGCGCTTTACCTCTTTCATATTCTTGTTCGTAAATATTTCCATTAGCGCTATGAACAGTTGCTCGTAATTTATTTGACAATGCATTAACTACAGAAACTCCAACTCCATGTAAACCTCCAGAAACTTTATACGAATCTTTATCAAATTTACCTCCAGCACCAATTTTAGTCATTACAACTTCAAGTGCAGAAACCCCTTCTTTTTTATGAATATCAACAGGAATACCACGACCATTATCCTCAACAGAAACAGAGCCATCTTCGTTAATATCTACTCTAATAGCATCACAATGACCACCCATTGCTTCATCAATTGAGTTATCAACTACTTCATATACTAAATGATGAAGTCCTCTGACACCTACATCTCCAATATACATTGAAGGACGCATTCTTACATGCTCCATTCCTTCTAGTGCCTGAATACTATCTGCTGAATAATTACCTTTTTTTATTTCTTCACTCATATTTATTAAATCTTAAACGATTTTTTTTATTAAACACACAAATATAACCTTTTAATGGAGAAAATAGCTAAAAAGCACTTTAAAATCACTGTAAGTTATCAACATTTGTTAATTTCCAGAAAGTTTCTTAAATCGAATAAAAAAAGGATAAAAATCGATTTTTGA
>JBEDTP010000025.1:0-7722 GCA_040119075.1 Flavobacterium sp.
TATTCAAAATCTTTTTTTGTTATTGATGGGACAAATGTACTAAGTTTTTTCTTTTTTAATTACTTTTGTTTCTAAATTTTATAAATATGTCGATAGAAGTTGTAAATGTTTCTAAGAATTATGGCGAACAAAAAGCATTAGACAATGTTAGTTTTTCTATTTCAAAAGGAGAGATTGTTGGTTTTTTAGGCCCGAATGGTGCTGGAAAATCTACTTTAATGAAAATTTTAACGACATACATTTCTGCAGATGAAGGAAAAGCATTAGTAAATGATAATGATGTTATTAAAAACGCAAAAGCAGTTCAAAAAGCAGTGGGTTATTTACCAGAACACAATCCTTTATACCTAGATTTATACATTAGAGAATATTTGGCTTTTAATGCAGATGTTTATAAAATACCAAAATCTAGAATTGAAGAAGTAATCACTTTAACTGGTTTAACTCCCGAAAGCAACAAAAAAATAAACGAACTATCTAAAGGATACAGACAAAGAGTTGGGCTTGCTTGTGCGCTTTTACATGATCCTGAAGTTTTAATTTTAGACGAACCTACAACAGGATTAGATCCAAATCAATTAGTTGAAATAAGAGAATTGATAAAAAATATTGGGAAAAACAAAACCGTTTTTCTTTCTACGCATATTATGCAAGAGGTTGAAGCTATTTGTGATAGAATTATTATTATTAATAATGGGAAAATTGTTACTGATAAAAAATTAAATCAAATATCTGAGAGCTCAGAACAAACAATTGTTGTAGAATTTGACTTAAAAATCGAAGAGCAATTTATACAAAAGCTACCAAATTTAACTTCTTATAAAAATACTCACGATATGATTTGGGAACTTACTTTTACAAGTGATGAAGATATGCGTTCTGTAGTTTTTGATTTTGCACAAGAAAACGGATTAAAAACATTGCAATTAAGTTCTAAAGATAAAAATATTGAAACTATATTTAGGGAAATAACTTCAAAAAAATAAATCCATTACATCTTTGATATAATGGATTTATCTCATCAGTTTTTACTTTTTTTAGTCCAAAGTTGCAATATATTGTTTTTGCATCTTATCTAAATCATAGTAAAGAACCGATAAAGCATATTTTGAAAGTGCTGGATCAATAACTCGGCTATAAATAAATGCATCTTCTGTTAAACCATGCTTCGTTACTGCCTCCTTTATATATTTAACTGCTCTGTCTTTATCATTATTATTGTAATAGCAGTTAGCAATTTCAAGATATACGTTTTTTAAATCTTTAGCATCAGAAGAATTTATATACTTCTTGTATTCTTTTATTGCTAAAGTATAGTCTTTATTTAAAAAAGCTTTTCTTGCTTGATTAAGTAATATTGTGTCATTTTCACTTGCATAATTAAATTGCGCAACGAATAAAAAAATTAGGGTTAGGATAATTTTTTTCATGGCATTTGTCTTTAATGGTTCAACATTATAAACTTACCACTTTTTTTAGTAATTAAAAAATAAAATTATCAATAAAAAATAATTTTAAAACATTTTAAAATATAATTTTAACATAATTGAAGATGATAAATCAATAATACATATGTTTTAATTAGAATTATTCAATATAATTAAATTGTTTCTTAATATATTGATTTTTTTGCAAAAATTACAGTTTTAATAAACCATCCTCATTTTTTTTAAAAACACCTCTATCCTTTATATTTGAAGTATATTTCTGACACAAACCCATAAAACTAAAAATAATAAACCATAAAAAACACAACTACTTAAAAAAAGAAGAAATTAGCACTTATTTTTAAAATATTTTTTCAGCTATAGTTCTAATATTTTTTGCTTTACCCATTGAATAATAATGTAAGACCGGAATCCCAGCAGCAACTAATTCTTTACTTTGTTGAATACACCATTCAACCCCTATTTGAGAAACAACTTCATTGTTTTTTGCCTTCACCACTTCTTTAATTAATTCATCTGGTAAATCTACTTTAAATCGATGTGGAATTAAATTCAATTGCTTTACCGTAGCCAATGGTTTTAAACCTGGAATAATTGGAACTGTAATTCCAGCCGCTCTGCATTTAGCAACAAAATCGAAAAATTTCTGATTATCAAAAAACATTTGAGTTATAATATAATCTGCACCATTACTTATTTTATGTTTTAAAAAATAAATATCACTATCTAAACTAGGTGCCTCCATATGTTTCTCAGGATAACCCGCAACACCTATACAGAAATTAGTTTTAGTAGAATTTTGCAAATCTTCGTCTAAATAAATTCCACTATTTAAATTAGAAATTTGAGACACCAATTCAGAAGCATATGTGTGTCCGTCTTTTTCTGATTTAAAATAAATTTCACTTTTAACCGCATCACCACGAAGCGCAACGACATTATCAATCCCAAGAAAATCCAAATCAATTAACAAGTTTTCCGTATCTTCTTTGGTAAAACCACCACACAAAATATGAGGAATAGCATCAACTTGATATTTATTTTGAATACCCGCACAAATTCCAACTGTTCCAGGACGTTTCTTTACAATCTTCTTTTGCAACAAACCATTTGACATTTCCTTATATTCATATTCTTCACGATGATAAGTGACATCAATAAAAGGCGGTTTAAATTCCATTAAAGGGTCAATTCCATCAAAAATAGATTGAATATTTTGTCCTTTTAAAGGCGGTAATATTTCGAATGAAAACAAAGGTTTTCCGTTGGCTTTTGTTATATGTTCTGTTACTTTCATGTTATATCTTAAAGTTTGAAAGTCGAAAGTCGAAAGTTCTTTAGAACTTTATGACGTTTGACTTTATGACTAATTTAATCTGCTATGTTTGGTGCCAACCACTTTGCAGCAACTTCGGTTGAAACTCTTCTTCGTTTGGCATAATCTATTATTTGATCTTCTTTTATTTTACCAAGTCCGAAGTATTTACTTTCTGGATTTCCAAAATAATATCCTGAAACAGATGAAGCAGGCCACATTGCCATACTCTCTGTTAATTTAACACCTATTTGCTCTTCAACGTCTAATAAACGCCACAATGTGGCTTTTTCTAAATGATCTGGACAAGCTGGATAACCTGGTGCTGGACGAATCCCTTTATATTCTTCTTTGATCAAATCCTGATTAGTTAAACTTTCTTCAGCTGCATAACCCCAAATTTCTTTACGAATTTTTTCGTGAAGATATTCTGCAAAAGCTTCTGCAAAACGATCACCCAATGCTTTAACTAATATAGAGTTATAATCATCTAGCTGTTCTTCGAATTCCTTTGCTTTATCATCTACTCCAAAACCTGTAGTTACACAAAATGCTCCTATATAATCTTCTTTTCCAGTGTTTTTTGGACATATAAAATCTGCCAAAGCAATATTTGGAGCTCCTTTTGTTTTTTGAGATTGTTGACGTAATGTTAGAAACCTCTCGACCGCGCTCGAGGTAACAACTTCGATATCATCATCATTTACCTGATTAGCCTGAAAAACACCATAAACTCCTTTTGCCTCTAGCCATTTTTCAGATAATAATTGAGATAACATTTTTTGAGCATCTGCAAACAAACTAGTTGCTTGTTCTCCTACAACATTATCTGTCAATATTGCTGGATATTTTCCATGCAACTCCCAAGATTGAAAAAATGGAGTCCAATCTATATAAGGAACTAATTCTTCCAATTCTACCTCAATTACTTTAGTTCCAATAAAGTTAGGTTTTGTTGGGTTGAAGTTTTCCCAATCTAATTGCAATTTGTTGGCTCTTGCTTGTTCAATAGTTAGGAAATTTTTATCTCGAGAACGATTTAAAAAAGTTTCTCTAAAAGCATCATATTCTGCTCTTATTGTATTAGCATATATTTTTTTATCACTATTTAACAAACTTCCAGCAACTGTAACCGCTCTAGAAGCATCATTTACATGAATAACTGTTTCACTATATTGAGGAGCAATTTTTACAGCAGTATGCGCTCGTGATGTTGTAGCGCCACCAATCATAATTGGAATTTTAATATTTTGCCTATCTAGTTCTTTAGCGAGATACACCATTTCATCTAACGATGGCGTAATTAAACCACTTAAACCAATGATATCTACATTATGTTCAACAGCTGCTGCAATTATCTTTTCTGGAGCAACCATAACTCCTAAATCGATAATTTCGTAATTATTACATGCTAAAACAACCGCAACAATGTTTTTCCCAATATCATGAACATCACCTTTTACAGTTGCCATTAAAACTTTTCCTGCGCTCGAAGAAATTGCATCATCTTTTGACTCTTCTATATAAGGTAACAAATAAGCAACTGCTTTTTTCATTACTCGTGCCGATTTAACTACTTGAGGCAAAAACATTTTCCCGCTTCCAAATAAATCACCTACAACATTCATTCCTGTCATTAGGTTAATTTCGATAACTTCAATTGGTTTTGAAGCTGCCAATCGAGCTTCTTCAATATCCAACTCAATAAATTCATCAATTCCTTTAACCAACGAGTACGTTAATCGCTCTTGAATTGTTCCTGAACGCCATTCTTGAATTGCTTTTTCATTGCTCTTAACATCATCTTTTACATTTTCCGCAAAATCCAATAAACGTTCCGTTGCATCGTCTCTTCTATCTAGAATCACATCTTCTACATGCTCCAGTAAATCTTTTGGAATATCATCATAAATAGTTAACATTTCAGGATTTACAATTCCCATTGTCATTCCATTTTTAATTGCATGATATAAAAAAACCGAATGCATCGCTTCACGAACTTTATCGTTTCCTCTAAAGGAGAATGAAACATTACTTACTCCGCCAGAAACTCCAACATGAGGTAAGTTTTCACGAATCCATTTAGTAGCCTTAAAGAAATCTAGAGCATTTAATTTATGTTCTTCCATTCCGGTTGCAACAGGAAAAATATTTGGATCAAAAATGATGTCTTCAGCTGAAAACTTCACCTCATCAACCAAAATATCATAAGAGCGTTTACAAATTTCTATTCTACGTTCGTAATTATCGGCTTGACCTTCTTCATCAAAAGCCATAACAATTACAGCCGCGCCATATCGTTTTATTAATTTGGCATGCTGCACAAAAGCTTCTTTTCCTTCTTTTAAAGAAATAGAATTCACAACTCCTTTTCCCTGAATAATTTTTAAACCCGCTTCAATAATTTCCCACTTAGAACTATCCACCATAACAGGAACACGAGCAATATCGGGTTCGGCAGCGATAAGATTTAAGAATTTAGTCATGGCATAGACCCCATCTAACATTCCCTCATCCATATTAATATCGATAATTTGCGCACCGCCTTCTACTTGTTGTCTTGCAATATCTAATGCTTCATCATACTTTTCTTCTTTTATTCATCGAAGAAATTTACGTGAACCCGTAACATTCGTTCTTTCGCCTACATTTATAAAATTACTCTCTGGAGTTACAATCAATGGTTCTAATCCAGATAATTTTAAATACTTATTACTGAAGCTCATTACTTATTCTTTTATAATGCTTGTTTACATCTTTCCAAAAACACTTAACACCGTATATATATAACCGTACTTTTCTTTGTGATGCAATTTTGTATACTGTTTTCATCGTTTAACTCTTTTCAAAAACCTCAAGTCTGTATTATTTTTTCTCTTGGTTTAAATTCACTTACTACTTCTGCAATTAACTTAATATGCTCTGGAGTTGTACCACAACAGCCTCCAATAATATTTACCAAATTATCTTGTAAATATTCTCGAATTAAAGTCTGCATCTCTATAGGTGTTTGATCGTATTCCCCAAAAGCATTAGGTAAACCAGCATTAGGATGAGCTGAAACATTCAGATTGGTATTTTGGGACAACCTTTTTAAATAAGGCTTCAATTGATCAGCTCCTAATGCACAATTAAACCCAACGCTTAAAAGAGGAATATGTGAAATAGAAATTAGAAAAGCCTCCACGGTTTGTCCTGATAAAGTTCTACCAGAAGCATCTGTAATTGTACCCGAAACCATGATTGGAATATCTATATTTCTTTCTTCTTTAACTTCTTCAATCGCAAACAAAGCTGCTTTAGCATTTAATGTATCGAAAATGGTTTCCACTAACAACAAATCACATCCACCATCTATTAATGCTTCCACTTGTTGTTTATAAGCAATTCGTAAATCATCAAAAGTTACTGCACGAAAACCTGGATCATTTACATCTGGTGACATGGAGGCCGTTCTGTTTGTCGGCCCAATAGAACCGGCAACAAAACGAGGTTTATCTGTAAATTCATCTGCAACTTCACGAGCTATTTTAGCGGATTGATAGTTTAATTCGTAAACCAAATCTTCTAAATGATAATCAGCCATACCAATAGTAGTTCCAGAAAATGTATTGGTTTCTACAATATCTGCACCTGCTTGAAAATACAAACGATGAACTGCTTTAACTGCTTGAGGTTGTGTAATAGAAAGCAAATCGTTATTTCCTTTTAAAGAATGTGGAAAAGTTGCAAAACGCTCTCCTCGGAAATCTTCTTCTGAAAAATTATAGCGTTGTAACATCGTGCCCATTGCTCCATCAAGGACAAGGATTCTTTCTTTTATATCTTCTTGAATTTTTGACATATATACTTACTTATAAAATTGTCATCAAGAAACTGAAAAGAATTTCGTTGAGTTATCTTTTTCCAATAATTAGGAATAGAATGTAGCACCTTTCTCATCAAAGAATTGGAGGTTGCTAAGCTTTCATTGAGTCTAATCTCTCCAGCTTTCGTGATAACAATCAATATTTTTATGAACGGGGCAAAATTACTAATTAAAATTATATTTAGATATATTTTCTAAATTATTATTATTTACAATCAATTTTTAGATTTTAAAACTATTTTAAATTAATTTTAATGTTTTATTTCAATTTATTTCAACCTAAAGCTTGTTTTAAATCTGCAATTACATCTGTAACAGTTTCCAATCCAACAGAAACTCGAACCAAACCTCCTGTAATACCTACCTTTAATTGTTCATCAACTGACAGCTTACTATGCGTTGTTGAAGCAGGATGCGTTACTATTGTTCGTGTATCTCCTAAATTTGCAGAAAGAGAACATAATCTTATTTTATCTAAAAAATCACGACCAGCAGCTATTCCGCCTTTAATTTCAAAAGCAACAATATTTCCACCTAATTTCATTTGCCTCTTTGCAATTTCATATTGCGGATGCGAATTCAAAAATGGATACTTAACCATTTGAACATTTGGATGATTTTCTAAAAATTTAGCCACTTTTAATGCGTTTTCACAATGCTTTTCTATCCTGACTGGCAATGTTTCTAAACTTTTAGACAGAATCCAAGCATTAAATGGCGACAAAGCCGGACCTGTATTACGAGAAAACAAATAAATTTCGCGAACTAAATCAGCTCTTCCAACCGTTACTCCTCCCAAAACTCGTCCTTGACCATCAATTAATTTAGTTGCAGAATGAATTACTAAATCGGCTCCAAACTTGATTGGGTTTTGAATATAAGGTGTTGCAAAGCAATTATCTACAACTAAAATAAGATTGTGTTTCTTCGCAATTTTACCTAACAAGTCTAAATCTAAAATTTCAACAGCCGGATTTGTTGGAGATTCCGCAAAAAGAATTTTAGTATTTGGCTGAATACAACTTTCAATTGTTTCGGGTTTATTGATATCAAAATAACTTGTTGCAATATTCCATTTTGGAAAATATTTA
>JBEDTP010000026.1:0-7717 GCA_040119075.1 Flavobacterium sp.
TTTATCTTTAAATAATCCCTTTTCAAAATCCGAACCTAATACACAAACAAAGTTGTTATTGTCTACATCAAATGAATTGAAATTTCTTCCTTTGGTTACCTCCAAACCTTTGTTCGGACAAAAATTTTCATCAACTCCAACTATAGTAATTTCTGGATCTGTTTTTTCACCTTGATATTTTACTTCAACGCCTGATGCAGCTGTAAAAGATAGTGAAGTAGATGTAAAAGGGAAATTGTATTTGTCTTGAAATTCTTTTGCTTCAGGATAACTGATAATAGGATTTACTTTTTGCTCAACATCATTTTGGTTAATTTCTGCAGAAAAATCATATTGACTCATTGAAAAAGTATTTGCTCCCATAGAAGCAAAATCATTCATAATAGTATTTTGTAAAGCCGAAACAACCGTTAGAATTCCAACTAATGCAGTAATTCCTAATGCAATAATAAAAACTGTTAACGATGTTCGTAAAGCCTGACTCTTAATTGAGTCAATTGCAATTTTTGTGTTTTCTTTAAATAATCCTACCATGATGTATTAGACTATAGAGTTTGTAATTTGTTACACAAATAAAGTTAGAATTTAAAGATTAGAATTCAGAAGTTCTTTTTAAATACATAGAGACAATAGATTTCTTTATTTAAATTTAAGACGTTTCACTTTTTATAGTTCACATAACTAATGTTTACTATGTTGAATGAAATGTCTTTTTATATTTCGGAAAAACTATGTGTCTATGTGTTTAAAATTATACTAAAAATAAGATTTTTTAAACTGCTGAATATATCCGATATTTGCACTACAAATTATCAGATTGCCAAATCAACAAATTCTAAATTTAAAAATGGCTCAAAAACCAAGTATACCAAAAGGAACACGTGATTTTTCACCAGCAGAAGTAGCAAAGCGTAACTATATATTTTTGATTATAAAATCTAATTTTGAGAAATTCGGATTTCAACCTATTGAAACACCATCTTTTGAAAATTCAGAAACTTTAATGGGGAAATATGGGGAAGAAGGTGATAGATTGATTTTTAAGATTTTGAATTCTGGTGATTATTTGAGTAAAGCTGACGCAACGCATATAGAAAATAGAGATAGTTTGAAATTAACTTCTCAAATTTCAGAAAAAGCCTTACGTTACGATTTAACGGTTCCGTTTGCAAGATACGTGGTACAACATCAAAATGAAATTGAGTTTCCGTTTAAACGCTACCAAATTCAACCGGTTTGGAGAGCTGATCGTCCACAAAAAGGTCGCTTTAGAGAGTTTTTTCAATGCGATGCAGATGTTGTAGGTTCTAATTCGCTTTGGCAAGAAGTAGAGTTGGTGCAATTATACGATTCAGTTTTCTCAGAATTAGGTTTAAACGGAGTTACTATTAAAATAAATAATAGAAAAATATTATCAGGAATTGCTGAGGTTATTGGTGCTTCCGATAAATTAATTGACTTCACTGTTGCTTTAGATAAATTAGATAAAATTGGCGAAGACGGCGTAAAGAAAGAAATGCTTGAAAAAGGAATTTCTGAAGAAGCGATTGTAAAAGTACAACCGTTATTTAATTTCACTGGTTCAATTACTGAGAAAATTGCAAAATTAGCTGACTTACTTGCTTCATCTGAAGAAGGAATGAAAGGAGTGGAAGAACTGACTTTTATTTGCGAAAATGTTACCGAATTAGGATTGCAAACAGCCAATTTAGATTTAGACGTTACTTTAGCAAGAGGTTTAAATTACTATACTGGAGCTATTTTTGAAGTTGCTGCGCCAAAAGGTGTTGCAATGGGTTCAATAGGTGGCGGTGGTCGTTACGACGATTTAACTGGAATTTTTGGATTAAAAAATATGAGTGGTGTAGGAATTTCTTTTGGTTTAGACCGAATTGCATTGGTAATCGAAGAATTACAATTATTTCCTAAAACCGTTACGGCAACTTCAAAAGCTTTGTTTTTAAACTTTGGTGATGTTGAAGCAAAATATGCAATGAAAGCGATTTCTCAATTGCGTAAAAAAGGAATCAAAGTAGAAATGTATCCTGATAACACAAAAATTGGAAAACAATTCCAACATGCAGATAAACGCGGAATTCCTTTCGCCGTTTTAGTGGGCGAAGATGAGATGAATAACCAACACTATTCGTTAAAGAATTTAGCTTCTGGTGAACAGACTAAATTAAGTTTAGAAGAGTTGAAATCAGCTTTACAGTAATAAATTATGATCTTTGCACCTGTCAGGTTTCAAAAACCAGACAGGTGTTTTTTATTTTACTTCCTTAAAAATTTATTATGAAAAAAATAGTTGCCTTATTCTTAATCACTTTGTTTTTTATATCCTGTAAGGATGAAAGAACGAAGCATAAACCAAAACATCCGAGAGGTGGAGCTTATGTTGAAAATTATTCTGATAAAAACGGAAACATCATAAAAAAAGAGTATTATACAAGAAAAGGTGTGTTATATATTGTTGTAAATTATAAAGATAATCTTATAACGAACATTAAAGAGCTTAAAGATGATAAGTTATATACTGAAAGTATAGTTGATAAAGATTTAAACTCAATTAAATATATATATAAGAATGATATTATTGATAGAGTTTGTTATGGAAAAGTCAATTCTAAAGGAGTGGGAGTTGGTTGGTGGAAAATATTTGATGCTAAGAATAACATTTTAGAAAAAGTTGAATTTATAAATTATAAAGGTGAGCCTTATTATAATCAAAATTATTTTTACAAAAATGATGGGAAAATTGATACTTTGAAGAGTTCATTTTTTAATTTAAGCTTTGTTAAAAAGAATGAAAAAGAGTATGATTGCAAAGTTTGTTATAGCGAAGAAATTGATTCAATTTTCAGCAATGTAAATGATGTGCATTTAGATACTTTGTTTGTGAAAAAGAAAAAGGAGGGAAATATATTTCCTGTCAAATTTAAAGAGAACGGTTTGAAAACAATAAGAGGTTATGTTATTCAATATTCAAAAACGCATCCTCATGATTCAACTTCTACAGATGGTGTTCAAATTATAAAGTACTTCGAAAAGAAATTTTAGTAGAGTAATCAGATTTTTCATTTCACATCTTTAAAAATCTCTTCAACAGCCGAAAGATAGTTTTTAGTATTTCCTGCTTTTTTAATTTTCTTAAATGTTTTTTGTGGGTTTGTAAAAGATTCTGCAAAATATTCCCAGAAGCCAAGCATTTTCATACGTATTGGCGTTGGTCCAGATAAATAAGCATCGTATTGTTCGAAAATAGTATCGTGAAATTCCTTAAAAACTTCATATCTGTTTTTTGGATATTCTGTAGTATTGTTTTTAATCATACTTGGCAAAAAAGGATCAGCAATTAAACCGCGTCCTATCATCCAATGATCAATACTTGGAAAACGTTCTTGTAGCTTTCTATACGCTTCAACCGAAGTAATATCTCCATTATAATATAGCTTTTGCTTAGAAGCGTCTAAACAACGCTGAAACGATTCTAAATCGACTCCGCCTTTGTACAATTGTCTACCAATTCGTGCATGAATAGCAACATTCTTAATTGGATATTTATCTAAAATTGGAAAAACATCTAAAATTTCAGTTGGTTCTTCATAACCCATTCGCATTTTCATCGAAACAATAATATCGGTTTCACTATGGGCTCTATCTAAAATATGTTCAATTTGAGAAGTATTACTAATTAAACCAGAACCCATTCCGCATTTTGCTACCATAGGATAAGGGCAACCTAAATTCCAATTCAATTCTTTATAACCTAACGATTGTACATATTTGGCAACAAAAACAAACTCTTCAGCATCGTTTGTAATGATTTGAGGAATTACTTCTAAAGTTGTATTGTTTTCAGGTAAAATATCACGTTCGTATGAACCTTTAATCACTAATTTTCCGTTCAAACGAATGTAGGGAGAATAGAATGTGTCGATTCCACCAAAATATTTTTGGAATGCGTTACGAAAACGGAAATCGGTAAATCCCTGTAAAGGCGAAGATAAAAGCGTGTTACTCATTGAAAATTTGCGTTGTGCAAATATAGAGTAAAAATAGAATGAAAACGGTTAATAAATAACTTCAAATCTCTAGAAAATAACCTTCTTAGAGATTTGAATGTTATTTATGGTTTGCACTT
Source organism: Flavobacterium sp. (assembly GCA_040119075.1). Taxonomy (GTDB): domain Bacteria; phylum Bacteroidota; class Bacteroidia; order Flavobacteriales; family Flavobacteriaceae; genus Flavobacterium. Next base: position 4,145 of record JBEDTP010000026.1, read on the forward strand.
GAATTAATAATAAATTGTTTGTTGGGACAAACTTATTTATCGTTTTATTATTTGAACGAATATTGTTTTCTTCAAACAATAGCCTTCCTGTTATGTCAAATATCTTAATGGCTGACATTATGGCCTCGCCAGAATTAATTTTAAGTTCAGAGTTGTTCTTATAAACTATTATGTTTCTTGGATTTGATTCATGTGTTTCATTATTAAGAAAAGTTTCATGTGTAAAAATTAAAATTGTACCTGGATTTACAACTGATAATGAACTTGAACCTGACGGACCAGAAGTTGTTCCGCCACTATCTGTAATAACATATAAAACTTTTCCATTTGGGTCAATTGCAATGTCTCTATATCTATTTTGTGTGTATAATATTTCTTCGGGGTTTCCAATTATAGAGTTTCCGTCTCCAGAAAGTATTGAACGGTAAATTTTTCCTTTTTTTAAGGTTGTTGAAAGTAAAGAGTTGTTCCATCCTGGAATTGGACTTGAATATCCTTCATAGTTGATAATGCTTGAAGGTCCAATTGTAGGCCAAGTTAACCAACCTCCGGTAAAATTAAAACCATCGTCAATTGTAAATAAAGTTGTAATTGGATCAATAAATGTTCCCGCCCAGCTAGACTCTGTTGTTGAGGTTGCTCCTGTTCCGCAAGTATAATCACTAAAAGAAAGCGAAGCACAAGTAGGCGCGGAAGACCAATTGCAATATGCATAGTTTTTATCGTCTCTAAAACCAGCTATAAATGGCCATCCGTAATTTCCACCCGATTGAATAATGTTAATTTCATCATCTGACTTTGGCCCATGTTCGTTTGAATAAAGATTACCATTTGTTCCAAAAACAATTCCTTGTGCATTTCTATGACCATAACTAAAAATATGACTTTGAACACTGTTTAATATTGGGTTGTCACTTGGAATAGTTCCGTCTAAATTCATTCTTAAAATTTTACCTTGATACGAACTATAATCTAAAGCGTCTATTTCTACTTGTGTAGGTAATACTTGTGCTTTTATAGAAGTACATTTATTACCAAATTGATTCGCACCTTGGTCTCCAATGGTATAGTATAATTTATTGTCGGGACCAATTTCTAAACGCCCAGAATTATGATCATTACTTCCAGACAAGTTTGTAATTAGCTCAAGTGGCGCACTTAAAGTTCCGTCATTCCCAATTTGAGTATAAGTATAACGTACAATTTTAGTTTTTCTAGTTGGATCTGAAGTTCCATAAGTATATGCTACATAAATATAATCGTTTCCTGTGCTTTGTAATAATTGAGGATGTAAAGCCATACCAAGTAAGCCATCTTGTCCTCCAGATTGGTAAACTAATCCACTTAAATTGACTAATAAATCGACAGTTCCGTCTGCTAAATTGACTCTATTTATTTTTTTTCCAACTCTTTCCGTAAGCCATAAATAATTATCTGGGCCATAAATTAACTCGTATGGATAATTGAAAGTTCCATTAGGAACTAGTTGAGTCATTACAAATTCTGGTGAAACCGCTGGTATACCTGTTCCCTGTATTGCAAATGTATATGGAGAAGGTGAACCGCTTGATAATGTAATAATAATATTTGCATTTTTAATACCTAATGAAGTAGGGTTAAAACTAACTTCTAAAATAGTATAAGTAAAGCCAGTTAAAGTTAGATTGTTTGCAGGTCTTGTGGTAATTGAGAATTGACTTGCATTTGTTCCTGATAATGTTACATTTGAAGATCCCGTAAAGGTTAAATTACTACCTGAATTATTTTTTAAAACAAAACTTCGGGCAAATTTAGTGTTTAATGGAATGTTTCCAAAGTCAGTGTTATCAGTTAAAGATGGACTATTGTCATTATTTATTATTTCAATTGAGTTTCCTTTAACTTGTAGAGTTTGTGCGTTAATTGAGTTTATTAGAAGAAACATTGCGCAAAAACTCTTTCCCACAAGTTTCAATAGAATCTTAATTTCTTTACTAATCATAGGTTTAGATTGGGTTAGTTCTTAATTATTTTTTTAGAATAATCACCATTTGTTGTTACTGTTTTTACTATATAAGTTCCAATATCAAAATGATCCATGGAAACACTTATGTTTTGTTGAATTTCATCTGATACATCCCAAGTTTCTATATTTTGGCCTAATAAATTAAATAAATGTATTTTTTGAATTGTTGTATCGCTTAAATTGTTTTTTATTGAAAGTGTGTTGTTGTTTTGTGTAAAAATAATGTTTACACCATTTTCTATTTCTATCTCTTCATTTGATAAAGTTTCTTGTTTAAATCGTAACGAAAATGTTGATGAATGAGTTCCAGCTGTAAGGGAAACTTCATAAATTCCATCTCTTAAATCATGATAGTAGTTTGTTTCGCTATTATGAATGTAAATTGGTTGTGATGGATTGAAATTTTCAGTTCCATCTAACATGAATTTTACTGTTCCGGTTGTTGTAGCAGTTACAGTTAGAGGGTAAATGTTGTTTTCGTTAAAATATCCTTCTCCTTGAATAATTAGTTTTAAATTACTATTTGTAAAGAACATATCGTTAGATTGTTCGTCAAATAATAATCCGTCATAGCCATAATCTATTTCGTTTGTAGCTTTATTGTTCATAAATCCAAGTAAAACCTGACGATGATAATTGTTGTTTGAAGTAAATCCTAATCTGATTTTTTCATATTCAATTTCTTCGTAAGAGTCATTTTGATTAGAAACTACCATATTGTTTCTAAACATTTCATTAGAATTTACATCGTCTTCTTTTACAAAGGCTCTTTGTGAGTTATTGAATTCAATTGTTCCGCCTGTTGCATTAGCTGACACAAAGAAACCTTGACCAACTGGAATAAATCTTCCAGGAACTCTTGTACTTGAGCCTAATCCACTAACTAAAGCTGGTGCAACGGGAGGCACACCTCCAGTTAAGTTTCTTGTAGCGTATCCGCCTTGATATTCTGCTAAATTATGTGTGCTGTTTGTTGTATAATGTTCCCAAAAATAAAGCGTTCCTGTTAGTGAGCTAGCATTATCAGTAATGAATTTTGATGCATCTAATGCTGAAGCATACGGATTACCACTTAAATTTAAATTGTTTGCAGCAATTGGGTTTGTGATCGTTCCATTAAATGGTTTTCCAATAAAAGTATAATTTTGATCTAATGTTACTGCGTTAGATCCTTTTAAAGTATAACCTTGAGCAGGAGCTAGAGTTCCAGTTTCTAAAACTTGAGTCCAATTTGCATAATCGTTTGTAACGTTTTGAAATTTGAAAGTCCAGTAACGACATAAATTAATTGGTGTTCCAACAGTGCTATCATAACCTCCAATCCAATTGATGTTTACTGGAGAGACAGGGTTTGTACCATCTTTAAAAACAGTGTTTAAAGTGTAATCATTGTTATTTGTTACTGTATTTACAGGTCCAACAGGAGAAGACCAATAGTTATAATTGAATTTGTTAGTTGTTCCTTGTTGGTCTCTTTCAATTAATCCTGCACTTGTAACTTCTAGGTCACTTTCAGTTGTTTGAACTAATTGGGATCTTCCTTGTAAATCAATTTTTCCATTTAAATT
>JBEDTP010000027.1:0-7687 GCA_040119075.1 Flavobacterium sp.
TTTTGAGTTGAAGATTCAATAAGAACTAAACATTAGTTAAAAAGCTATTTCAGAAATGGAATAGCTTTTTTTGTAGGCTTTCTTTTTATACTTTTGAATTCATGAACAACACAGATAAACTTTTAGCGCAAAAAATTTATTTTATTCTTGGTGGAATTTTCATCAGTTCACTTGTTGTGTCAAATTTAATTTTTCAAAAATTTTTTTACTGGTATCCTTTTGGTAAAGATTTTACACTTTTTGGTGCCAATTTATTTGAGATATCTGTTGGAATAATTCCTTACCCTATTACGTTTTTAGTAACCGATATTATTTCTGAAATTTATGGGCGAAAAAAAGCCAATCAAGTAGTAACTACAGGAATTTTTGCTTCGTTATTTTCTTTAGGAATTATTTATATTGCAAACCTTGCACCAGCAATTGAAAATTCTCCTGTTTCAAATGAATTATTTTCAAAAGTTTTCGGGCAAACGGCATTAGCAGTTCTTGCCTCAATGACCGCTTATTTATTTGCTCAGTATATTGACATTCAGATTTATCATTTTTGGAAAAAACTAACTAAAGGAAAAATGCTTTGGTTGCGAAATAACTTTTCAACTATTACTTCACAAGCAGTAGACACATTTTCAGTATTACTATTATTGTGCTGTTTCGAAATTTTACCTTGGAATATTTTTTGGAAACTATTTATAAGCGGTTTTGCTTTTAAATTAATGATTGCTCTTTTAGATACACCGTTAATGTATTTCGCCGTATTCTTATTCAAGAAAAAATTCAAATTAAAAGATGGTGAAGAAATAATTATCGATTAATTGATAATTTTATCTTAAAGACGAATAAAATGTTAAAATTGGTATTACTTTTGTAGGTAATGAACACAATACAACACATTTAATATATAAAAACAACTATTGTTATGTCAAGTAAAATAAACTTTAAAAAAGTATTTATTGGTCTAGGTATATTCCTTTTTATATCAATTACCGCATTAGCGGCTATTCCTTTTTTATTTAAAGATAAAATTCAAGCATTAGTACTTAAATCAATTAACGAAAATGTTGATGCTAAAGTTGCTTTTGAAAATGTTGATTTAAGTTTATTTAAAAATTTCCCAAATGCGAACGTTACTATAGACAAACTTAGCATTATTAACAAAGCACCTTTTGAAGGCGACACTTTGTTTTATTCCGGTGAATTAAACTTAAAAATGAGTATAAAAGAGCTTTTTAAAGGCGATAACGAACCTATGAATATTCAAGGTTTTAGCAGTGAAAATGCAGTTGCTAATATCATTTTTAACAAAGACGGATTAGGAAATTTTGACATTGCCTTAAAAGATGACACTAAAGAAGATACTTCTGAAAGCAAGCCATTTAGCTTAAATATACAAAATTACGAAATCAAAAACCTAAAATTATCATATTGGGATCAAGGTTCAAATATGAAAATGGTTTTAGATAGTTTAAATCATGAAGGAACTGGAAATTTTGCAGAACAAAAATTAGATCTAGACACTAAAACAACTACTAAATTATCATTTGAAATGGAAGGTAACAAATACATGAATAATGTAGCACTTTCATTAGATGCTGTTTTAGGAATTGATTTAGTAAACAACAAATATGAGTTTAAAGACAATAAAGCATTAATTAACCAATTGCCTTTAGAGTTCAATGGATTCATTCAAATGGTAGAAGATGGTCAATTATATAATTTAACTTTTAAAACACCAACTTCTGACTTTAAAAACTTTTTAGGATTAATTCCTGAAGCGTATGCCGGAAGTATTAATCAAGTGAAAACAACAGGAGAATTTAAAGTTTCAGGTAAAGTTGACGGAAAACTTTCTGAGACAACAATTCCTAAATTCAATATCGAATTAGCTTCAAACAATGCTTCTTTTCAATATCCAAACTTGCCAAAAGCAGTTAAAAATATTATTATAGATACACATATCGTAAATGAAACTGGTTTAATGAACGACACTTATGTTAATTTGGACAAACTTTCGTTTTCAATAGATCAAGATGTTTTTAATGCAAAAGCTAACATTAGAAATATTGCTGAAAACGCATTAATAAACGCAGAATTAAAAGGAACAATTAATTTAGCAAATGTTACAAAAGCATATCCTGTAAAACTAGACAAACCGTTAACAGGAATTTTAAATGCTGATGTTGTTACAAAATTTGATATGAAATCAGTTGAAACGAGTCAGTATCAAAACATCTCAAATGCAGGAACTATTTCATTAACTGGTTTTAATTATGAAGGACCAGAAATGGCAAAACCATTTAAGATTAATCAAGCTTCAGTAGCGTTTAACCCTAATCAAATTAAACTAAACGCATTTGATGCTAAAACAGGAGATTCTGACATTCAAGTTACTGGAGCTTTAGATAATTTTTATGGCTTTATGTTTAAAAACCAAATGTTGAAAGGTAATTTCAATATGAATTCAAATAAATTAGTGGTTTCAGACTTCATGTCTCCTACAACTTCAACAACAGAAGAAGGCAAAAAAACAACAGAAGCAGTAAAAATCCCTTCTTTCTTAGATTGTAGCTTAACTGCTAAAGCAAACACAGTTGTTTACGACAATTTAAACTTAAAGGAAGTTTCTGGAACTTTAGTCATCAAGGACGAAGCTATTGCACTAAATAACTTAAAAATGGGTGTTTTTGGCGGTCAAATTGGTTTAACTGGAACCGTTTCGACAAAAGGTAACACCCCAAAATTCAATATGAATTTAGGCTTAAACTCGGTTAATGTTGCAGAATCATTTTCGCAATTAGATATGCTAAAATCTATTGCTCCTATTGCAAATACTATTAGCGGAAAATTAAATTCTACTATAAACTTATCTGGTGATTTAAGTAGTGATATGACACCAAATTTAAAAACTATTTCAGGCGATTTATTAGGGCAATTAATGGAATCTAAAGTAAATGCTAATAATTCACAACTATTAACTGCACTAGGTTCTAATGTTAAGTTTATTGATGTTTCAAAATTAAATTTAAATGATGTAAAAGCAGCCATAACTTTTAAAGATGGGAAAGTAGCAGTAAAACCATTTAATTTAAAATACCAAGACATAAACATGCAAGTTGGCGGAACGCATGGTTTTGATCAAACGATGGATTATAATGTTAAATTTGATGTTCCTGCTAAATATTTGGGTCCTGAGGTGAACAAGTTAATAGATAAATTAACTCCTGCTGATGCTGCAAAAATTGAAAACATTCCTGTAAGTGCATTATTAGTCGGAAATTTTAGCAGTCCAAAAGTTACTACCGATTTAAAACAGGCAACAGGAAATTTAGTTACTCAATTAGTTAAAATGCAAAAAGACAAATTAGTTGGACAAGGCACAAGTGCGTTGACTAATTTATTAGGTGGAAATAATACAAATCAAAACAGTGCAACTGCACCTACTGATTCAACCAAGACTACAACACCTAAAACACCTACAAAAGATGATGTCAAAGATGGTGTCAAAAATGCTGTAAAAGATTTATTTGGAGGAAAAAAGAAAAAAGAATAATACAAATTATATAAAACTTAAAATCCCATTTCAATCAAGAAATGGGATTTTTTTCATTCTATATTACATCAAAACTAAACTTCTATTTTAACAACAATTCCCTCATTACTTCTAATGTTAAAAACTGTTCCATCTTCAAACAATAAATATTGGCCTTTAATCCCATTTACTTTTCCTTTAAAAGAAGGTGTTTTTTCAAGATTTAAACTGTTAATCTTAGTTGGAAAATTCTCAATTGGAAAATCAATTTTATATAATTCTTGCTCTTTTGCAAAATAAGGCTTAATTTCCTCAGGAAGCCACTGCAAAACATTATTCCGCTCAGCAACTAAATCAATATTAGGTACATTATTTTTAAGCATTTTTTGCCAACTTGTTTTGTCTGCAAAATGATTTTTTAAAGCAACTTCAGTAATACCAGCCAAATAACGATTAGGCACTTCAACAATCGGAATCGCTTCAATTGCACCTTGATCTATCCAACGAGTTGGAATTTGTGTTTTTCTTGTAACTCCTACTTTAACTTCACTAGACAAAGCCAAATAAACAATATGTGGCTGTAATTGAACGCGTTTTTCATAAGCTAAATCCCTATCCTCAATATCTAAATGTGCAGTACTTAATTCTGGACGCATAATCCAATCCCCAACAGAAGCACTACTCATAAAGCAATCATAACAATGCCCTTGTCTAAAAACTTTCTTTTGTTTTCCACAATTTAAACATTGATAACCTTCAAAAGAAATTGAGATTTCTTTACCTATTAGTTGATTCACGTTCAAGAAACTATCTTCAAATACTAAATAATATTGAATAGGGCTTAAAAATTCGGTTTGCATTTTTTGCAAGACGCCTTGATATGTCATTCTTCTTAAAGTTTAAATGTTATAGTCGAAAAAATAAAAAATTTGCTATTTTTGGTAAAGTTATCATTCATAACGCATAATTCATAATTAAAAAATGGCATTACCAATAATTAATTCTATTGCTACTTGGATTTTAAAGAAACGTATTCATCAAATTGAATTGTTTATTAAATACCCAAATGAAGTTCAAGAAGAATTACTTTTCAACTTATTAAAAACTGCCGAAAACACAGTTATTGGTAAAGAATATGAATTCTCTTCAATTAAAAACTATAAAACTTTTAGTGAAAGAATTCCTGTTTCTACATATGAAGAACTTGCTCCAATGATTAAGCAAACAAGAAAAGGAGCTCAAAATGTTTTTTGGCCGACTAATATAAAATGGTTTGCAAAATCTAGCGGAACAACAAATGCAAAAAGTAAATTTATACCTGTAAGCAATGAAGCTCTTGAAGGATGTCATTATAAAGCGAGTAAAGATTTATTGTGTTTATATTTAAACAATAATGAAGAATCTCAAATGTTTGTTGGAAAAAGTCTCCGTTTAGGCGGAAGCAAACAAATGTATGAAAATAACAATACCTTTTTTGGTGATTTATCGGCTATTTTAATAGACAATATGCCTGTTTGGGCAGAATTCAGCTCTACCCCAAGCAGTAGAGTTTCATTGATGAGCGATTGGGAGACTAAATTACCTGCAATAATTAATGAAACCATTAACGAGAATGTTACAAGCTTAGCAGGAGTTCCAAGTTGGATGCTTGTTCTTTTAAATAAAGCGCTTGAGGAAACTGGAAAAAACAGCATATTGGACATTTGGCCAAATGCTGAAGTTTATTTTCATGGCGGAGTAAATTTTGAACCTTATAAAGAACAATACAAAAAATTGTTCCCAAAGGAGAGTTTTAAATACTACGAAATATACAATGCTTCCGAAGGATTTTTTGGTATTCAAGATTTAAACAATTCTAGCGAACTCCTTTTAATGTTAGATTACGGAATTTTCTACGAATTTATTCCAATGGATACTTTTGGAACAAAAAACCAAAAAGTAATTCCGTTGAGTGAAGTTGAACTTTTTAAAAACTATGCTTTAGTTATTACTACAAATTCCGGATTATGGAGGTATTTAATTGGTGACACAATACGTTTTACTTCTTTAAGTCCGCATAGAATTATGGTGACCGGAAGAACAAAGCACCATATAAATGTTTTTGGGGAAGAATTAATGGTTGAAAATACCGATAAAGCAATTGCAATTACTTGTAAAGAACTAAATTGTGAAGTAATTGACTATACTGTTGCTCCTATTTTTATGGACGGAAAAGAAAAAGGAGCACATGAATGGATTATTGAATTTAAGAAAAAGCCAGAAGATATTGAAAATTTCAGTATATTGTTAGACAATACGTTACAAGAATTAAATTCTGATTATGAGGCAAAAAGAAGTAATAATATTACATTAAATCCGTTAAAGATTAATGTAGCGAGTGAAGGCTTGTTTTATAAATGGCTTAAAAACCAAAATAAACTAGGAGGGCAAAATAAAGTGCCGCGACTTTCAAATGAACGAAATTATTTAGAGTCTATATTAACCGCCCAAGAACATTTAACCTAAAAAAATGAAAAGATGAAAAAGAAAACAATTATTACAGGAATTTTAGGAATTTTCTTTCTAATATCATGTGGACCAAAAAGATATGGGTGCGGACCTAGCAGAAGATGTGAAGTTAAGCAAAATTCAACAAAAACATCTTTAGAAGAACAATCATTCAAAAAAGAAGTTAGAAATAGTTGATTAATTATATTATCCTCAAAAAACATCACGATTTAGTTTGCTCTAAATCGTTTTTTTTTGCATTTAATCGTTGATTTTAACAAAACAGAAAAAAAAAGTTAAAAAAACATTTTTTTTACAAAATTAACCCATATTTTTGCCCTCGTTTTAAGTAAAACTATTTAATAAACAGAAACTTAGAAATTAATTTATGAGATTTATAACAAAAATTACTGCATTAACTATTTTAATTAGCTCATCTTTATTTGCTCAAGAGCCTCAACGTCTAGATGGTAAAGATTCTATTATAAATGTACTTAACGCATCTACTAAAGGTGTTCGATACGTTTTAAATGATACAGGAATAAACTCTGAGTTAAATGAAGTAGGAACATCATTTTTCAAAAACAAGTATATCATCTTATCAAACAAGAAAAGAAGACACTATGAAACTACTGTTAATGAAAAAACAAATACACCAAACAATAATCTATATTGTGTTGATGTAAAAGAAAACGGAGACTTATCTTTTCCTTTATTATTTTCGAGTGTAATTGACTCGAAAGACAATGAAGGATCAATTGCTTTTTCACCAGATGAAAAAACAATTTATTACACACAAGAAAGTGTTGACAAAGATGGGAAATTAGAACTTTATAAAGCAACTTTAGACCTTGACTCAAAAGAATACTGGACTGACATTAAAAAAGTATCTTTATTACCTGAAGGATACTCTGTTGAAACTCCAAGTGTTTCACCTGACGGAAAAAAAATATTTTTTGCAGCAAATATTCCTGGAGGGTTAGGAGGTTATGATTTATATGAAGCTTCAATTAATGAAGATGGAACATATGGAAAACCCGTAAATTTAGGACCAAACGTAAACACACCTGAAGACGAAAAATTTCCAAACATTACTGCAGATAATAAACACTTATATTTTTCTTCAAAAGGACATATGAATATCGGTGGTTATGATGTTTTTAGATCTTCAATAGTTGATGGAAAATATTTAGAAGCATTAAACCTAGGAGTTTCTTTAAATTCAAGAAGAGATGATTTAGCATTTGTTCTTGTTTCGCCAGAAAAAGGATACTTATCTACTGACAAATCTCATTCAGGAAATTTTGATATCTTAAAATTTGAAGTAAAACAATTAGAAAAAAGTAATCCAACTTACACTGTTGTAGAACAAATATCACAATTACCTTTACCGAATGCAAAAATTATTATTAAAAATGAATTTGGTGATATAGTAAATGAAACAGTTTCTGATGAAAATGGAAAGATAAAGATTCCTTTAAACCCTATATCTTACAACTTTATTACAGTTGAAAAAGAAGGTTATGAGCCATTTACAAGTAGATTTACTTCTGAAAACTTATTAAACGATCCTATTCAGCTTAAACAGAAAAAAGCTGAAATTACAGCTGATGCTATTGTAATTGAAAATATTTTATTTGCATTCGATAAGGATTTAATTAAAGCAGAATCTGA
>JBEDTP010000028.1:0-7626 GCA_040119075.1 Flavobacterium sp.
TTCAAAGGGTTATAATAACACTTTGAAAAAACTTTAAAATTATTATTTATTTGACTTTACTTTTGGGTGTACTAATTCCATTTCATCAATCAAGTGTTTTGCATCTGCATATTTGTCAATAATAAATAGTACATATCTTACGTCAACCATTATATTTCTACAAATTGAAGGATCGTAATGAATGTCACTCATTGTGCCTTCCCATACACGATCAAAATTCAATCCAATTAGGTTTCCGTTTGCATCAATTGCAGGACTCCCAGAGTTCCCTCCAGTTGTGTGATTTGTTGCTATAAAACAAACGGGCATTTTACCGTTTTCTTGATATTGTCCGTAATCTTTATTTTTAATTAATTCAATTAGTTTTGCAGGAACATCAAATTCATAATCTCCAGGAATATATTTTTCCATAACCCCTTCTAAATGGGTTACTGGTTCATAATAAACGGCATCATTTGGACTGTATCCTTTTACTTGACCATAAGTGATTCTTAAAGTGCTATTTGCGTCTGGGAAAAATCTTCCTTCAGGGAAAAGCTCTAATTGAGCTTTCATGTAGTTTCTCTGTAAAGCACCAGTTTCTAAATTTAGCTCATCATATTTAGGTGCAATATTCTTGTAAAAATTATCTGCTAATTTTTTCACCAATTGATACCCTAAATCTTTATTTAAATTTTTTAAGATAGTTTTTGCATCGTCTTTAAATAAAGTTTTTACACCTTCATAAGAAGTTAGTTTGGATTTAGTATAAATATCAGTTGTAGTTTTACTGTAATTTAAAGTTTTTAATTCAGCAGGAATTAAGGGTGATTTTTGACCATAGAGAGTAATTAATTTTTCAAAAACCTTTTCATCTACCTTAGCGTTAAAGTCTTTATAAAAATTTTCTAATCCTTTTAAAGTATTGTCTTTTCTATCTATAAAAGCTTGCTCTCCTTTAGTTGTGTATGCTTGTTCTAATTGATATAAGCGAAATCCAACACTTAATAATTCGGTATTTCTTAAAACAGTTTCAATGAAATAATCCCTAGCTAATGCATAGTCATTAATTGCTTTGTAGTTTTTTTCAAAATCAGCAAGTAAAGATCCGTATTCTTCTGATTTATTATTTTTATAAACTCTCTTTTGAAATTCTTTTTCAAAATTTTGTTTAATTTGAATTGCATTTGATTTTTTTAAACCTTGACTTTCACCAATCCATTTTTTCCAATAATTAGCAACACTTGCAAATTTTGATGCATATTGAATTTTAATTGCTTGGTCTTTTCTCATGAAACCATCTTGAACTTTTAAAGCTGCATCCCTTAATTCAATTTTTGCAGGATTTAAAGTATTTACAATTTGTGCCACTGCAAATGACGGTAAATATTCTTGTGTTCTTCCTGGGAAACCAAAAACCATTGTGAAATCATTTTCAGCAACTCCGTCTAATGAAATTGGTAAAAAGTGTTTTGGAGTATATGGAACATTGTCTTTTGAATATTCGGCAGGTTTATTGTCTTTATTAGCATAAATTCTGAATAAAGAAAAGTCTCCTGTATGTCTTGGCCAAACCCAGTTGTCTGTATCTGATCCAAATTTACCTATTGAGCTTGGTGGTGCACCCACTAAACGTATATCTTTAAACGTTTCAGTAACAAATAATATGTATTGATTTCCTTCATAAAAAGTTTTAATCTTGTTTTCTTGCCAAGACTCTTTAGGGAATGAAGTTTGTAATCTACTAATATTATCGGCTATTTTCTTTTGTTTTTCATTTTCAGAAGAAATTTGCGAAACACCTTCTAAAACGGTGTTGGTAACATCATGAATGCTAACAATTAAAGTAGCAACCATTCCTGGATTTGTAAGTTCAGAGTTTAAATCTTTCGCCCAAAAACCATCTTGTAGATAATCATGTTCAACTGTAGAATGACTTTGAATTTCTCCATAACCGCAATGGTGATTCGTTAGCATAAGTCCTTTAGAAGAAATTAATTCTGAAGTACAACCGCCATCAAAATGAACAATTGCGTCTTTTAGACTAGAATTATTAGCGTCATAAATATCTTGCGCTGTCATTTTCATTCCTAAAGCTTTCATTTCGCTTTCATTCATGCCTTTGAGCATGCTAGGAATCCACATACCTCCTTGTTGAGCTTGTAGTTGAACAACAAATAGGATAATAAATAATTTTAAAATTCTCATAAGTTTAATGGTTTTATAAAGTCTGCAATTTACTTAAAAATGTATATTTTTTATTGATTAAGATGATTTATTATTTGGTCGGTTGCTCCTTTGCTTATTTCAACAAAAGTGCTACAAATGTGACCTTTCTCCAATCGTTCGTCTTCATTTTGGAGCAACAAATCAAATGTTTCTTTTAATTGAGTTGAATTAGAAATTGAAATACAACCTTCTAAGTTTACTAGTGCTGTTGCTTCTGCAAAATGAGCATAATTCGGGCCAATAACAATCGGAACACCAAAAGTAGCTGGTTCTAAGATATTATGAACCCCAGGTTTTCCAAAACCACCACCAACATAGGCGATGTCTGCGTACGAATAAATTTTAGTTAGAATTCCGATAGTGTCTATAATAAAAACATTAAATTCCGATAGATTTTTATTCTCTTTTTTAGAAAATAAAATCGTTTTTTTCTTAATTGAATTTTTTAATTCTTGAATTTGTTCTTGTTTTATATTGTGCGGTGCAATTATAAATTTCACATTTTCAGGCGATTGATTGATGTATTCAATTAATATACTTTCATCTTTTGGCCATGAACTTCCAATTACTATTGTTATCGCCTTGTCATTTCGAGCGGAGTCGAGAAATCTAAATTGCTCAATAAATTCTAAAGAATTATCTCTTTCTAAAATAGCAACAACTCTATCAAAACGGGTGTCACCCGAAATTTTTACATTTGTAAAACCAATACTCTGAACGAGTTTTTTTGATTTTTCATTCTGAACAAAAAAATAATCAAATGTTTTTAATGCATTTCTGTAAAACGTTCCATACCATTTAAAAAACATTTGATTTTCTCTAAATATTCCAGAAATCAAATAGGTTTTTATTCCTTGTTGCTTTAATTCGTTCAAATAATTAGGCCAAAATTCATATTTAATAAAAAAGGCCATTTCTGGATGTGCTAATTCAATGAACCTTTTTGCATTTGACTTTGTGTCTAAAGGCAAGTAGACAGTAACATCTGCAATTGTGTTGTTTTTTCTAACTTCATATCCAGAAGGAGAAAAGAAAGTGACAATTATTTTATGAGAAGGATATTTAATTTTAACCTTTTCAATTACGGGTAGGCCTTGTTCATATTCACCTAAAGAAGCTGCATGGAACCAAATGGTTTTATCAGAAGGGCTAATTTTACTTTGTAAGGTTGAAAAAACTGATTTTCGACCTTCTACGAATAACTTCATTTTTGGACTAAAAAGTGTCAAAATTTTTACTATTTGTGAAGTGATAATTGATATAAGATTATAGATAAATAACATTTCCTATTTTTTGAGGAGTTAAAAATACGTTTCTTTTAGGGAACTTTAAATTATACAGCTTAATTTCTTACTTTTGTTCTACTTAATTTTATACAAATGAGAAAACTACAAATGGTTGACTTAAAAAGTCAATACGAAAAAATAAAAGACGAAGTGAATACTTCTATTCAAGAAGTTTTAGATACAAATACATACATAAACGGACCTTTGGTTCATCAGTTTCAAGCTGATTTAGAAAAATATTTAGGCGCAAAACATGTAATTCCTTGTGCTAATGGTACTGATGCATTGCAAATTGCTATGATGGGATTAGATTTAAAACCTGGCGATGAAGTTATTACTGCCGATTTTACTTTTGCTGCAACGGTTGAGGTTATTGCTTTATTGCAGTTAACTCCGGTTTTAGTAGATGTTGATATGAATAATATGAACATTTCGATTGAAGCAATAAAAAAGGCTATTACACCAAAAACAAAGGCAATTGTTCCTGTGCATTTATTTGGTAGAGCAGCTAATATGGATGCCATTATGGAAATTGCTAACGAACATAACTTATATGTTATTGAAGATAATGCACAAGCCATTGGAGCAAATTATACATCAAAAGACGGTTCGAAAACTAAAGTAGGAGCTATTGGTCACGTAGGTGCAACTTCATTCTTTCCGTCAAAAAATTTGGGTTGTTATGGTGATGGTGGCGCTATATTTACAAATGATGATGCTTTGGCACATACTTTAAGAGGAATTGTAAATCACGGAATGTATGAAAGATATCATCATGATGTTGTTGGCGTAAATTCTCGTTTAGACAGTATACAAGCTGGAGTTTTAAAAGCTAAATTATCTCGTCTAGACGAATACAATACAGAAAGAAGAAAAGCTGCAAATAAATACAATACTGCATTTGCAAGCAACTCTAACATCGTTACTCCAAATTTTGATATGAATGGAGATGATCATGTTTTTCATCAATATGTAATGCGAATTACAAATGGAAAAAGAGATGCTTTATTAGCGCATTTACAAAATAAAGATATTCCTTGTGCTATTTATTATCCAATTCCATTGCACAGCCAAAAAGCCTATGCGGATACTAGATATAATGAAGCAGATTTCCCTGTAACGAATCAATTATGTAAAGAAGTTATTGCATTGCCAATGCATACGGAATTAGATGATGAGCAAATTAAGTTTATTACAGATTCTGTTTTAGAGTTTGTTTAATTAGGTTTTCGGTTTATAGCTTTCAGTGTTAGCTGTTAGCTGTTAGCTGTTAGCTGTTAGCTAAAAAAAAATGAAAATACTAGTAACTGGAGGTTTGGGCTTTATAGGCTCGCATACAGTAGTTGAATTACAAAATGAAGGATTTGATGTTGTAGTGATTGATAACTTATCGAATTCTTCAGAAGGAGTTTTAGACGGGATTTATAATATTACTAAGAAGAAACCAGTTTTTGAAAAGTTAGATTTAAGAGTTAAATCA
This sequence comes from Flavobacterium sp., assembly GCA_040119075.1. Taxonomy (GTDB): domain Bacteria; phylum Bacteroidota; class Bacteroidia; order Flavobacteriales; family Flavobacteriaceae; genus Flavobacterium. The sequence goes on from JBEDTP010000028.1 coordinate 4,975, forward strand.
GAAGTACAGGATTTTTTTACTAAACATACTAATGTGGTTGGAGTTATTCATTTTGCAGCTTCAAAGGCAGTTGGTGAAAGTGTTGAAAATCCATTGCTATATTATGAGAACAACATCAGTGCCTTAGTTTATATTTTGCAAGAATTAACAAAATTGCCTCAAGCTAATTTTATATTTAGTTCATCTTGTACAGTTTATGGTCAAGCCGAAAATATGCCAATTACTGAAGATGCTCCAATTCAAGTAGCATTATCTCCATATGGAAATACCAAACAAATAGGTGAAGAAATAATCACTGATGTGGCTAAAGTTACTAATGTAAATTCAATTTTATTACGTTATTTTAATCCTATTGGAGCACATTCTTCTGCTGAAATTGGAGAATTACCTATTGGAACTCCTCAAAATTTAGTGCCATTTATAACACAAACGGCGATGGGATTAAGAGAGGAATTGTCGGTCTTTGGAAATGATTATCCAACACCAGATGGAACAGCAATTCGCGATTATATTCATGTGGTTGATTTGGCAAAAGCCCATGTTGTGGCATTAAAACGATTATTGAATAAAGAGAATAGTGAAAAGGTTGAAACGTTTAATCTTGGAACCGGAAAAGGAAGTTCTGTTCTAGAAGTTATTAATACTTTTGAAAAAGTATCCAATCAAAAATTAAATTATAAAATTGTAGATAGAAGAGAAGGTGATATTACCGAAGCTTATGCCAATACTGACAAAGCAAATGATGTTCTTGGTTGGAAAGCACAATCTTCTTTAGAAGAAGCTCTTGCAAGTGCTTGGAAATGGGAACAGAAGATTAGAAATTAAATAAAAATGCTTTCGAACTGAAAGCATTTTTTATTTAATAGATTTTCAAAAGCCAATTTGGATCAGGGCAATTTTTAGTGTAAAAATCTAATCTGTTTAAACTGCAAACACCTGAATAATCACCCTTTTTGTCTTCCATATCAATAATGATTTGAAAATGCAAATGAGGTGCATAATCGCCATTAATTGGTGGAAGTCCCAAATTTCCTATTTGTTCTCCTTTTTTTACAATTTGTCCAATTTCTTTTCCAACTAAACTATCTTCACTTAAATGACCATACAACGTATGAAATTTAAAGTTATCAAAAGCATGTTCTAAAATAATAACTGGTCCGTAATCTCCTAATGCTGTATTATTTTGAAAACTGTGAATCTTTCCATCTAAAGCAGCGTAAATTGGCGCAGCTTCATTGATCCATAAATCTAAGCCAATATGAATGTTACGCTCATCCGTTAAATTATCTTTAAAAACTGTACTTCGTTTGTATAAATTTCGAGTTTCTTTATAACCTCCATATGCAATTTGTGCATTATTGGAATCTAAATGGTTTTGTATAAACTTTTCGTAATCTTGAGCAGTCTCTAATTTATACTTTGATAGTTCTGTGTTGTTTGAAGATAAGTCTAAAGCAACATAATCAGAATAATCAATTTCATTTGAAATTACCTTAGCACAATCTAATTTTTTGAAAAAATCTTTAATATCAATCATAATCACTTTTTGAAATAGAAAAGCCTCATAAATAAAATTATGAGGCTTTTAAAATGTTTTAGTAAACTAAGCAGAAAATGTTTCTGCTTCTTTATTGATTTTTCCAACCAATCCAACCAATACTTTTCCTGGACCAACTTCTGTAAAGCTAGTTGCACCATCGGCAATCATTTGCTGTACCGATTGTGTCCATCTTACAGGAGCAGTTAATTGAATAATTAAATTTTTCTTAATCTCTTCAGCGTCAGAAACAGCACTTGCAGTAACGTTTTGATAAACCGGACAAATAGGAGTAGAGAATGTAGTTGCTTCAATAGCAGCAGCTAATTCTTCTCTTGCTGGTTCCATCATTGGAGAGTGAAATGCGCCACCAACAGGTAAAATTAAAGCTCTTTTTGCGCCCGCTTCTTTCATTTTTTCACAAGCTTCTTCAACTGCTTTGTATTCACCAGAAATTACTAATTGTCCCGGACAGTTATAATTAGCTGCAACCACAACTCCATCAATAGATGCACAAATGTCTTCCACAATTTTGTCGTCTAAATTTAATACAGCTGCCATTGTTGAAGGTTTAATTTCGCACGCTTTTTGCATGGCCAAAGCTCTTTGAGAGACTAATTTTAAACCGTCTTCAAATGATAAAGCACCATTTGCAACTAATGCTGAAAATTCTCCTAATGAATGCCCCGCAACCATTTCTGGTTTAAAGTCGTCACCTAAAGTCTTAGCTAATATTACCGAATGTAAAAAAACAGCTGGTTGCGTAACTTTCGTTTCTTTTAACTCTTCAGCAGTTCCTTCAAACATTATATCAGTAATATTGAAGCCTAAAATTTCATTTGCTTTTTCGAATAATTCTTGTGCTAAATTTGAGTTTTCGTATAAGTCTTTACCCATTCCTGTGAATTGAGCGCCTTGACCTGGAAATATGTATGCTTTCATAGTTTTAGTTTAAAGATTGAATGATTTAAAATTAAAAAATTAAATCGGATGCAAAAATAGTATTTTATATGTTTAAATGAAATGTTTTAATGTAACCAAAAAGATATAGGTTGAGCGTATCTTACTTTTACATTTTTACCTTATAAACTTCCAGGTGTGAATTTTGGTAATAA
>JBEDTP010000029.1:0-7598 GCA_040119075.1 Flavobacterium sp.
TTAAAGACGGTGAAATTTACAAAGACTCTCCAGTAACTTTTTTCTTTACCAATCAATCTGATAAGTTTTATAAAGAGACACAAGTGCTTACGATTACTTCAACATCAAGTAGTACTTTTGATTTGTTTGATGCTAAGGGAGTGTTAATTGGGAATTTTAAATATGGTGCTGAGATTCCATATTTGGGAGGTCAATGTACAGTTCTTAAAAATAAACTTGAAGCTGATAAAGTAAAAGAAAATTACTCTATTCGAGTTGAAGTATATCCTGTTATTAAAGTTGCTGAGAGTTATAAATCTCGTTTACAGGCAATGACTTTAAGTAAGTATACGAGTATTGTTGAAATGTCAATTGTAGATCCAGTATTGTATAGAGCTGAAGATTTTTTAAATGCTTTAATTCAAAATTACAATAATGATGCAATTGAAGATAAAAATTTCATAGCTGAGAATACTTCAAAGTTTATAGAGCAACGATTAAGGATTATCACTGAAGAATTGGAAGGAGTTGAAAAAGACGCTGAAGTTTTTAAAAAATCTAATAAAGTTACAGATATAACTTCTGAAGCGGGTTTGTTTTTGGAAAATGCTAGTCAATTTCAAAAAAGTGAAATAGAAACAGAAACGCAATTAAAAGTTGTAAATACAATGATGGATTATTTGAGTAAAAGCTCAAATGAAAACTTAATTCCTGCTAATATTCTAACTTCTGACGTTAATGCAATTGGATTAATTGAACAATATAACTTATTGGTATTAGAAAGAAATAGATTGTTAAAAACTGCAGGGCCTGAGAATGCAATGGTTTTAAATGTTGATAAAAAAATATCTTCATTAAAGGAAAATGTTAAATCAAGTTTAAATCAATTAAAAACAAGTCTTCAAATAAAAAGGAATGATTTGTCAAGACAAAATGCAATTGTAGAAGGTAGAATTTCTCAAATTCCAACACAAGAAAAAGAGTTTAGAATTATTGCAAGACAACAACAAGTAAAAGAAGCATTATATTTATATCTTTTAGAAAAAAGAGAAGAAACGGCAATTTCATTAGCCGTGACCGAACCTAATGCGAAAGTAATTGATGCAGCACATTCATCTGGAAATCCAGTTTTTCCAAATAGAACATTGACTTATATTATAGCAATTTTTGCTGGTTTGTTTTTACCTTTTGCAGTCCTGTACATCATTTCGTTATTAGATACTAAAATTAAATCTAGAAATGATATTGTAAATTCAACTACAATTCCATTTATTGGAGATATCCCAAATAACAAATCAGATGAAAAAGTAGTTTCAACAAATAGCAGAACAAATATTGCAGAAGCAATTAGAATTATTCGAACAAATTTAGAATTCTTATTGACAAATAATATTGAAGGACAAGCAAAAACAATTTTTCTTACTTCTACTTTTCCTAAAGAAGGGAAGACCTTTGTTTCTGTTAATTTAGCTTCTACAATTGCATTATCAGGGAAAAAAGTACTTTTAATTGGTATGGATATTAGGAATCCTAAGTTTGATGATTATTTAAATGTTCCAAATAAGGGAGTTACTAATTATTTAGCATCAAATAATGGTTCTAATATTGAAGATTACTTTGTTAAAATGGATGGCTTTGATTCATTTTATGTTCTCCCTGCTGGAATAATTCCTCCAAATCCTGCTGAATTGCTTATGGATAAGAAAGTAGATGAAATGTTTACTTCTTTAAAAAATAAGTTTGACTATATAATTGTAGACACAGCCCCAGTGAGTTTAGTTACTGATACTTTAATTATCGCTAAAAATGCCGATGCATTTGTATATGTAGCTAGGGCAAATTTCTTGGATAAGAGAATGTTGGAATTACCTGAAAAGTTATACAGAGAAAAGAAATTGCCTAATATGTCAATTTTATTAAATGATTCTATAACTAGAAAACAGTATGGGTATGGATACGGTTATGGATATGAAGCAAAAAATGACAATGATAAATCTTGGAAAAACATTTTTAAGAAATAATTTTAACTAAAAAAACAATTTGCATTTATTGCTTTTTCAAAAGCTTCGTTGTTTTTTATAATGATTTTATTTTCAAATGATTTTATATGGTTTTCATGATGAATGTCACTTCCTACAAAATCAATTAAATCATTTCCAAGAAGTTTGTCAGCTGTTATAGAAACATCTCTTCCGTAATAACCTACAGAAGAAAGCAAGTTCATTTGAAATAAACACCCTGCTTTTTTTAATTGCTCATATATTGAAAAAGTATTGTGGTAAAAGTTGTAGCGTTCTGGGTGTGCCAATACGGGTTGATAGCCTTTAAGTTGAAGTTCAAAAAGAATTTCAAATAATTGTATTGGAGGATTTAAATAAGACATTTCAACTAAAACATAATTATCCTTTAATGTTAAAAGCGACTCTTTTTTAAATAATTCTAAAAAATTCTCATCCATGAAATATTCCGAAGCTACTCTAAGTTCTAAATTTTGCGTTTGTTGAGGTAAATCTTGGATTAGTTTTTTGTATGTGTTTTCAATGTCTAGTTTTGAATTATTCCAAACATTCTTAATTGTATGTGGAGTTGTTATAGCTTTTTCAAAACCTATTTTTTCCATTTCTGTTAAAATAAATAAGCTGTCATTATTGTTTTTTGCGCCATCATCTATTCCAGGTAAAAGATGTGAATGAATATCCACATAATTATTTGGAATAAGTTGTTTAAGTTTAGGTTTAGATTTGAAAATTGATAACATGCTTTTATTTTGTTGCAAAATTATGGATTTTAATCAACTATGAGTAATATAGCAATTGTTTTTATTGATAAATTAAGTTTGTACCTTCTTTAAAATAGTTTAATTTTGGGAAGACATATTGAAAGTCCTTATTTGCATGATTGAAAATGAACATACTGTAACACAGCAAGAGACTGTAATAAATGAACAATGGGATTCGGTTATTGAATCTAAACATTCTCTTTTAGCTATTAATTTTAATGAACTTTGGCATTATAGAGACTTGTTGATTTTGTTTGTTCGTAGGGACTTTGTTACCGTTTATAAGCAAACTATTTTAGGGCCACTTTGGTTTTTTATTCAACCTATTTTAACCACAATCACGTTTACAGTTATTTTTGGTAATGTGGCACAATTATCCACAGATGGCGCACCTAAATTAGTATTCTATATGGCAGGTATTACACTTTGGAATTACTTTTCAACTTGTTTGACAGCTGTTTCAGCTGTGTTTAATTCCAATGCTAGTATTTTTGGTAAGGTTTATTTTCCGAGATTAATAATGCCATTAACTATAGTAATTTCAAACCTAATGAAGTTTGGAGTGCAATTTTTAATGTTTTTACTATTTGTTAGCTATTTCTTTTTTCAAGGGGAAATACAACCCAATGTTTATATTTTATTAACCCCAGTGATTATAGTAATAATGGCAATTATTGCAATGGGAATAGGATTGATTTTGTCCTCTATGACCACAAAATATAAAGATTTAAACATGTTGATTGGGTTTGGTATTCAATTGTTTATGTATGCTACTCCGGTTATCTATCCAAGTTCATCCATACCTGAAGATTATCAATGGGTAATTAACCTAAATCCATTAGTAGGATTATTTGACTATATGCGGTATGCCTATCTAGGTGTTGGATCATTCAATACTTTTAATTTGTTGTATCCTATTACATTCGCAATATTGATTTTATTTTTAGGAATTATTATATTTAATAAAGTACAAAAAACCTTTATGGATACGGTTTAAAAAATATAAAGCAGTTATGAATTGCGTGAAAAATGTATGTAGGAAGGAGAAAATGGTGGCAATAAGAGATAGAAAAATGGAAATAAAGAAATCTCTTTAAATAATGTTTTTCTCCAGTAAATGGTCTTATTTAGTGCTAATGTCAATATTAGAAGAGTAGAATTTTGAGGTAGAATTTTGTGGTTGTACTTCAAAAAAATCAAAAGAAAATGAGTAAAGTAGTTATAAAGGCTGAAAACATCTCAAAACAGTACCGACTTGGAATGGTAGGGACAGGTACAGTAAAAGATGATTTTAAACGATGGTGGTCTAATGTAAGAGGGAAAGAAGATCCGTTTTTAAAAATTGGAGAAGCAAACGATAGAGCAACTAAAGGCGAAAGTGACTATGTATGGAGTTTACGCAACATTAACTTTGAAATCAACCAAGGAGATTCTGTTGGGATTATTGGACGTAATGGTGCTGGAAAATCTACTTTATTAAAGATACTAAGTCGAGTTACACAGCCAACAACAGGTAAAATATACACCAAAGGACGTATTGCATCATTACTGGAAGTAGGGACGGGTTTTCATCCTGAAATGACAGGGAGGGAAAATATTTATTTGAACGGTGCTATTTTAGGTATGCGTAAAAATGAAATCAAACGTAAGTTTGATGAAATTGTTGATTTTTCTGGTGTTGAACGTTATATTGATACACCGGTAAAAAGATATTCATCAGGTATGTACGTTCGTTTGGCATTTGCTGTAGCGGCACATTTAGAATCAGAGATTTTAATTGTAGATGAGGTGTTAGCTGTTGGAGATGCTGATTTTCAAAAAAAGTGTTTGGGCAAAATGAACGACGTAAGTAAAGGAGAAGGAAGAACTGTTTTATTTGTGAGTCATTCAATGGCAAGTGTTAAAAAGCTTTGTAATAAGGGGGTTGTGTTGCATCAAGGAACAAGTGTTTTTCAAGGAAAAGTAAATGAAGCTGTAGATTTTTACGAAAATAATTTAATAGCTACAGATAGAGTTTTAGAGATTGAATATACTATAGAAGAGTCCTTGCCTTTACAATTAGCAAAAGTAAGGTTGCTAAATAATAAGGTAAATAAATTATTTACAACGATAGATGATTTAGTTTTTGAATTTGATATTATAAGTAGAAACCATATTGAAGGGGGTTATATAACTATTGATTTGAAAGATATTAATGATGAGTTAATATATTGGTCAGGCGATTATTCTAGTGATAGGTTCAAAAATAACATCAAAGGAATAATAAAAATGGAATGCAAACTTCCAAAAGGATTGTTGACAAGTGGTATATATAATGTTAGTTTTGCTGTGTATTCACCAGTTAGAGGCGTTGTTCAAAATGAATTTACAAAGGTGATTTCTTTTGAAATTGAAGAAAGTCAAACATCATATTTAAGTCAATTTAATATTAATTACCCAGGAAAAATTGGATTACCTAGTACTTGGGAAGTAATAAATGTAAACAATGAATAATACTATTAAAGATAAAGTGTTATTAATAACTGGTGGAACTGGGTCATTTGGAACTGCAGTTTTGAATAAGTTTTTAAATACTGATCATTTTAAAGAAATTCGAATCTTTTCAAGAGATGAAAAGAAACAAGATGATATGCGAATTCATTATAAAAATGATAAAATTCAATATTATATTGGGGATGTTAGAGACCCTATTTCTATAGAACCTGCTATGCAAGGAGTTGATTATGTTTTTCATGCTGCAGCATTAAAACAAGTGCCTTCATGTGAATTTTTTCCAATGCAAGCTGTTAAGACAAATGTAGAAGGTACTCAAAATGTAATACGAGCTGCTGTTCATAATGGTGTACAAAAAGTAATTTGTTTGTCAACGGACAAAGCTGCTTATCCAATAAACGCTATGGGAATTTCAAAGGCAATGATGGAAAAAGTGGCAATTGCAGAATCTAGAAACTCTTCGGAAACTACAATATGTTTAACAAGATATGGGAATGTAATGGCCTCAAGAGGATCTGTTATACCTTTGTTTTTGAATCAAATTGAAAAAGGAGACCCTATTACTATAACTGATCCTAACATGACTAGGTTTCTAATGTCTCTAGAAGAAGCAGTTGATTTGGTTTTATTCGCATTTAAACACGCAGCCCCTGGGGATATATTTGTAAATAAAGCTCCAGCTTCAACAATAGGTAATTTAGCAAAAGCAATTCTTGAGTTAAAAGGCGCAAACAATGAAATTAAAATAATTGGTACTCGGCACGGCGAAAAATTATTTGAGACTTTATGTACTAGAGAAGAAATGGCAAAAGCTGAAGATATGGGTGATTTTTATCGAATTCCTGCAGATAATAGAAACCTTAATTATGGGCAATATTTTTCAGAAGGCAAGAATATTCAACCTGATGTTGATGATTATAACTCATTTAATACTAAAAGAGAAGATGTTGAAGGTGTGAAAAAGCTATTATTAAATTTAGATTTATTCAATTAAGCTGTATTGATACAAAGAAGTTTAGCCACTAAAAACAAGAGCAAATGAAGAAAGTTTTAATTATAGGTTGTAATGGAATGGCTGGACATTTGATTTTTAATTATTTTAAAAGTTTAAATAAATTTAATGTATTTGGCATTGCTAGAAATATTGAAAGTTCAGATTCGGTGTTTAATTTAGATGTAAATGATTTAAATACATTAGAGCAAATTATAGTCGAAAATAGGTTTGATTATATAATTAATTGTGTAGCGGTTTTAAATAGGGATGCTGAAGACAACCCTGAAAAAGCAATATGGTATAATAGTTTTTTTCCGTACTTCTTGGAGAGTATAACAAAAAAGACAAATATAAAATGTATTTTCATAAGTTCAGATTGTGTTTTTTCAGGCGCAAAAGGGAATTATTTAGAAAATGATTTAAAAGAGGGTACAGGTTTTTATGCACAGTCTAAGGGATTAGGTGAAGTAATAAATAAAAAAGACACTACAATTAGGACATCTATAGTTGGTCCAGAATTAAATAATAAAGGTATTGGACTTCTTAATTGGTTTTTAAATCAACCAAATGATGTTGTCTTAAATGGTCACGGCAAATCATATTGGACTGGCTTAACGACCTTAGAATTAGCAAAAGCAATAATTCAAATTATTGACCAAAATATTGTTGGTTTGATACATATAGTCCCAAATGAAAAAACCACAAAATTTAATCTGTTAACTACTTTTAATCAAGTATTTAAGGGTAATAAGCTAGAAATAATTGAAGATAATAGTTTTAAAGTAGACAGAAGTTTGCAAACTAATCGTTCTGATTTTAATTATTCAGCACCTAATTATTTAGAAATGACAAAAGAATTAAAAAATTGGATGGAGTTAAATCGTGAATTATACAGTCATTATTCATTTTAAATTATGATATCAGTTGTAACAGCATACTACAATAGAAAAAAACTATTTCTACGCACTTTAGAAAGCATGAAGCCTTATTGGGGCAAAATTGATTTTGAAGATATAGTAGTGGATGATGGAAGTGATGAGCAAGAAAGATTAGAAGATTTAAAAACTGATTTTCCTTTTTTAAAAGTTATCCGTTTAGAAAAAGAAAACAAATGGTACAAAAACCCATGCATACCATTTAATATAGGTTTTGAGGCTATAAAAGGAGATAAAGTAATTATTCAAAATCCAGAATGTTATCATTTTGGCGCAATTTTAGAATACGTTGAAGCAAATTTAAAAGAAAATCAGTATTTAAGTTTCGGATGTTTTTCAATAGATAAGATAAACACTGAAGATGAGACACTTTTTTTTGATAAAAATCACATAGACACACTTATTCAAAATAATGACA
>JBEDTP010000031.1:0-7505 GCA_040119075.1 Flavobacterium sp.
TTCATAATTACCTGTAGTAGCATTCCAAGAAATGTCTGCAGATGTATCAGCTAAATTCGACACGATTAAATTAGTTGGGTTAGCACATGCTGGTGTTTCTTCAACAATCACATCATCAATCAAGATATCATTATAAAAAGTAGATCCACCATTAGCAATACCTGTAACAGTAAATCTAATTTGAATTGGCCCTGTTATTGTCAAAGTTGTCAAATCTGTTGTAAATTCTACCCAGTTTGTTCCTAAATTATCAATTACAGAATTCACATTATTCCAAGAAGCACCATCATATACTTCAACATCTAAACTATTTCGAGCAGCATCATTAATATTATTACTAAACACTGCATATCTCAATCTTGGAGTAGTTAATGGGGTTACATCAATAAAAGGCGATGTTAAAGTACTAACTTCTCCATTAGTATTATCTGAACCATCCATACCAATAAAAGTACCACTAGCTCCCGTATGGTCTGCAACTGCATTTGCTCCATAATCAGCAAATCCAGCTGGAGTCGTACCACTTACACTTCCAAATTCCCATGGAGTAGCACCACCTTGCGTCCAACAACTTGGAAAAGTATTAGTAGCAAATGGCTGATTAAATGGTGCAGTATATACAGCACAAGCGGTAGTAAAATTATAAGGACCAACCCAAGTACTAAATCCGCTTCCACCACAATTTGCTCTTACCCAAAATTCATAAGCAGTACTTGGTGTTAATGAACCTGCAGTTACAGGTAATGGGAAAGAACTAATATCTAAAGCTGTACCAGCTCCAGCTGGCATTCCACCACCTTGAGCTTGAACAACATATTCGTAATCAAATTGTAAACCTCCAGAACCATCAACCCATGATAAATCTGCAGAAGTTGATAAAATATTACTTGCAGATAATGTCGTTGGTTCAATACATGCAGGAGTTAATCTAATCTCAAAATTATCAATAAAAAAATCAATATCAGCAGCTCCATTTGTTGCTCCTTCAACACCTCTAAAGGCAAAACGAACACTTTGACCAGAATAAGCATCTAAATCAATAATATTTACAGTTCCAGTATTAGAAGGAACATTTGCATCATTATAAGTATATAAAACCGTCCAGTTTGTAGTCCCAGTTGAAACTAAAACTTCAACAAAATCATCAGTCTCCCATGCTGTTGTTGGCGCGACAGTTCCATTCCATTGTGTAGCCGCAGCATCAAACTTTAATTCATAGCCTGTTGCTGGAATAGTATACAAAGGAGATAAAACCCAGTCATTATCACCAGTAGCATCAATATTAATCTTGATTGCTCCAGTTGTTCCTGCGTTAGCAAAACCATCTGCAACCCAAGCTGAAGTTCCAAAAGTAGCAGGGCCAGCTGTTAAATCTCCATTATCTGCTCTTTGCCAGCAACCAGGAAGAAAAACAGTAAAGTCTTCAAGTGTTGGTACAGAAAAACTTCCACAAGGATTCAATACAACAGAGGCTGTATTTGCAGACATTGCCGAATTTGTACAAGTAACCACTAATCTATAATAAATTGTAGTTCCAGAAAAAGCTGGCGGGGTATATGAAGCTGTTGTTGCTCCTGTTCCTCCAACAGCATTTGCCCATGCATCACCTACGCCGTTATCATCAGATTCTTGCCATTGAAAAGTTATTCCTGAAACACCAGATGAATATCCACTAGCTACTAAAGCTGCAGGTGTTTGACCCGTTAAAAGTGTTTGTGTTGCTGGTGCAACCGTTCCTGCAACTGGAGTACCAGAACAAGGAGTTGGCGGTGTGAAAATTAATTTCTTACCTGCTAAATTAGCCATTACTGTAGCATTTATTGCATTGTTTGCTGCTGCAGATGAAACTGTAGAAGCAACAGCAGGAGTCACACTTAAAAATGATGAAGCTCCATTAAGCCCAACAGAAGCAGTAACTGTATTTGTAGTTGTATAAGGATTACTATATATGAACTCAATTACGTTTGTAGTTTCATATAATCTTAACAAAGTTGATACTGCTGGTCCAGCTGTAGAACCAGTACTACCAATTTTTGAGTTATGCCAATTGATAGTTAACACTTGATTTGGTGAAGTACCCGTAACAGAATATCGAATTTCTCCTCCAGTCATGTTATTATCGTCCCAAAACGGAGCTATCAAAGGTCTTTGAGCAGCTGCATTAGCTAACGAATTAGTCCACGGAGAAGCTGCTATCGTAGCTCCAAGACGAATAAAACCATTAGTATTAATGCTGAAAGTTGTATAGTTTGTTCCGTCAAAATTAAAAGTAAAGCCAATAGCTATTGTATTTTGACTTCCATCATCTCCTGTAGCAGTTGATGTAGTTCCAGTTATCTGAGCATAAGCCTCAGTGCTTTCAGAAAACGAATACGCACTAACTTGTGCATAGCTCGAATATCCCAAAGCAATTAAAAATGTAAATAATAAAGTAATTTTTTTCATAAGTTATAATTTTATAGCTACAAAAATACTTATAATCACTCCATTTTACAGGGTACTTAAATGTTAATATCGACAAAATGTAAAAAAATGCCGACAAACAACAAAGGCTTGAGAAAAACTCAAGCCTTTGTAACATAATGTGTTTAAAATGTTAAATTTAAAACTACTTTATACTATTAATACTAACCATTTCATTAGCATCTGCATCATAATCAACTCCATCAAATCCAAAACCAAATAGGTTTAAGAAATCTTGTTTATACCCTGCTAAATCACCTAATTCAACCAATGACTCAGTTGTAGATTCTTTCCATAATTTTGCAATTCGTTCTTGAACATCATCGCGCATTTCCCAATCGTCAATACGAATTCTTCCTTTGTCATCTGTTGGAACTGCATTACCAGAATACAGTCTATCAGCATACAAACGTTGGATTTGCTCAATACAACCTTCATGAATACCTTCAGCTTTCATAATTTTATATAATAATGAAATATATAAAGGAATTACTGGAATTGCTGAACTCGCTTGTGTAACCAATGCTTTGTTTACAGAAACATATCCTTTTCCGTTAATGTCTTTTAATTTATTGGTAATTTCAAAAGCAGTTGCCTCTAAATGATCTTTTGCGCGACCAATTGTTCCTTTTCTATAAACAGCTTCTGTAACTTCTGGGCCAATGTATGAATAAGCAATTGTTGTTAATCCATCCGCTAAAACACCAGCTTCTTTCATCGCATCAATCCACATCATCCAATCTTCTCCACCCATTACAGTAACAGTATTAGCTATATCTTCTTCATTTGCTGGTTCAATTGAAACATTTGAAACGTTTCCAGTATGAAAGTCAACTGTTTTATTTGTAAAAGTTCCGCCAATAGGTTTTAAAGTAGAACGGTGTAAAACTCCAGTTTCAGGATGCATACGTACTGGCGAAGCCAAACTGTAAATGATTTGATCAACCTGACCTAAGTCAGCTTTAATCATGTCAATTGTTTGCTGTTTTACTTCCTTTGAAAAAGCATCACCATTAATACTTTTCGCATACAAACCAGCTTTTGAAGCTTCTTGTTCAAATGCAGCTGAATTATACCAACCTGGAGATGCAGTTTTACCTTCGCTTGGTGGTTTTTCAAAGAAAACTCCAATTGTTGAGGCATTAGCACCAAATGCACTTGTAATTCTTGAAGCTAATCCAAAGCCTGTTGAAGCTCCAATTACCAACACACGTTTTGGTCCGTTAATTGTTCCTTTTGATTTAATATATTCGATTTGATTTTTTACGTTTTGTTCACATCCTTTTGGGTGAGATGTTAAACAAATAAATCCTCTCATTCTTGGTTCAATAATCATAACTTAAATGTTAATTAGTTGAATTTGTTATTAGTTTGTTTGATTTACAAAACTATTAAAAAAAATTAGTTTAATAGTGCTTTTGCATGATTTAAAGCCGAATCTGAAATTGATTTCCCAGATAACATTTCGGCAATTTCATTTATTCTTTCTTCTTGCGTAAGTAGTTTTAATTCAGAAACCGTTGTTTCATTTTCTGTAAACTTATAGACTTTGTAATGTTGAGTTCCTTTAGCAGCGATTTGAGGCAAATGTGTTATTGCAAATACTTGCATATTTTGACTCATTTCTTTCATTATTTCACCAATTTTAATGGCAATTTCTCCAGAAACCCCTGTGTCTATTTCATCGAAAATTATAGACGGAAGTTTAGTATAATTAGCCATTACCGATTTTATTGCCAACATAATTCGCGACATTTCTCCGCCTGAAGCAACTTTCTTGAGCATTCCTAGCTGCATTCCTTTATTTGAAGTGAATAAAGTTTCAACAGTGTCTTTTCCGGATTTAAAATATGAATCAGTATGCGATATTTTAAACTGAATTTGAGCATCAGGCATTCCTAAGCTACTTAATATAGTTTCTATTTGTTTTGATAAATCGCCAGTCTTATTACTTCTTCTTTCAGATAATTGATTAGCAAGTTCATCCACTCTATTCTGAACTTCACTAACTTCAATTTCTAATTTATTAATTTGGAATTCTAAATCATCTACTTTTATAACTTTAGCATCTAAATCTTCTCTAATTGTTATTAAATCTTCAACAGAATTAACTTGATGCTTTTTTTGTAAAGTATAAATAGATTGTAACTTTGTATTTACTTCTTCTAATCGTTCAGGATTATTAATTACTTTTTCCGAAAGTGACTCACATTCGTTAATAATATCCTGAAATTCTATTTGAATACTGTTTAGTCTTTCGGAAATATCTAAATAATTTTTAGACAAACCTGATATTTTATGTAAAGATTGCTTTACTTCATTAATATTAACTGAAATTCCAACTTGTTCATCATTTGAAATTTGTAATGCTTTATCTAGGCTTTCGCTAATGAACTCCACATTTGAAAGCTGTTCTAATTCTTCCTCTAGAATTTCTTGTTCTCCTTCTTTTAAATTAGCCAATAACAATTCATTTAATAAAAAACTGTTGTATTCTTGCTCTTTTGAAAGCGATTCTTTCTCAGATTTAAGATGATTTAATTGTTTTTTAAACGAATTGAATTGCTTTAATTCTTTAACATAACCAGAAATTAATTCTGAATTATTTGCAATTGCATCTACAATTTCTAATTGATATTCTTCATTTAGAATCTCTCTTGTTTGATGTTGCGAATGAATGTCAATTAAAAAATTAGACAATTCTTGCAATACATTTAAATTAACCGGACTATCATTAATAAAAGCTCTTGATTTACCTGATGGTAAAATTTCTCTTCTAATAATAGATTGATCTTCATAATCTAAATCATTCTCAATAAAAAATGCTTGAAGATTGTAATTTTTTAATGAAAAGTGAGCTTCAATAACACACTTTTGCTCATTATCTTTTAAGACCGATAAATCTGCTCGATTACCTAAAACTAATCCCAATGCACCAAGAAGAATTGACTTACCTGCTCCAGTTTCTCCTGTAATAATAGAAAATTGGTCAGAAAAATTAATTTCTAACGATTCTATTAAAGCATAGTTTTTTATAGTTAACGATAAAAGCATTTGAAAATATTGTTGAGAACAATTTAGTTAATCTTGTTCCATTTTACAGAATTTAGAGGCGAAATTCTATTTAATGTCTCTATTAACTGAGAATTATTTGTAGCTGGTCCGCCTGAAAATACACTTACAATTTCATCTGTTTTTGCATCAAAAAAAGTTCTTGTCAATAAAGCATTTGGTCTGCTTTTCTGGATTACAGCAATTGTTTCAACGGCTTTTGCAACACCTTCTTTTCCTTTCATTAAATTTTCAGACATTAAATCTAACCCTTCAAAATGGTATTGAAATAATGTTCTTCTAAAAGGCTGAAAAGTATTTGAAAGCAAGTCAGATATTAAAAAATAACGATTGGTGTTTCCTCCATCTGATTGACTCCAACCTTTATAACCACTAGTTTGGGCAATATTAACAATATTTGAAGCAGTTTCTAATTGTTTTGTTCCTCCTAAATCTTCAAAAGAATCTTTATCTAAACCAATAATTAAATTAGAATAGAAAGCTAAAACCGAAATTAAATTAGATGTATAACTATTTTGGTCATAAATTAATTGTTCAAATTCGATGTATCGAAAATTAAAGTCTTTATCGTTTATATTGAGAATAGGCGATTCGTAAGTAGAATTAAAAATAGGTCGGGAAGATTGAATTTGCAATGTAGATTCGAAATTGTTAGAATTATACTTAGCTATGTTAATGAAAAAATTACAGGTAATTTTTTCGTTTTGTTTGTACTCTTTACTTGTCCATTTTGTTGTATTTAAAAACTCTGTAAGTTGCTTTTCTAAATTTTTAAATATTTGAGGATTAACATCTGTCATTCTATCATAATTAACAGATACAGTACAATTTAACTCTTGTGAAAACAAAGATTGAAAACTAATAAAAACTAATAATATATATATAATCTTACTTCTCATAATGTTTAATAATTATGTTTACAATATCTTTAGCAACATCTTCTTTAGATTTTAAATCCATTGGTAATTCGTTAAAATCTTTATCAATAAAAGTAACTTTGTTTGTAGCATGTCCAAAACCTGCACCATTATCGTTTAAAGAATTCAAAACGATTAAATCTAAATTTTTATTTTTAATTTTATTTTTTGCATGTTCAACTTCATTTTCAGTTTCTAATGCAAAACCAATTAAAAATTGATTTTTTTTCTTCTTGCCTAAAGTAGCTAAAATATCTTGAGTTTTCTCTAATTCAATTGTTAAATTAGTTTCTTGCTTTTTAATTTTTTGAGTTGCGATATCCTTAGGTCTATAATCAGCAACTGCAGCTGCGGCAATTGCCACATCGATATTTTCAAAATTAGCAAGACAAACATCATACATTTCTTGAGCAGATACAACTTTAATCAATTGAATTGAATCATTTTTTAATGATTGATGGCTTGGTCCAGAAACTAAAATTACTTCTGCCCCCATATTAGCTGCTTCTGATGCAATATCGTAACCCATTTTTCCTGAAGAATGATTTCCTATAAAACGCACAGGATCTATTGCTTCGTATGTTGGCCCAGCTGTAATTAGTATCTTTTTTCCTTTTAATGGCAATTTCGAAAGAAGGTCATTTTCTAGAAAAGAAACTATATTTTCTGGTTCGGCCATTCTTCCTTCACCAGATAAACCACTTGCTAATTCACCCTTTTCAGCCGGAATAATAATATTTCCAAATTTTTCCAACTTAGAAAAACTAGACAAAGTTGATGGATGCTTATACATATCCAAATCCATTGCTGGTGCAAAGTAAATCGGACATTTAGCTGATAAATAAGTTGCAATTAAAAGATTATCACAATTACCATTTGCCATTTTAGACATGGTATTTGCTGTTGCAGGAGCAATAATAAACAAATCAGCCCAAAGTGCTAAATCTACATGATTATTCCACATAGCTTCTTTATCCTCTTCATTAAAAAAATCTGAATAAACTTGATTTTTAGATAATGTAGATAAAGTTAATGGAGTTATAAAATCCTTAG
>JBEDTP010000030.1:0-72728 GCA_040119075.1 Flavobacterium sp.
TTTTCCCTTAGTTTGGAATTTTTTCAAACAGAAAAAACTACTTAAAAATAAAGAATAATGCAGTTAAGTTATTGGGAATTAAAGAATTGGTTTGCTAATGTAGATTTTACTATTGTTGGCAGTGGATTTGTTGGCTTGGATTGTGCTTTAGCATTAAGAGATAGATTTCCAAATAGTAAAATTTTAATCTTAGAAAAAGGTATTTTGCCACAAGGAGCAAGTACAAAAAATGCGGGTTTTGCATGTTTTGGAAGTATTTCAGAAATAATTGACGATTTAAAAAACCATTCAGAAGAAGAAGTTATCCAATTGGTTCAAAAAAGAATTCAGGGATTAAAATTATTACGCAATCGTTTAGGCGATGAAGTTATCGATTTTAAACCTTATGGAGGTTATGAACTTTTTTTAAAGAATGATGAAAATTTCTACAATGAATGCGTTCAGAAATTACCATTCATAAATGATGTTTTAAGACCTTTATTTAATTCAGGTGTTTTTGCAAAAGAAGGAGACCGATTCAATTTTCAGAATATTTTCGAAAACTTAATTTTCAATCCTTTTGAAGGTCAAATTGATACAGGAAACATGATGCAAGCTTTATTAAAGGAAGCTATTTCAAATGATATTCTGATTTTAAATCAACAAAACGTGACTTCTTTTCAAGATTTAAATGATAAAGTTACCGTTGTTACCAATGAAACTTCGTTTGTTACCAATAAACTATTATTTGCAACAAATGGTTTTGCTTCAGAGTTAACGAATAACCAAGTTCAACCCGCAAGAGCACAAGTTTTAATTACAAAACCTATTGAAAATTTAGATATAAAAGGGACTTTTCATTTAGATAAAGGTTATTATTACTTTAGAAATATTGGAAATAGAATTCTTTTTGGTGGTGGGAGAAACCTTGATTTTGAAGGCGAAACTACAACTGATTTATCTCAGTCAAAAATTATTCAAGACAAGTTGGAAGAACTATTAAAAACTGTAATTTTACCGAATCAAAACTTTGAAATTGAACACCGTTGGAGTGGAATAATGGGTGTTGGAAATCATAAGAGTCCAATTGTGGAACAACTTTCAAATAACTTATATTGCGGAGTTAGATTAGGTGGCATGGGAGTCGCAATTGGAAGTTTAATAGGTAAAGAATTAGCAGATTTAGTTTAATATGGCAGTAGCAAAAAAAGTAAAGAAGAAACCTTCTCCAAAATCTTCTAAGAGGAGTCCAGGAAAAAGAATTTTATTTTTCTTCTTCAAGTTATTTCTATGGTTTTTTGGAATCAGTTTGTTTTTTGTGATTTTATTTAAGTTTGTACCGGTTCCATTTACACCATTAATGGCAATTAGAGCTATTGAACATAATGCGGACAATAAAGAAATGACTTGTTCTCATGATTGGGTAGCATTAGAATACATATCACCAAATCTTCAAAAAGCAGTTATTGCAAGTGAAGACGGCAACTTTTTAGAGCATAGTGGTTTTGACTTTAAAGCCATGCAAAAAGCGTTTGACAGTAACCAAAAAGGGAAAAAGCTAAAAGGCGGAAGTACTATATCACAACAAACGGCTAAAAATGTTTTTCTTTGGCAAGGAAGAAGTTATTTACGAAAAGGTTTAGAAGCTTATTTTACGGTTCTTATCGAATTAATTTGGGGAAAAGAACGCATCATGGAAGTATATTTAAACAGTATTGAAATGGGCGATGGTGTTTATGGCGCACAAGCTGCGGCTAAACATTGGTATAGAAAAGAAGCAAAAAACTTAACAAAATATGAAGCTGCTGGTATTGCTGCCATTCTACCAAATCCAAGAAAATTTAAAGCCACAAACTCATCATCTTATATCAATAAACGCAAAGCGACTATTAGTAAATATATTGGCTACGTGAAGTTAGATTACTAAAAAATTATTTCACAAACTAAAAATGGACTTTCATAAATTTATTTTAATTTGTGTTTTATAAATAAGTATTTTTATAATTTACTATAAAATTTTTTTCATGAAAAAAGTAATTATCATTTTAGCAGCATTAAGTTTAGGTTTAACTTCATTTTCTACAAAAGAAATATCTAAAACTTTAATTGAAGTAAATGTAGGGGAAAGCTTTTCTCTTATCAACGACACAAAAGACAAAATATCTATTCATACAGGAACAGGTTTTGTTTCTTTAAACAAAGGCTCAAAGACAAGTATTGGGTGTAATGTAGGTAAAGAAGTTAGCTGGGCTAAAAGTGGTAAAAAAGGAGATGTTATTTTTAAAATAACAAAAGACATGTGTGGAGAAACGCTAAAGCTTTCTGAATTGATGAAATAAGGTTAGAAAAGATAAATTAAAGTCTCGCAATTAGCGAGACTTTTTTATTTAAAATTTAAGATTTTCGGAATAAAAAATACACCTTAAAAACTGTGATTATTTATATATTTACTATAAGTTTTTTCTTAAAAACAAAGTTGTATAAGAATATGATGTGCTCTATATTACTTCTATAAAAGCTTAATTTAGATAAAGGATTTTTAAACATAAGAACAAAATATTTTTTGGTCTTTTAAAGTGTATTTTATGATAAGCAAAACACCTATTCTAGCTAAATTTGAGAATTTAGAAATTAAAAATCGTGAGTTGATTAATTTAAAAAAAGAGTTAGCCAGTGTTAAATCTGAATTTAATCAAATAGAAAAATTCTTTACATTATCTATAGATCTTTTGTGTATAGCTGATGGAGAGTATTTTAAAAAAATAAACCCAGCTTTTATGAAAGTTTTAGGGTACAGTGAAGAGGATCTATTAGGAAAACCATTTTTAGACTTTATTCACCCAGATGATATTCAATTAACTATAGCCGAAGTGGTGAAACTTCAACAAGGGATTCCAACTATTTATTTTGAAAACCGATACCGTTGTAAAGACGGCTCTTATAAATGGCTCTCGTGGACTTCTTCTCCAGTTGGAGATTTACTTTATGCAGTAGCTCATGATATTACAAATAGAAAAAATGCTGAAGCAGAGTTTCGAGAAATATTAACTACAAAGCTTTCAATTCAAAAAAGACAGTTGCTAAGTTTTGTACATATGACTTCTCATGACTTGAGAGGACCAGTGGGTAATATTCACTCACTTCTAAGTATGTATAAGGAATCAAATTCTGAAGAAGAGAAACAGTTTCTTTTTGAGAAGTTTGAAACGGTTGTGGTACATCTATCTGAAACCCTAAACAAATTAGTTGAAACCTTACAAATTAAAGAAGAAGAAAATAAAGAAAGGGAGATACTTCAGTTTAATGATTCATTTATTAAGGCTTATGAAATGCTTTCTGCCCAAATAATGGAAACGAAAGCAGAAGTTATTAGTGATTTTTCAAATGCAACTGAAGTTAATTATCCTAAAATATACCTAGAGAGTATCATGCTTAATCTATTATCTAATGCATTGAAATACTCATCTAAAAAGAGAAATCCTAAAATTATTTTTAAAACATGCATCAAAAATGGGCAAACCATTTTAACTGTAACTGATAATGGATTAGGAATAGATTTAAATGTACACGGTAAGAAAATATTTGGATTACATAAAACATTCCATCGTGTTGAAAATGCTAAGGGAATAGGCTTGTTTATGACTAAAGCACAGGTTGAAGCAATGGGCGGTAAAATTTCTATAGAAAGCCAAGTAGACAAAGGAAGTGTTTTCAAAATAATTTTCAATGCAAAGTAAATAATGAAAAAACAATTAATCATTTGTATTGTTGACGACGATGAAATTTATCAATTTGTTGCACGTAAAACAATAGAACAAATCAACTGTGTTAAAAAAATTTTAATGCATTCAGATGGAGAACAAGCTATTAACTTTCTAATAGATAATATTGCAAATAGCGTTGAACTTCCTGATGTGATTTTTTTAGATATAAATATGCCAATAATGGATGGTTGGGGTTTTTTAGCAGAGTATGTGAAATTGAAGCCACATATAGGAAAAAAAATAACTATCTATATGGTTACTTCTTCTGTTGATCCGGCAGATATTAAAAGAGCAAAACAGATAAGTGAAGTTTCAGATTATATAGTCAAACCTATTACTTACGATAAAATTAAATCGGTTGTTGATGCTATGGAGCATGAAAGCGATTTATAGTTAGGATGTTCCATTATTTTCATCATTAAACTAAAGTTTCGTAATTAGCGAAACTTTTTTATTTCTAATCTTTAGAAGAGAATATAGCCGTTTTAGAAAAAAATCAGATAACTTAACATAACTATTTTTATTTTTACTAAAATATTAGGTCTTGATAAGAACATTTATATTATATATCCTCTTTTTTTCATGTTCTTTATTGGCACAAGAGCCAGTGGCTTTTCAGTTTTCGGAGAAAGATGGATTACCTGACATTGAGTTTTATAATATTATTGAAGATAGCAGCGGTTTTATTTGGCTCGCTGCCGATAAAGGTTTTTATCGGTTTGATGGAAAAGAATTTAAAAATTACTCTAATAATGAGAAAAGAGGTTTGTCTGTTTTTGAACCTTTCGAAGATAAAAACGGACGAATTTGGTGTGTGAATATTTCAGGACAATTGTTTTATGTTGAAAAAGATAAGCTCATCACTTTTATTGATTTAGGCAAACAATTCAATGGAGAATTGGTCAAATATATTGTTACAGATGAAGATGTACTTGTCTTCTCAAGAAGCAAAATACTAAGTGTAAACTTAGATTCTAAAAGAGTCATAACAATTGCAGATTACTTGGTCTCTGTAGGTTCACCTTTTTATATTGACGGGAAAGTGATAGTTTGTATAGGCACTAATATTTATCAAATCAATAAAAATCGTTTAGAGAAAGTAGAATCTTTAAATTCAAAAGCTAAACTAATAAAAGATGAAACCGAATCTGTTTTTTTTCAATTTCACAACAATTTATTTCTATTAAGGCAAAGTTTGGCTAAGGCTAATGAGCAAATTATATATTTTAAAACTTCGAATTTCAATGAAATTTTAAAACCTAAAGAATTAATAGACAAAAGACTGAATTGTTTTTTTGAAAATGACAATTTAATTTGGTTTTGTACAAATGAGGGTGTTTATGTGTATTCTTTTGAAAATCAAAAATTTGTGTTCAATAAGAAAATTCTAGAAGGTGTTTTTGTAACCAAAATGATTGTTGATGAAAATGAAAATTATTGGTTTACTTCTTTAAAATCTGGGGTTTATGTAATTCCAAATATAAATATAAGACAAGAAGAATTTTCTTTAGAATATGGAGGAATTAGCTGTATAGATAAGATTAATGAAGATGCTTTTGTTTTTGGGACTACAAATGGGAACGCAGGTATTTATAATGTTAAAAACAATATTATAAAAAAGATTAATTTAGTGTCGAAAAGCAAAGTAACTTCGGTAATGTTTAATCCGTTTGCTAATGCTATTTTTATTAGCCAAGAAGACAAATCGGGTGTTTTTAAAAACGAAAGTTATACCGTTAATAAAAGTTTCGTTAACGCAAAAAAACTATCAGTTATTAATTTGGATACATTTATTTACGCAACCTTTAATGGAGCTTTTGTAGTAAATAATCAAAAAAATGAATCTAAACTTTTAGGAAATAAATTAAACTATAAAAGAACATATACGTCTTATTTTAGCCAAAAGAGCAAAAAATCGTATGTTGGTTACGTTGATGATTTGGTAGTTTATAATGTTAAATTAAAGCCAAAAAAAATAAAGCATAAAGAGAAATCTATTTTTGCTATTTCACTTACTGAAACAAAAAACGGTATTGTTTGGGTTTCTACATTTAAAGATGGAATTTTTGGAATTGTAAATGATAAAGTAATAATTAATTTAAATGAATTTAATGGATTAATTTCTAATCAAACAGGAGTCATTAAAGCAGATGAAAACTTAATTTGGATAGCTACAGACAAAGGTATTCAATTGTATGACTCTAACAATAAATCATTTAAATCTCTAACAAAAACGGATGGTATTTTTTCCTATAATATAACGGGTATTGAAGTTTTCAAAGAAGAGGTAATTTTTTCTTCAAATACGGGCCTTCTGTTTGTAGACAAAGAAAAGGTTTTCAAGCAGTCACAAACGGCTTCTATTTATTTTACAAGTGTTGAAGTTAATGAAGAGTTATTAAAACTAAAAAAAAGTTACGAATGGGATTATGATAGTAAATCTGTAAAATTTAGTTTCAACACTAACGGATTTAAAAGTAATGAGAAATATCAATATAAATATCGATTAATAGGACATAACAATAAATGGATAACGCTTGATAAAGGTGTAGATTTTGTAAAATACAACAGCTTGCCAACAGGAAATTACATTTTTCAAATTGCTTACTTACAAGATAAAGATACAGTAAAACCACAAGAAATTCATTTTGAAATAAAGAGTCCATTTTGGCAAAAATGGTGGTTTTATCTCATTATAATAGTGCTAGTTATAAGTTTAAGTATTCTTTATTTCAATGTAAAACTGCAAAACTTAAAGGAAAAACAAGAAGAGGCTTTGCAAAAAGAACTCATCAGTAAAAAACTAGTTTTATCTCAATTAGAAGCTTTGCGCTCACAAATGAACCCGCATTTTATATTTAATGCTTTAAATTCTATTCAGGAGTATATCGTTTTCAACAATAAAGAACTGGCAAGTAGTTACCTTATTAAATTTTCAAGATTAATTAGAATATATTTAGAGCACAGTCAGCAAAATGAGATTGTTTTAAAAGAAGAAATAAGCGCACTTAAAATATATTTAGAGTTAGAGAAAGTTAGGTTTGAAGATGTTTTAGATTACGATTTACAAATTGATGAAAGTCTCTCTTTAGAGCAAATAAAAATACCTTCCTTATTTATTCAGCCTTATGTAGAAAATGCAATAAAACATGGTCTTTTACACAAACTTAACGATAGAATGCTAAAAGTTACTTTTCGAAGAGGAAACAATGAAGGTTATTTAATTTGCACCATTGAAGACAACGGAATTGGAAGAAGTGCCTCACTTGAAATTAACAAAAATAAAACGGTTCAACATCAATCTTTTGCGACTTCAGCAAATGAAAAAAGATTAGAATTGATTAATTTAGATAGAGCTGAAAAAATTGTTGTTGAAATAGTAGATTTATATTCAAATAATAATGAATCAAAAGGCACAAAAGTTATAATTAAAATACCATTAAATAAATAAAACATGAAGGTGATTATTATTGATGATGAAAATAAATCAAGAAGACTTTTAGAAGCGATGTTGCTAAATATTTCAACAGAAATTGATGTAATTTTACAAGCCTCTGATTTAGAATCTGGAGTAGCTTTAATTAAGTCAGAAGAGCCACAAATCGTTTTTTTGGATATTGAAATGCCAAAATATTCCGGTCTTCAAATCATGGAGTTTTTCAATAATCAAGAGGTTAATTTTCAAATTATTTTCATCACGGCTTATAACCAATATGCAATCGAAGCATTTAAACTTTCAGCAATCGATTATTTATTAAAACCGCTAGATGTAGAAGAATTAAAGCCTGCATTAGCAAAAGCAATCCAAGTAAGTAAACAAAAAGGCATCAATACAAAATTAGAAGATTTAAAGAAGGCTTTTCAACAACTTTCCTTAAATAAAATTGCATTAGAGATTCCGAAGGGTTTTATTTTTGTTTCACACGATGAGGTGTTGTTTTTTGAGGCTGATGGTATGTATACAAAAGTACATTTGCAAAATAATAAAACCGAACTTATTTGTAAACCCATAAAACATTTTGTAGACCAGTTAGAAAATAATGCATTTTTTTACAAACCACATCGTTCTTTTTTAATCAATTTAAAGCATATAAAAGAGTTGTCTAAAAAAGATGGTTATTTTTTAGTAATGGAGAATAATAAAACGATTCCAGTTTCTAAAGAAAAGAAGGAAGAGTTCATTAAAATCATTCAACAAGTTTTTTGAAAATTTCCATTTAGAAAAAAAACCGAACCATTCAGAAAGAAAAAATAAATAGAGAGTGTATTTCTTACATCTTTGTTCTCATAAATTATTTAAAATACAAATTATGAGATTGTTTTTACTTTTATGCTTTTTAACTTTTTCTTCTGTTTTTTCTCAAATTCCTACCACAAATTTAAACGGACAATATAAATTTACTGGCGGAGCACTAAATGACTCCTTTGGAACAAATCACCTTGCTCAAACAGGTACAGCGTTAACTTCAATTGCGGACAGATTTAATACTGCTTCAAACGCAGTGAATTTATCGGGAGATTATTTACAAAGAAGTGCGCTTCCAAATGCTACAGCAACAAGTTTTAGTTTTTGGGTAAAAACATCAACAAATGATGCAGTTATTAAAACAATACTTGACCAAACAGAAAGAACAAGTGATGCAAACTTAACAGCAAATAGAGGTTGGTATGCGTATTTAAGAAATGGGAAAGTAGGATTGTTTAGCAACTTTTTATACAATTATCAAGATGCTTCAACTGGCTCAACCATAACTGGCAATACGGGTTATTATGACCTAACATCTGCAACTACTATTTCTGATAATAATTGGCATCATATCGTAATTACTATTAAAAGTAGAACTTACTTTTGGCAAGGAAGCAATTGGGTTTTAGAAAATGAATATAATATCTATATCGATAATGTTTTGGAGAACACATATATCCATTATAAACATGCTTCAACAGGCTGGGCTAATAATCCAAACACTTTTCCAAATGTATCAGTAACTATTGGAAATAATCATTTAGGAAATTTAAATTCTGTTAATAAGTATGAAGATGGAATAGATGATATTCGAATTTATTCAGGTTACTTGTTAACTCCATCAGATGTAAATAGTTTGTTTTTAGAAAATCCTTTAACTCGACTTTATGTAGATGCAAATGCAACGGGGAACAATAATGGATCTTCATGGGCAAATGCTTATACAAGCTTACATACAGCATTGAGTGCAGGTGCAAATAAAGACATTTGGTTAAAATCAGGCACATACAAACCACATCCTACAAATAGAGGAACATATTTTACAGTACTAGCAGGATCTAAATTATATGGAGGTTTTGATGGAACGGAATCAGAACTTTCAGACCGTGTTTTTGGAATGAACGAAACAATATTATCTGGAGATTTATTCAGTAATGATGACAATAATACTACGTATGTTAACACAACTCGAGATGATAATAGTTATACGGTATTATATCTATTAGGAGATGATGTTGAGATAAATGGATTAACAATAACCGCAGGGCATGCAAATGGAGGAGCTGGTTCTGCTACTGAAGCTAGATATGGAGCAGGTATTTATAAAAACGGAAGCACAAGAAATGTAACTATTAATAATTGTAAAATAACTAAAAATGTGTCTAAAGAAGCCGGTGGGGCAATGAGTGCTGGTTTTACAGCCTCAGGAGGCATTGGGTCTTTAATAATTAACAATTGTCAACTTTCAGAAAACTTATCTGCTATTGGTGGTGTTATATATTCAGCAAATACCGGTAATTCAACGGTTACCTATACTATTTCTAATTCTTTATTTAATAAAAATAAAGTTATGGATACAAATGCTGCTGCAACAGGTTATGCAGGTAGCTCTATGTGGTTACGTTCTTATGGTAGCGGTTCTACTTTAGTGTCAAACTTTGCAAACTGTACATTTGTTGATAATGTTGATGAAGGTACCGCTTCAGGAATGAATAATACAAATAGAACTACACTTACCCTAACAAAAAATACAGGTGCTAATCACACCACTAATATTTCAAACTGTATTTTTTGGAATAATAAAGCAGCTTCAACAACAGCTAGACCTATTGGAGGGTATATTGAAAGTATGATTTCTTCAGCTACGATTAAAAACTCGATTGATGAAACAAATTTTACTGGAATTACATTAAGCGGAACATCAGCCAATAATAGCGCATCTAATCCATTATTCACAAACGCAATTAGTGGAGATTATACATTAAGTACAGGTTCACCAGCGATAAACTCAGGCGACAACGCTAGTGTAATTGGAACAACAGACTTATTAGGAAATCAAAGAATATACAATATAACAGTCGATTTAGGTGCTTATGAATTTGGTTCTACGGTTTTAGGCAACGAAAATTTTTCTTCGTTCCAAGACTTCACAATATATCCAAATCCAGCAGTTTCCATTTTGAATATCAATTCAAGAGATGAAATAAGTTCTGTTGAAATTTATTCTATTGAAGGTAAAAGAATTTTAATTTCTCAACTTGCGCAAGTTGATGTTTCTCATTTAACTTCAGGAATATATTTAGTGAAAATTATAACTCTTGATAGTAAAGTTGGAACTAGAAAATTTGTAAAACAATAATCTTAATTATAATACAATTAAAGTCCTGCAATTAGCGGGACTTTTTTATATGTTAATTTTTTTCGTAACATTTTTTTAATGCATCCGACTAATAAATAAAAAACACTCAATTATGCAAGCACACGAAATAGATTACCAAATTTTTGGTGAAGAAATGCAATATGTAGAAATAGAACTTGATCCGCAAGAAGTTGTGGTTGCTGAGGCGGGGAGTTTTATGATGATGGACAACGGAATAAAAATGGAAACTATTTTTGGAGATGGAAGCCAACAAGAAGGTGGGATTTTCGGAAAACTATTGTCTGCTGGAAAACGTGTTTTAACTGGGGAAAGTTTGTTTATGACGGCGTACCAAAATATTGAATATGGTAAGAAAAAAGTATCTTTTGCATCACCTTATCCTGGAAAAATCGTACCAATTGATTTGAATAAATATGGAGGAAAATTCGTTTGCCAAAAAGATGCATTTTTATGTGCGGCAAAAGGTGTTTCTGTAGGAATTGACTTTTCAAGAAAACTTGGTCGTGGACTTTTTGGTGGTGAGGGTTTTATTATGCAAAAATTAGAAGGAGACGGAATGGCTTTTGTTCACGCAGGTGGTACATTGGCAAGAAGAGAATTACAAGCTGGTGAAGTTTTAAAAGTAGATACAGGTTGTATTGTTGGTTTTACCAAAGACATCAACTACGATATTGAATTCGTTGGAGGAATTAAAAATACATTGTTTGGTGGCGAAGGTGTTTTCTTTGCTACGCTTCGTGGACCAGGAATTGCTTATATACAATCGTTACCATTTAGCCGATTAGCCGATAGGATTATTCAATCTGCACCACAAATGGGCGGAAAAGATAAAGGAGAAGGAAGTTTACTTGGTGGACTTGGAAATCTTTTAGATGGTGACAATAGGTTTTAGTTTTATAAATAAAAATGAATAAAAAAATCCCGATTCATTGAATCGGGATTTTTGCTTCTATCTAAATGAAAAAAAATTATTTCAATTCTCTAATTCCCATGTTGTACAAAGTAAATACTTGCATGTCTACAAATTCTTGTATCGTTGCCGCAACTGACTTTCCTGCTCCGTGACCAGCATTAACATCAATACGAATTAATGTTGGGTTAGATCCCGTTTGTTTCGCCTGTAATTCAGCTGCAAATTTAAAACTATGCGCAGGAACTACTCTGTCATCATGATCTCCAGTAGTAACCATAGTTGCAGGATATTTTGTACCTGTTTTTACATTATGTACTGGTGAATACCCTTTCAAGTAATCAAACATTTCTTTGCTTTGTTCGCTTGTTCCATAATCGTATGCCCAACCTGCGCCAGCTGTAAATGTATGGTAACGTAACATGTCTAAAACACCAACACCTGGCAATGCTACTTTCATTAAATCGGGTCTTTGTGTCATCGTTGCACCAACTAATAATCCTCCGTTTGAACGACCAGAAATCGCTAAATAATCAGATGAGGTATATTTCTCTGCTATTAAATATTCCGCTGCAGCGATAAAATCATCAAATACATTTTGTTTTTGCATTTGTGTTCCTGCATTATGCCATTTTTTACCATATTCACCACCACCACGCAAATTGGCAACAGCATAAATCCCACCGTTTTCTATCCAAACTGCATTTGCAATACTAAAACTTGGTGTTAAACTAACATTGAAACCACCATAACCGTATAGCATTGTTGGATTTTTCCCGTTTAATTCCGTTCCTTTTTTATAGGTAATAATCATTGGAATTTTTGTACCATCTTTCGACGTATAAAAAACTTGTTTCGACTCGTAGTCTTCCCCATTGAAATCGACATTTGGTTTTTGGTACACTTTTGAGTTTCCTGTTTTTGGATCAAATGCATAAATTGTTCCAGGTGTAATATAATTGGTAAACGAATAATACAAAGTCGTTTCTTCTTTTTTACCACCAAAACCTCCAGCAGAGCCAACACCTGGCAATTGAATGGTTCTAATTAATTTTCCGTTATAATCATATTGTTTTACTTGCGATACAGCATCAATCATGTATTCAGCAAAAATAGAACCACCTCCAGTTGAAGCCGATAATACATTTTCTGTTTCTGGAATGAAATCTACCCAATTTTCCTGACTTGGATTCTTCAAATCAAAAGTTACTATACGTTTGTTTGGTGCTTTATAATTAGTAGACAAGTAAAATTTTGTTCCTACATTGTCTAAAACATTATTATCATTGTCAAAATTATTAACGATGTTTACAATTGGTCCGTTTTTAGCTAAATCTTTATAATATAGTTCGTTTCCAGAAGTTGAAGTAGCTCCCGAAATGATTAAATAGTTTTCATCTTCAGTAACATAACCACCAACATATCTTCTTTTTTCGTTTAACCCGAAAATAATTTTATCTTCTTTTTGAGCAGTATTCAATTTGTGAAAATACAGTTTATGTTGGTCTGTTTTTGCAGAAAGTTCGCTTCCTTTTGGTTTGTCGTAACTTGAATAATAAAAACCTTCATTTTTGTACCAAGAAACACCACTAAATTTAATATCTACAATTGTATCGCCAATAACTTCTTTAGTTGCAGCTTTCATTACAATAACTTTTCTCCAATCGCTTCCGCCTTCAGAAATAGCATAAGCAACAAGTGAACCGTCTTTTGAGAAGTTCAATCCGCCAAGAGAAGTTGTTCCATCTTTAGAAAATTTATTTGGATCTAAAAAAACTTCTTCTTTTCCTTGAGCGTCTTTTCTATACACAACCGATTGATTTTGTAATCCATTGTTTTTGTAATAATAGGTGAATTTCCCTTCTTTAAATGGCGCTGAAATTTTTTCGTAATTCCATAATTTCTCCATTCTAGATTTTAATGTATTTCTGTAAGGAATGTTTTCTAAATACTCAAAAGTAACTTCGTTTTGTGCTTTTACCCAAGCCTCAGTTTCTGCACTTCTATCGTCTTCTAACCATCGGTAAGGGTCGTTTATATGTTCTCCAAAATACACATCAACATGATCAGTTTTTTTGGTTATAGGATATTTGTTATTTGTTTGTGCGCTCATAGTTAAAGTGCAAACAATTGTTGCTATTGTTATTGTTTTTTTCATCATTAGTTTTTTCGGTTCCAACAAAAATAAGAAATTGATAGTAAAGCAGTTGTTAATTAAAAATCAAAATTTATCCCTAGAACAATATTTCGACCCATATTTGGAATACCATCATTTTTTAATCGTGATAAATGAGCAATATAATTCTTATCGAACAGGTTGTTTGCATTTAAATAAATATCAATTTTTCGTTTACCAAAATTCATTTCTCCACCAAAACCTAAATTCACCAAAGTATAATTTTTTGATTGTGTTTCAAAATTACTTGTGTTTTTTTGATTAAACGTATGGTTTATTTGCGCTGAAACATAGTTCTTTTGGAACCAATTAGACAAGTTGAAGTTCGTTTTTAAATTGTTTTTCCATTGATTAGCAGGAATTAAAGGCAAATAATCTCCATTTTCTTGTTTAGCGGTTACGTTTTCAAAACTACTTGTATAGTGCAACCAATCTAATGGATGTGGATGAAAATGAATCCCTGCTTCTCCACCAAATAAATAGGCATTATTTTGAACGTAATTATACACATCATTTCCGTCTATAGTATTTCCATTTGGTTCAATATAAATATAGTTATTTACATGATTGTAAAATCCGTTTACGAAAACTTCAAAATGTTCGCTGTTGTATTCCAAATTTAAATCGGCTTGAAAATTTTGTTCGTTTTTTAAGTTCGAATTCCCTATTTCATAACGATTACTTCCTTCATGAACTCCATTTGAAGTTAATTCTGATAAATTTGGAGCTCTAAATCCAGAAGCCAAATTAAAACGAGTTAAGATTTTTTCTGTTAAATTTGTTTTGTACCCTAAAGCAAAATTAAAACTTTCAAATTGTTTATCTAAAGCTTCAAAATAACCTTCATCTCCTATTGTTCCGAATTCTGAAGTTGTAATTGTTCTTTTATCAAAACGTATTCCAGCTTGAATAGCATTTTTATTCCATTCATAATTAGAAGTCATAAAAGCACCAAAATCGTTAATTGTTGCATCAGGAATTAAGCGTTCTTCACCAAAGTTTAAATTGGTTTGATGCATTCCTTGAACACCAATGATAGTTTCAATATTTTTTGATTTGGGAAGAAAATATTTAACGTTATAATTGGCCGTTTTCAACTTCATGTGCAAGGCCGTTTCATCAATAGCTTCTAATTCTTTTCTATTATTGAAAATATAACCCAAATCAGCTTCTAATCTTGAATTTTTAAAATACACTTTTTGGTTTATACTTAAAATATGATTGTCAATATCTTGCTTGGGAAATAATGGATTTCTAAAACCTGAATTTTCAATATCTTCTTCGGGTAAGCCCAAATTTAAGTTGTTGTAATTGTATCTAAAATCGGTTGAAAAATGCGAATTTGAATAGCCAATTCCATATTTTAAATCTTTTTCAATAGAACGTGTGTTGATGATTCTATCTCCTGTAGGAACTTTATAATCAGCTTGAGAATTGTAATTTCCTCTAATTAAAAATTTCCAGTTTCCAGGTGTTGATTTATAACCAAAAGAAGTATTTGTTCCTCGCGTATTACTTGAAAATTGTTGTAAAAAATTGGCTTCTGATTTTCCAAATTGCGCATATTTTTCTGAATTGAAATAGACAACACCTCCAATTGCATCTGAACCGTATAATAAAGATGCAGGACCTTTAATGATTTCTACACTTTCAATTCCAGAAGCACTCAATCCAAGTCCGTGTTCTTCGCCAAATTGCTGATTTTCTAATCGAATTCCTTGTGCATAAACTAAAACTCTCGACGCGCTTAAACCTCTAATTACAGGTTTACCAATGGAAGTTCCAGTTGAAATTTGACTCACTCCTGGAGTTTCTGCTAACCCATCCATTAAGGTTACATTTCCATTTTTACGCATTTCTTTAACAGATTGATGTTCGACTTTCATTACATTTTGCGATTGCATTTTATTGAAAGAAGTAGAAACAATTACTTCATCTAAATGTTGTTCTTTTTCTTGAAGAATGAAGTTTATTTCTGAACTTAGATTACTGTTTACTTTTTCATTTTTTTGTTCGTAACCTAATAAGTGAATAACTAGGGTTATTTCGCCTTTTGGAACATTTTCGAAAGAGTAAATTCCAAATTCATTTGTTTCTGTAAAGGCATTATTTTCAGTTATGTGAATTACGGCGTTTTGTAGAGGAATATTATCTATAGTTGTTATTTTTCCGGTAAGTTTATTTTGTGAAAAACTTAATATTGATGCAAATAGGATGACTAATTGAATTATTTTTTTCATTCTAGTTTAAATTAATTATATAAATAAGTTGTTACAACTTAAAATAAAGTTGTAGCTCGTTTTTTGCAAAAGCAAACAATAAATTAAACTATAAATGGAGGTCCTCTAGGAGAGAATAAACTCTCATAAAATGAGTTGAAATTTTCTTTAACAGAAAACTGATAAGGAATTTCAAAATGAGGTGGGAAAAAAGAAAAAGTAAAAACCTCTGGAGAAAGAAAACTGGCAAATTTGAATTCACAAACCGGACAATGTTCTTTCTCTAAAAGGTTTTGAGTATAGGTTTTTTCTGAAGAAACAGATTTTATTTCCTCATGTTTATGGTGTGAAAAAGTATGCAACGATTGATAGCTAACGGCAAATAATACCGAAAGCATCAAAATAAAATTTAATATGGCAAACTTTTTCTTCATTTGTATTTATACCAATTTATTGGCAACTAAATATTCTGCAATTTGTATGGTATTTGTAGCAGCTCCTTTTCTTAAATTG
Organism: Flavobacterium sp.; assembly: GCA_040119075.1. Taxonomy (GTDB): domain Bacteria; phylum Bacteroidota; class Bacteroidia; order Flavobacteriales; family Flavobacteriaceae; genus Flavobacterium. The sequence continues at coordinate 16,188 of JBEDTP010000030.1, forward strand.
TCTGCAACAATCCACATGTTTAAAGTGTTTGGTTGGCTTTCATCTCTACGAATTCTCCCTACAAAAACATCATCTTTTCCTTCTGCATATAAAGGCATTGGATAAGTAAAAGTATCTAAATTATCTTGAATCGTTATACCATCAGTATTGTGTAAAATTTTACGAATATCATTCACTTCAAAATCATTTTCAAATTGCACATTAACTGCTTCACTATGTCCACCAACAATTGGCACACGTACAGCAGTTGCAGTAACAGCAATGGTTTTGTCATTTAAGATTTTTTGAGTTTCACGAACCAATTTCATTTCCTCTTTAGTGTATCCGTTTTCTTCAAAAACATCACATTGTGGAATTGCATTTCTGTGAATTTGGTATTTATAAGCCATTTCACCTTTTGTACCTGCATATTCATTTTCTAATTGCTGCACTGCTTTTACCCCAGTTCCAGTAATAGATTGGTACGTAGAAACAACAATTCTTTTCACTTTGTATTTAGCGTGTAATGGCGCTAATGTTAGTACCATTTGAATAGTTGAACAGTTTGGATTTGCAATAATTTTATCTTCTTTGGTTAATGAAGAAGCATTAATTTCAGGAACTACTAATTTTTTGGCAGTATCCATTCTCCAAGCAGAAGAATTATCAATAACGGTTGTACCCACTGCTGCAAATTTTGGAGCCCATTCTAATGAAGTTTCTCCACCAGCAGAAAACAAAGCAATATCTGGACGCATTTCTACAGCTGTCTGTAAGCCAACTACCGTATAGGATTTTCCGTTCCATTCTAGTTCCTTTCCAACTGATTTCTCAGAAGCAACAGGGATTAATTCTGTTACTGGAAAATTTCTTTCTGCTAATACTTTTAACATAATTTCTCCAACCATTCCGGTTGCGCCTACTACTGCTACTTTCATTATTTATGAATTTGGAATACAAAAATATAGAATATTATTTGGAATAATGATACTTCATTAATTTTTCACAAAACTTTATTAAAAAGAAAAATCCCGCTTATAAAACGGGATTTAGTTATAATATATAATGTAGCGATGTGACTATTTTTTTAATAAATCTCTAATTTCTGCTAATAAATCTTCTTGAGTTGGACCTGAAGGTGCAGGAGCCTCTTCTACAACTGGTTTTTTAGTTTTATTGTATGCTTTAACAATTATAAACATTACAAGTCCAACAATTACTAAGTTTACCAATGTGTTTACCCAAGCACCATAACGAATGGCAACTTCAGCAACTTCAGCAACTCCTTCAGAAGCTGCTACGGCTTCAGTTAAGATTACTTTTTTGTCAGCAAAATCAACACCGCCACTAAAGTAACCTACAAATGGCATAACAATATCATTTACAAACCCATTTACAACTCCGCCTACGGCACCAGCCATAATTACTGCAACAGCAAACTCAACTACGTTTCCTGTCATAATAAAATTCTTGAATTCTTTTAACATATTTATCTAATTTAATTGGTTAATTAATTACGAATTTAATTAAAAATTTAACAATTAGTTAGTTTTTATAAAATATTCTCTTCACTCTTTGAGAAATACCAGTTAAAATCTCATAAGAAATAGTATTTGTTTTTTCTGCGATTTCATTTACGGTTAATTGCTCGCCAAAAATAATGACTTCATCTCCTGCATTACAATTTATTTCAGTTACATCAACCATAAGCATGTCCATGCAAATATTTCCCAGAATAGGAGCTTTTTGATTGTGAACTAAAATATGACCAACACCATTTCCCCAAGATCGTCTAATTCCATCTGCGTAACCTATAGGGATTGTAGCCACTTTAATAGTTTTTTCAACAATATATTTTCGGCTATAGCCAATACTTTCTTCTTTTTCAACCGTTCTAATTTGAGAAATAATACTTTTTAAAGTACTAACATTTTGTAAATGATTGTTTTCTAAAGTTGAATTTCCTGCACCATAGAGTCCAACGCCTAAACGAACCATTTCCAGTTGATAATGCGGATAATTAAAAATGCCTGAAGTATTTAAAATATGTCGGATTGGTTTTTTTTGTAAAGAACCAGAAATTTCTTCGTAGAAACTTTGAAGCCTATTAAATTGCAATTCAGTAAATTCCTTAAATGTAAGATCATCTGAAGCAGCTAAATGCGAAAAAATACTTTTAACTTCAATAAAGTTATTGTTTTTTAAAAGTATTTTTAATTCAGTTAAATCATGTGATTCAAAACCCAATCGATGCATTCCAGTGTCTACTTTTAAATGAATAGGATAGGAAGTTATGTTTTGCTGCTTAGCTACTTTTAAAAACGCTTGTAAGCCAGTTAATGAATATATTTCGGGCTCTAAATCGTAGGCAATCATTGCGTGAAAACTACTGTTTTCTGGATTTAAAACCATTATTGGGATTTTAATTCCTGCTTTTCTCAACGAAATTCCTTCATCGGCAAAAGCAACACCTAAATAGTCCACATTATTGTGTTCTAAAAGCTTTGCAATTTCATATCCGCCATTTCCATAACCAAAAGCTTTTACCATAACCATTATTTTGGTTTTAGGAGACAATTTCGATTTGTAAAAATTTAGATTATGACTTAAAGCATCCAAATTAATTTCTAAAACCGTTTCGTGATTTTTTTCTTCTAAAACAACCACAATTTCATCAAAATAAAAATTTCGAGCGCCTTTAATTAAAATGGTTTCGTTTTCAAATGAATTGAGATTAAACTGCTTTAAAAAGTCATTTGTGTTTGGAAATGAAATTACATTTGGCAACTCGTTTAAATAACTACTTATGGTTTCGCCAATTGCAATTATTCTATCTATTTTATTATCTTGAATGGCACTTGCAACTTTCTGATACAATTCGTCTAATGGTAAGCCACCTTGAAAAACATCCGAAAGAATAATTGTTTTCTTGCTGTGAAGTTTCTGTTGCTCTAAAAAGTCTAAAGCAATTTGTAACGATTGATAATCTGATGAATAAGAATCGTCAATTAACAAACAGTTATTGATTCCTTTTTTTGCCTGCAAACGAAGTTCAATAGGGTATAATTGCCCAACCCTTTCATGAATATCATTTGTGCTGTAATTTAAATACAACATTGAAACAATACAGGTTGTTGCATTCTTTATAGAGGCATCATCATTAAAAGGAATTGAAACCTTAAAATCATGGTTCTTTCCAGTGACATGTATTTCTGTAAGTTTATTGCTTTTTGTGTTTTTATATAAAAAGTAATCAGCTTCTTTATCGTCAAAACTCCAAGTAATTGTAGGGCAATTGATAAAAGATTCTACTTCTGTATTCTTCTCTAAAATGACAATTTCACAACTTTTGAAAAGAGCTGTTTTTTCTTCTATTTTTTCCGTAATACTTGCAAAACTATCCTCATGCGCATGGCCTAAATGAGTAAAAACACCAATAGTAGGTTGAATAATTTCTTGCAATTTTTGCATTTCTCCTTTCTGAGAAATTCCGGCTTCAAATATTCCTAAATTATGATTTTCGTTGATTCCAAAAATTGATAATGGAACTCCTACTTGCGAATTATAACTTTTCGGACTTCTTACAATTTTAAAATCGGGACTTAAAAGAAAATTAAGCCATTCTTTTACAATTGTCTTTCCGTTGCTGCCTGTTATTCCTATTGTAGGAAACTCAAATAAATTACGATAATAAATTGCTGTTTTTTGAAGTGCTTTTAACGTATTTTTTACTACAATAAAATGCGCTTTTCCTTTTAAATGCGTTGGAATGTGCTCTACAACAAAAAACGCAACACCTTTTTTAATAAGTTGCTCAATATATTGGTGTCCGTCGTGATTACTTCCTTTTAAAGCAAAGAATAAAGTTCCGTTATTGTTTTGCAACGAACGGCTGTCAATAGAAATATTTTCGACATTAAAATCAGGAAACGTTTCTTGGTTTTTAATATCTAAAGTTGATATTATGTTTTGTAAAGTGTAATTCAAAGGAATTATTTTTCTAAGTTTTCTCTAATCGCTTTATAATAGGCAGCTCTGCTTAATGGTTCGTATTCCTCTGTTTCACCAAGCATTACTAATTTATCGTTTTCTGACTTTCTAAAACTATAATTTGCCAAATTTCCCGTACGAGTACAAACCGCATGAACTTTAGTAACATATTCGGCAGTTGCCATAAGTGCAGGCATTGGCCCAAAAGGATTCCCTTTAAAGTCCATGTCTAAACCTGCAACGATTACTCGTATTCCACTATTGGCTAAGTCGTTACAAACCGCAACAATTTCATCATCAAAAAATTGAGCCTCATCAATACCTACCACGTCACAACCTTGGGCAAGAATTCGTATATTTTCTGCAGCTGGAACTGGCGTAGAGCGAATTTCATTTTTATTATGAGAAACGACCATTTCATCATCATAACGAGTATCTACGGCCGGTTTAAAAATTTCTACTTTTTGTTTAGCAAATTGCGCTCTTTTTAAACGACGAATAAGTTCTTCTGTTTTTCCAGAAAACATTGAGCCGCAGATCACTTCTATCCAACCAAATTGTTCGTGTTGATTTACTGTATTTTCAAGAAACATTTTGTATATTTCGGTCAATTAATATTATAATCCACTACTTTTGTAGTCGAAACAAACTTACGTAAATTTACACTAAAGACAAACAATATAAGTTTTTAAGTAAGTTCTTTATTTTCAAGTTTTAAAATAATATTTTTACAAGAAATTTATAATTATTCAATTTCTATTCCTTTAAGTTATGAAGAAAAAGTTAGAAGCCGAACTAATCAGCATTGCACACCGAGTTTTGAAGTTAAAAAACCGTTCTGAAACGGTTCAACTGCATGAAGAGACAAAAAAATTGTACGACCAACTAACGGTTTTGCGTTTTTATGAAGAAAACATTGCTGTTTCTGAAAAAGAAATTTCTCGTGAAGACTTAGAGCATAAATTGGAAAACCCAAAAGTTTCAAATGCAGTTGAAAATCATAAAAATAAAGAAGAGTATGAAAACGTTTTACATGCTTTAGATTTAGATTTGGATTCAGAGCCTGAAATGGACACTTTAGACAATAAGGATATTGTTGGTGAATTTGTCGAAGAAATAGATGATGAAGTTGTTGCTGAAGTAGAGGAAGAAGTTATTGAAGAAATGGCTTTGGTTCATGAAGAAGATTTAAAACAACCTCAGTCTGTTTTATTTGAAGATGTTTTTGGTGGAGATTTCCAAGAACCCGATTTTGTAAAAGTAAATGATGTTCCTGTAGAAGTTGAACAAGTTGCTGAACTAACTTTTGATGCGGTTGAAGATTCAAAACCAGAAGAAGCGGTTGAAGATTTATTGGAAACAAAAAAAGAGATTGTTGCTGAAGTTAGAGAAGAAATTATAATTGAAAAAGTTCCTGAAGTAGTTTTTGAAGAACCAAAAACAATGTCGCTTAACGACAGATTAACCAAAGGAATTAATATAGGTTTAAACGATAGAATTGCTTTTGAGAAAAAATTATTTGGCGGAAGTTCAGATGATTTTAACCGTGTTTTATCGCAATTAAACACATTCGATTCATTTGATGAAGCGCAAGGATTTATCAACGATTTCGTTAAACCAGATTATAATAATTGGGATGGAAAAGAAGAGTTCGAAAACCGATTTTTAGAAATAGTAGAAAAAAAATTCAATTAATTGTAGCTTTTCACCACATAGAAACATAGAGTTTTATATAAAATAGTTAAGGTTTTATTAGTTTACATAGCTACTGTGTAAAAAGTATTTTCTAAAATTTCTAACAGAAACATAGTTAAACTATGTGCCTATGTGTTTAAAAATAATTTATAAAATCTGTATTTTATACAACAAGTTTAATGGGTAAATTATATTTAGTTCCAACACCAATTGGTAATCTTGAAGACATGACTTTTAGAGCGATTCGCGTTTTAAAAGAAGTCGATTTAATTTTAGCAGAAGACACACGCACCAGCGGAAAATTGCTAAAGCATTTCGAAATTGCTACACACATGCACAGTCATCATATGCACAACGAACACAAAACCGTTGAAAATTTGGTAAAACGAATGCAGGCAGGCGAAACCATTGCGTTAATTAGCGATGCTGGAACTCCTGCGATTTCAGATCCTGGGTTTTTACTAACGCGTTCTTGTGTAGAAAACGGAGTTGAAGTAGAATGCTTACCTGGAGCTACGGCTTTTGTACCAGCTTTAGTAAATAGCGGTTTGCCCAACGATAAATTCGTTTTTGAAGGTTTTTTACCCGATAAAAAAGGGAGACAAACACGTTTTTTGGCTTTAGCAGAAGAAACAAGAACCATGATTTTTTACGTTTCACCACATAAGTTAAACAAAACCTTAGCCGAATATGTACAATATTTTGGCGCCGACAGACCTGTTTCTGTTTCTCGTGAATTATCAAAACTACACGAAGAAACCGTTCGCGGAACTGCGGAAGAAGTTTTAAAACACTTCGAAGCGAAACCTGCAAAAGGCGAAATTGTGGTTTGTGTTGGCGGGAAGAAATAATTCTTATGAATACTAAAACTGCACTTTTTCAAAGTAAAATTTTTGTGAAATATACTTTTAATGAAAAGCTGAATTTACAGAGTACTAAATACTTAATTTCAAGTATTGTTTTGTTTTTGATAGCAATATCTTTTTATTTAATTAATAGTTTGTTTTTTAAAAATGAGACTCTCTTTAAGTCTATAATTTCCATAGGAATTTTTGGTTTTGTACTTTTACTTATGAGTCAATTATTAATTAATTTTAATGAAGAGTTTGGTGCAGGTAAATTAGAGGATGACTTTTTTATTACACATAACTATATTGAGATAGGTGAAGAAGTATTTTCTTTTAATAATTTATCAAATATAAAATATGTTGCAGCTGATTTTAAAGGAAAAGATCCTCATTTTCTAAGATATGATTTAGAATTCAATATTCTTTCTCGAAGATATGGTAAGGGCATTTTAAATTGGATTTCGTTCACTCACAATGGCGTGAATCATAAAAAATATTTTTATTTGGAAAGTAAAAAGCATTTACAAAGTTTTTACCAAGTAATGAATCTTCTAGCATCAGAAGGAATTAATATTAAAAAAGCATTAGAATATTAGAATAAATATCATGACAACACACAACGTAACTACAACTTGGAAAAAGAAAATGCAATTTGAATCGACCAATCCAAGTGGCGAAACACTTTTAATCAACGCTGGAGAAGAAAACGGCGGAGAAGGAGCGGGTTTACGACCAAAAGCAATGATGTTGGCTTCTCTAGCGGGTTGTTCGGGTCTAGATGTGGCTTCTTTAATTGAAAAAATGAAGTTGGAAGTAGATGATTTCAAAATTGAAACCATTGCCAACTTAACCGAAGAACACCCAAAAGTGTATGATACTGTTACTGTTGAATATCACTTTTATGGAGCTAATTTAAACGAGAAAAAACTACAACGCGCAGTTGATTTATCTGTGGATAAATATTGTGGTGTAATGGAAATGTTTAGAAAATTTGCAACAGTTGAGGTTAAAACTTTTTTTCATAAATAAGACTTTGTCATTTCGACGTAAGGAGAAATCACATAAAGTAAAAGCTTAAAACATGAATGAATTCAATCCTCAATTAGGCTTTCATTCTTATTATGTTTACATAATTACCAATAAATATAGATCTACTTTTTATATTGGTATGACAAATAATTTGAAACAAAGATTACAACAACATAAAGAAAATTTAGAACAAGGAAACAAAACATTTGCTTCAAAATATAATTTAGAGCTTTTAGTTTATTACGAGAAATTTGTTTGGGTTGAAGAAGCTATTGCAAGAGAAAAAGAGTTAAAAAAATGGAGAAGAGAAAAGAAATTGAATTTAATTAAGACTATGAATTCTGAATTTGAATTTTTAAATCATCATTTTGAATAAATTAGACAATGTGATTTCTCCTAACGTCGAAATGACAATAAAACAAATAAATAAAATGACTATTTCAGAACTCATAAATAAAGCAAAAAAATCTGAAACTATTAACTTTTCAGAAGTCCTAAATGCAATCGATAGTGCATTTGAATTTACTCCTGCAAAATTCAAAAATGGAGCAATTATCAACGAAGCAAACTCAAATAATGGTTCTTGTAAATTGTTTTCATTTGCAAAACTACACCACTTAGATGTAACAGAGACTTTGTTTTTATTTGGCGAACATTACCAAAAAGTTCTACAGACTCCAAATGAAGAAGACCATCAAAATATTCGAAATTTTATGAAGTTTGGTTGGGAAGGAATTCATTTTGAAGCAAATGCGCTTTCTGAGAAAAAATAATTATACATTTGTATTTATATAAGCCAAAATAATTGAATTCTACATTCAGAATTCTAACTTCTAAATTTTTAAACTATGCGTTGGAATTTAAAATCAAAGCCAGAAAAAACAAAAGTACAAGCCTTACAAAATGCACTTCAAGTCGATGAAATTATTGCGACTTTACTCGTTCAAAGAGGGATTGAAACCTTCGAACAAGCCAAAACTTTTTTCCGTCCTACTTTAGACGATTTACACAATCCATACTTAATGAAAGATATGGATAAAGCGGTTGAACGTATTGAAATTGCCATTGAAAACAATGAAAATGTCATGATTTTTGGCGATTATGATGTCGATGGAACAACTGCAGTTTCATTGGTTTCAAGTTATTTAAGAACTTTTTACCCCAATGTAGCTACATATATTCCAGATCGTTATGCCGAAGGTTACGGAATTTCTTACAAAGGGATTGACTTTGCTGAAGACAACGGAATTACCTTAATTATTGCTTTAGATTGCGGGATAAAATCCATTGATCATGTAAATTATGCTGCAGAAAAAGACATTGATTTTATCATTTGTGACCATCACCGACCTGGGGATAAATTGCCAAATGCGGTTGCGGTTTTAGATCCAAAAAGAGAAGATTGTTCGTATCCATATGATGAATTATGCGGTTGTGGAGTTGGGTTCAAATTAATTCAAGCTTTAGGTCAAAATAGAAACCAAACAACGGAAGATTTTCTACCTTATTTAGACTTGGTTGCCACTGCAATTGCTGCAGATATTGTTCCCATGACCGGAGAAAACAGAACATTAGCAAAATTTGGAATGGACGTAATTAATTCTAATCCACGTCCGGGAATTTCAGCGTTGTTGCAATCTATAAAAAAGAAAGAAATTACCATAACCGACGTTGTTTTTACTGTTGCACCTCGTATAAATGCAGCCGGAAGAATTAAACATGGCGATTATGCGGTACGTTTGTTAACCGAATTTAATTTGGCTCAAGCCGAAGAGTTTGCCAAAGAAATTGAAGATAATAATAACGAGCGGAAAGGTTTAGATAAACAAATTACGAAAGAAGCTTTATCTCAAATTATCGATTCAAATGAAGAAAAAAGATTTTCTACTGTTGTGTATCAAGAAAATTGGCACAAAGGAGTAATTGGTATTGTGGCTTCCAGATTGATAGAAACCTATTACAGACCAACAATTGTTTTTACAAAAAGCGGCGATAAATTGGCCGCTTCTGCACGTTCGGTAAAAGATTTTGATGTGTATAATGCGTTGGAAGCATGTGCAGAACATTTAGAACAATTTGGTGGACATATGTATGCAGCCGGAATGACTTTGAAGGAAGAAAACTATGAAAAATTCAAAAAGGCATTCGAAAAAACAGTTCAAGAAACTATTCATCCTGATTTGTTGATTCCAGAAGTAGAATACGATGCTGAAATTCGCTTAACAGAATTGAGCCCGAGATTAATGCGTGTTTTAAAACAATTTGAACCTTTTGGTCCTCAAAACATGACGCCTTTATTTTTGGTTAAAGAATTAACCGACTCTGGATATGCTAAAAATTTGGGTTCAGATGATGAACATTTGAAGGCATTTGTAAAGCAAGATAATTCGGAAAGTTTTGGAGCTATTGGATTTAAAATTGGAGATAAATTACCAATTGTTAAAAATATGCAAAAGTTTGATGCCATCGTATCATTAGAGGAAAATGAATGGCGAGATGTTGTAACTTTGCAACTTCAATTACGCGATATCAAACCTTCAAATGATTAAAAAAGATCCTTACGCAGCATTACGTTTTAAAGAATTTCGTTTTTTCCTTTCTATGCGATTCGCACTTGTTTTTGCTTGGTCGATGCAGTTTGTAATAATTGAATGGGAAGTCTATAGTTTAACTAAAAACCCACTTTCATTAGGAATTATTGGTTTAATGGAAATTATTCCGGCTGTTTCTATGGCTTTATTTGCAGGACATATCGTTGACCAGAATGAAAAAAGAAGTCTGCTTATGAAATGCCTTTTAGGTTTTTCAATCATCAGTTTAGGACTTTTTTTAGTAACGGTTCCAAGTGTCGTTGAGTCACTTTCAACTTCATCAATTTTAGCAATTATTTATGCATTAGTTTTCTGTGGAGGATTGGTAAGAGCATTTATAGGACCAACAGTTTTTTCGCTTTTATCCTTAATTGTCCCAAAAAAAAATTATCCAAATGCCGCTACTTGGAGCAGCTCAACTTGGCAAATGGGTTCTATGTTCGGTCCCGCAATTGCTGGAGTTTCCATTGGAATAATTGGCGTACATTGGTCAATGTGTTTGGTTTTTGGATGTACTTTATTTGCCTTGCTTTGGTTGACCCAAATTTCTAAAAAACCTATTTTGAACCCGAAAATTGGCGAACCCATATTTCAAAGTTTGAAAGAAGGAGTGAAGTTTGTATTCAATAACAAAACTATTTTAGGAGCTATTTCTTTAGATATGTTTGCAGTTTTATTTGGAGGAGCAGTTGCATTATTGCCCATTTTTGCACAAGACATCTTAAAAGTTGGGTCAGAAGGTTTTGGAATCTTAAGAGCTGCACCAGCAGTAGGTTCTATCGTAACTATGTTAGCAGCAGCTTATTTTTCGTTGAATAAAAATGCGGGTGTAAAATTATTAACAGCAATATTTGTGTTTGGACTTTGTATTATTGTTTTTGGTATTTCCGAAATATTTTGGATTTCTGTTGTAGCCTTATTTTTAAGTGGTGTTGCAGACGGTGTTTCAGTTGTGATTCGAAATACCATATTGCAATTACATACCCCAGACAATATGCGCGGAAGAGTTTCTTCTGTAAATTCTATTTTTGTAGGTTCTTCAAATGAATTAGGTGCTTTTGAAAGTGGATTAACAGCAAAAATAATGGGAGTTGTACCAGCGGTTGTTTTTGGGGGATGCATGACCTTAGCTACCGTTTTTGGAACTGCAATAGTTTCGCCATCATTCAGGAAATTAGATTTGGAAAAAGAAGTGGAAGAATTAGAAAATGAAAGCTAGTTCTTATATTCTTTTAATTCGAAAGTTTCTCCATCAAAAACACCATAAGTAAAGTAACCAATCCAGTCACCTAAGTTTACATACTTAGAATTTTCTGAAACATCGATAATCATGGGTAAGTGACGGTGTCCAAAAACAAAATAATCGTAGTGTTTGGTTTCTAATTTTCGTTTAGCATATTGTACTAACCATTCATTATCTTCTCCAAGAAATTTTACATCTTCTGCACCTGATATTAATTTGTTTTTTACTGATAAGTATTGCGCTAGCTTAACGCCAATATCTGGATGTAACCAACGGAATAGCCACTTAGAAAAAGAATTGGTAAACACTTTTTTCATGCGTTTGTAACCTTTGTCTCCGGGTCCTTTTCCGTCTCCATGTCCAATTAAAAAAGACTTTCCATTAAAAGTAAATTCTTCATTGTCATGATAAACAGGAATGTTTAATTCTTTTTGAAAATAATCCTGCATCCATAGATCGTGATTTCCAACAAAGAAATAGATCGGAATACCTGAATCTCTAATTTCAGCTAATTTGCCTAAAACCCTTACAAAACCTTTAGGAACAACTGTTTTGTATTCAAACCAAAAATCAAATAAATCGCCAAGTAAAAAAACAGCATCTGCATCCTTTTTTACCTCATCTAACCATTGTACGAAACGTTGCTCTCTAGGAAAACTTAATTCGGGAGTTGGTGCCCCAAAATGTTGGTCGGAAGCAAAATATATTTTTAGTTTTTTATCCAAAATCAAAGAATATAATTAATAATGCAAATTTAGTGTTTTTTTATTATGTTAATTAACTCTTTTTATCGATGTTTTTGAGCACTTAATCGATACATGCTTGTGTGGTAAAATTTATTCTTAATTTTGAAAATTAATCAAACCATAACATAAATTTTACATAATGAAAAAATTATTACTTTTTTTCATGTCATTATTCACTTTTTTAAGCTACGGACAGTTGTCTGAAGGTTTTGAAGGTGCGACATTTCCACCTACTGGCTGGACTACTTTTGACAATGGAATTGGTCTAACAAGAAGTTGGGCATCTACATCTACAGCTTCCCTTGTTTATGCAGGGACAAAAGCCGCGTATTTGGATAGAGAAAATGTAACCGATGGAACAATGGCAGAGGATTGGATGGTTACATCACAAGTTACTGTGCCAACAAATGGTCAATTACGTTTTTATACTCGATTGACACAAGCTGGGAATCAAGGAAGTAGTTATACTATTAGGGTTTCTACTTTATCTCAAACTAATCCTGGTGATTTTACAACAATCCAAACTTGGACAGAAGATAATATTGTAACAACATACAATGTTTATGAGCAAAAAGTTTTATCGCTTACTGCTTATGCAGGACAGAATGTCTATATAGCATTCGTTATGGAAAATGATAATGGAGATAGATGGTTGGTTGATAACGTAAATGTAGATCAACAGTGTTTTGCACCCACAACTTTAACAGCTACACCTTTATCAACATCTGCAAATTTAGGCTGGACTTATACAGGACCGGCAACACAATTTGAAATTGAATATGGGCCAATTGGTTTTGTACAAGGTACGGGGACTATTATTACACCCGTAACTAATCCTCATAACTTAACAGGATTAACTCCTTTGACGTCATATACATACTATGTAAGAGCAATTTGTGCTACTGATAATTTAAGTCCGTGGTCTAGTGGAATGAACTTTACAACAACTGCTTCTCCGCCTGTTTGTGGTGGAAATTTTGTTGACAATGGAGGAGCTACTGGAAATTATACAAATAATGCAGATGTTACAGTTACAATTTTTCCAGTTAACCCTGGTGATAAAGTAACAGTAACGTTTACATCTTTTGATACTGAAGCAACTTGGGATGCTTTATATGTTTTTAATGGGAACTCAATTGCAGCTCCTCAAATTGCAAGTGCAAACGGAGCAGGAAATGTTCCTGGAGGGTTAGCAGGTGGTTATTGGGGAACAGCTATTCCTGGACCATTCACTTCTACTGCCGCTGATGGTAGTTTGACATTTAGATTTAGAAGTGACGGCTCTGTAAACAGACCTGGATGGACTTCAAATATTACATGTGCACCGCCACCAACATGTCCTAGACCAACTGCATTAACAATGTCATCTGTTACCGCTACAACTGCAAATGTTGGATGGACTGAAACTGGCACGGCAACTCAATGGGAAGTAATTTGGTTACCAGCTGGTTCACCAGCACCTACTGCAGGTTCTGTAGGAACAATTACAGGGTTAAATCCATTTACAATTACAGGTTTGTCTTCACAAACTTCTTATGATGTTTACGTTCGTGCAATTTGTACTCCAAGTACAGACATAAGCTTATGGTCGGTAAAAGCAACTTTTACAACTCAGCCTTATTATTGTGCTGGTGATAATTTTTATGACCAAGGTGGCCCTTCAGGGAATTATTTAAATAGTCAAAATATAACTACAACAATATGTCCTGATAATCCAGGGGATGTGGTAGTGGTACAATTTATAAGTTTTGCACTAGAAAATAATTTTGATTTTTTAAGAATTTATGATGGTGATAATACAGCTGCTCCACTTTTAGGAACATTTACAGGAACAGCATTGCCTCCACAATTTATATCTTCTGCTCCGAGCGGATGTTTGACTTTTAATTTTACTTCTGACGGATCTGTAACTGCAGCAGGATGGAATGCAAATATTATTTGTTCTCCTCCACCTACATGTCCACAGCCTACACTTCTTTCTGTAACTAATATTTCAGATACGGACGCTACTTTATCATGGACAGATACATATGTAGGTGTTTCAAACTGGCAAATTGTTGTTCAACCCGCAGGAACAGGTTATCCAACAGGTGCTTCAACAATTATTAATGCTACAACGAACCCTTTTACAGTAACTGGTTTAAATCCTAATACTGCATATGAATTTTATGTTCTATCTGACTGTGGCTCTACTGATGGTTTAAGTTTTTGGTCTGGACCAAGAGCTTTTAATACTTTATTTGCTGGATGTAGTGGTTCAGCACCTGCAGGGAATGATTGTCCTACGGCTGCCCCAGTTTGTAATTTAGATGGTTACTGTGGTAATACATCTAGTGCATATACTGTAAACTCATGGCCAGAATTGAACACAGGGTTTTGTGGATCAATTGAGAATAATTCCTTTTTAACATTTCAAGCAACAGCTACTTCAATTACAATGGATGTAAACGTTGGAAACTGTACTAATGGTTCAGGAATTCAATTTTATGTTTTTACAGCCGCGACTTGTGGTAGTGGGCCAGTAACATCTATAAATTGTTTTTCTCCAATGAATCCAGGTGTAAATGGATTATCTTTTACAGGATTAACTATTGGACAAACATATTATTTAATGATTGATGGTTATGCAGGAGCAGTATGTGATTATTCAGTTACTGTTACTTCTGGAGGTTCAACTACTACAGATGTTGTAATTTCACCTGTAGATCCTACTATATGTATAAATGAAACAGTAAATTTAACCGCAACAGGAGGTAATGGAATTTATAATTGGACACCAAGTACAGGACTAAGTGCTACAACTGGTTCTACAGTTACATTCACACCTCCAGCTCCTGGAGTTTATACTGTAAATGTGCAATCAACAGATACAAATTCACTTTGTGCAACTTCTGATTTTGTTGAAATAACAGTTTTAGACTTAATGGCACCAACATTTAATGCAATTGCTCCTTTTTGCGAAGGTACAACTGCACCTACTTTGTCAAATACTTCAACGAATGGAATAACTGGAACATGGTCTCCAGCTGTAGTTGATAATATGAATTCAGGAGTGTATACTTTTACACCGGATGCAGGGCAATGTGCAACATCTGTGGACGTTTCAATTACTGTAAATACTGAAACGATACCTTCGTTTGTTTCACCAGCACCTATTTGTTCTGGAGATACTGCACCAGTACTTTCAAATACATCAAATAATGGAATTACGGGAACATGGTCTCCTGGAGTAGTTGATAATATGAATTCAGCTACGTATACATTTACACCTGATGCAGGACAATGTGCTTCAACAGTTACACTTGACGTACAAGTACTTGCAACATGTACCTTTGGAACTATTGCAAGTGCCGTTTTATTGGACGACTGTAATACTTCAGCAAATGGAGAGTTTTTTAATACAACTTCAGGTTCTCAAACTATTGGTGCGGCAATGAATGTTTTCCCAAATAGTGATCTAGGAACTTATGTTCAATCTTCTGGGAATCTTATTTTTAATGGCGCTGAATTAAGAACATTCAAAACTGTTACATCTAATGTTTGTAGTGCAAGATTAAATTATAGAATTTATGAAGCTTCTTCTGCTCCTGGTGCGTTTACAATAGTGAACTTACCACTTCTTGAAGACTGTACGGCTGGGACTTATCCAACTGGTGGTGCTTCATGTTCAACTGGAGATCAAAGATGGCAAGAAGTTAATTCAGCAATTGATTTAACTACAAATGTTCCAGGTAATTATATTATAGAAGTTTATTATGATATAACTGGGGATAATGATGACCCATCTCAATGTGATGATTCACTTGTTTTAGATAATGGTGGAGCATATTATTCTGCAACTTTTTCAATTCAATCAGTACCTACTTTTGTTTCAGTTAGCCCAACTACTTGTAATGGCACTGAAGGGTCTATTACAATTTCAGGATTTACACCTGGTGATACATACAGTGTTTCTTATACACAAGATTCAGGGCCAATTGGACCGATTAACTATATTGCTAATGTAAATGGGGATATAATAATTTCTAATTTACCAGCAGGTATATATACAGGGTTTAATTTTACTATTAATGGATGTAATATAACTGATGGTATCATTATAACTTTAGTGAATCCTGTTTACAATCCAACATTTAGCCAAATTGGGCCTTTCTGTGTTGGAGATGTTATAAACTTACCTTTAACTTCAATTGAAGGATTTACAGGAACTTGGTCACCTGCTGTAGATAATACTCAAACTACAAATTATACGTTTACTCCAGATGCTGGGCAATGTGCTACAGTGTTTACACCATATACCGTTACTGTAAACCCAGCACCTTCAGTTACTAATATTACTTCAAATACTCCAGTTTGTTTTGGAAATGATGCAATATTTACCGTTACTGGTACAGCAAACGCAACTTTAAATTATTCAACTAATATAACTGGTTCAGGTGTAGTAGTGTTTGATGCATCAGGTTCTGCAACAATTACTGTTTCGGCTCCTCCTGTTGGTAACGTAACACTAAGTTTATCAAATATTGATAACGGTGCTTGTAGTACTGCCTTAACAAATACATCAACAGTTGTTGTAAGAGCATTACCAACAGTAACTAACTTGTCAGCAATTAATTCATCGATATGTTTAGGAAGCAATGCTGAATTTACAATACAAGGAACTGCAAATACAACTGTTACTTATCAAGTTAATTCAGGAAGTAACCAGACAGCAACGTTAAATACTTCTGGGCAGAGTGGAACAATTACTGTTTCTAATCCTACTACAGATGTAGTTATTCAGTTAATTAGTATTAATGACGGCACATGTGCTAATACGTTAAGTAACACTATTACTATAGTTGTCAATTCTGTACCTACACCAACTATTGATATTACTTCATTGCCAACATGTTCAAATCAAACTGCTGATTTTGAAGTCTTATCTCCATTAAATATGCAATTAAATACTGCTGGAGATTTATTTATTTCTGAAGTAACCGATGCTGCTACTGGCGCATTGACATATGTTGAGGTATATAACGGCACTGGAGCTACTGTTAACTTGAGCAACTATAAATTAAAAGTATTTACTAATGGAATTGCTGCTCCAGCTTGTGATTTAGTATTATCAGGAAGTTTATTGAATAATGATGTTGTTGTTATTAAGTTGAGCGCAAGTGCTAATGCAGGTGGAGTAACTCCAGATTTAAGTTTTACAACTTGTGGAGGTGTCAACAATAACGATCAAATTGCTTTATCTTCAAGTGCTGATGTAATTTTAGATATATGGGGAATAAACGGAACAGTGTTTACTCCTGGTGTAGGCTATACGTATAGAAGATTAACAACTGCTGTTTTACCTAGTACAACTTGGGATCCATCAGACTGGACAGTTCTTGACCCTGAAGATTATACAGATGTTGGGTTTTACACTCTTTATGTTACAGATTATGAATATATATTAGACAATGGAACGACTTCAACAACTCAAACAAGTACTATATATACAGGTGTTGCTCCTGGAACATATACTTTAGTTGCTCACGATTTAATTACAGGTTGTTTTTCTGAACCATATACATTTACAATTGATCCATTTGTATATGCAGAACCAGAATTAACGTTTACTTATTCTACTCCAGTTTGTATTTCTGATTTGGTAAACCCAATGCCTGACACCTCGATTGCTGGATTTAACTCAGGAGGGACATTTACGGGAAATAACTCTAACATAGTTGTTGATCCTTCTACAGGAGAGGTAGATTTATCTTTAAGTTTCCCTGGAACATATACTATTACATACACATTTGCTCAAGATGCAACAAATTGTATAAATAGCGGAACCAGCCAGTTTGAATTAGTTATCAATGCGTTAGAATCTCCAACGTTCAATGACGTAGAGATTTGTATTGGTTCTCAATTTCAATTACCTGCTGAGTCAATAGAAGGATACCAAGGAACATGGTCGCCTTTAGTTGTTGATGTTACAGCTTCTGGAACAACAACCTATTATTTCACGCCTAATAATTCATGTGGACAAGTAGGTGAACTAATAGTATTAGTTGAAAATTGTTCAATTCCAAAAGGTATTTCACCTAATGGTGATGGATTAAATGACAATTGGGATTTATCTAGTTTTGATGTTAAGAAGGTTCAAATTTTTAACAGATATGGTAAAGAAGTATATTCTAAATCTAATTATACTGACGAGTGGGTTGGTAAGTCAAATAGTGGTAATGAATTACCTGACGGGACTTATTACTATGTTGTTGATTTCAATGACATGTCACCTAGAACAGGATGGATTTATATTAATAGAGAGCAATAAAACACAACTATGAACTACTTCTTTATTAAGGAGTAGTTCAATAATTAATTAAATTAAAAATGAACAAACTATATTTAGTTTCGATATTATTGTTAGGCTTTATTACAGAAGGCTATTCACAACAAGATCCTCATTACACACAATACATGTATAACATGAGTGTAATGAATCCTGCCTATGCAGGAAGCAAGGAGAGCCTTTCTATGGGGTTATTGTATAGAAAACAATGGGTTGAGATAGAAGATGCCCCTACTACGGCAACTTTTTTTGGACATACTCGTGCGGGAAAGAATGTTGGCTTAGGCTTATCTGTTATTTCCGATAAGATTGGTCCTGTTGAAGAAAATAATATTTATGGGGATTTTTCATACACTTTAAATTTAGGAGAAGAGCATAGATTAGCATTTGGTTTAAAAGCAGGTATTACTTTACATAAAGTAGGTTTATATAGTGACATATACAATACATTACCAGATGCAAATGATCCAGCTTTTTCTGAGAATACAAGTAACTCCTATTTAAACATAGGATCTGGGTTGTTCTATTATACTAATAAATATTATTTAGGTTTTTCTGTACCAAATATGATTAAGTCTAAACATTTAGATTTTAATGGAAGAGAGTTTGGTTCAGAATATTCACATTATTTTTTTACAGGAGGATATGTATTTGATGTTAATGAGTCAATTAAGTTCAAACCATTTTTCATGTTGAAATCTGCATTTAGCGCTCCTACATCGTTAGATTTATCAACAAACTTTTTGTTTAATGAGAAGTTTGAAGTTGGTGTAACGTATCGATTAGATGATAGTTTTGGCGCAATGGTAAATTATGCAATTACACCTGATATTAAAATAGGTTATGCATATGATCATATTGTTTCAGATTTGAACGTAGTAACACCATCTTCACATGAGATTATTTTACTATTTGATTTGAGATTCTCTAAAAAAGTATCAAGTTCACCAAGATATTTCTAATTATAAAGCGACAAAAACATGAAGAAATTATATATCACCTTAAGTTTTGTAATCGCTAGTGGAATACTAAGTGCACAAAACAAAGACACAAAAGCAGCTGACAAATTATTTGATAGATATGAATACACCGAAGCGGCACAAGAATATTTAAAATTAGTAGATAAAGGCAAAGCAGATAATTATGTGTATAAGCAATTAGCAGATAGTTATTATAATATTTTTAATACTAAAGAAGCAACAAAATGGTTTGCTAAACTAGTTGAAGAAAAACAAGATGCTGAGACTTATTTTCAGTATGCGCAAATGCTAAAGGCTGAAGGAAATTATACTGAGGCAAATAACCAGATGAAGATTTTTTCTTCTATGAAGCCAAACGACAGTAGAGCTCAGGCATTTTCTGGCAATCCAAATTATGTTTCAGATATTACTTCTCAGTTTAAATTATTTGGTGCAACAAAATCTGATATCAGTAGTGATAAATCAGACTTTGGCGCTTTCTTAACAAACGACAATACACTTTATTTTTCAAGTGCTCGTAACACTTCAAGAAAAGAGTATAGTTTAAATGAGGAGCCTTATTTAGATTTATATAAAGCAACCTATAATTCAAACAAAACAATTAGTGCAGCTACAGCTGTAGATAACTTAAACACAAAATGGCACGATGGTCCTGCTACGATAACTTCAGATGGGTCAACAATGTATTTTGGAAGTGAAAGTTTCAATGAAAGAAAGGGTTTTGAAAAGGATAAAATGGAATACCAAACCTTGAAAAAGGGTAAAATTTATCTTTACAAAGCAACAAAAGAAGGAGATTCTTGGTCAAATGCAAAATCATTACCTTTTAATGATAGAACATACTCAGTAAGAAACCCAAGTATTAGTAAAGACGGTAAAACATTATATTTTTCTTCAAATATGCCAGGCGGTTTAGGAGGAGAAGATATATGGAAAGTAAGTGTGAGTGGTGATTCTTATGGAGCACCTGAAAATTTAGGTTCAAGAGTGAATACAGAAGGAAACGATAGTTTCCCATTTATTACTGATGATAATGTATTGTATTTTTCTTCAGACGGAAGACAAGGTTTAGGTGGATTGGATGTCTTTAAAGTTAATTTAAATGACAATTCAGACGCTATGAATATTGGTTTACCAGTAAACTCTGAGAAAGATGACTTTGCCTTTAGTTACAATACAAAACATAAAGTAGGATTCTTTTCAAGTAACAGAGAGGGTGTAGATAATATCTACATAGCTGATCCTATTTGTGGAGTTGATGCTACTGTTACTGTTAAAGATGCTAGAACTGGTAAATTACTTCAAGGTGCTACAGTAGCTATGATAGATGAAAAACTTGAATTAGTTGGAAAGTCTGAAACTTCAGAGAATGGAGAGAGCACATTTAAAGTAAACTGTGATATGGAATACGCTGTTCAAGCTTCAAGATTAGGATATGAAAACGGAGTGGGAACAATGGAAAAATCTGAAGGAGGGAAGACTAATGTTATGATTAATTTAGAGCCACTTAAACCAATCATAACAGAAACAGAAGTTATTTTACAGCCAATATTCTTTGAATTCAATAGGAGTAATATTACAGCAGAAGGAGCAGCTGAGTTAGATAAGTTAGTTGAGGTAATGAATGAACACCCAGAAATGGTAATATTTGCTAAATCGCATACCGATAGTAGAGGTGGAAACAAGTACAACATGAACTTATCTGAAAGAAGAGCTAAATCAACGGTTCAGTATGTAATTTCTAAAGGAATTGCAAAAGAAAGAATTACTGGTCAAGGTTTTGGAGAAACTGAACCAAAAGTAGATTGTACAAAATGTACTAACGAAGAACACGCACAAAACAGAAGAAGTGAATTCTTAATTGTTAAAAAATAGAGAGTTAGTTAAATAAAGTTAATATTTACTAAGCCTCCATATTAATATGGAGGCTTTTTTTTAATTATCAGAGGCAAACCATTCTGCAAATGAAGTTTCAGTTTCTTGAAGTTTCAGTGAGAACAAATTAATGTTATTAGGTAGTCTTTTTGAAATTTTTTCGGCAAAATCGATTACCATATTCTCACTAGTTGGTTGATAGTTTACTAAAATTACATGATGACCTCTGTCTTTCAACTCCTTTGCTAATTCTATGTGAGGAGTGTTTTTATTAAAAACAGTAGCGTGATCAAAATTATCAACAATTTCTTCTTTAACGATTTTCTTTAAATCAGTAAAATCTATAACCATTCCATATTTTACATTTGAAATATCGGTAATTGGTTTTCCAATTACGGTCACAGATAATTTATAACTATGACCGTGAACATTTTTGCATTTTCCATCATAACCATACAATGCATGTCCGGTTTCAAAAGTAAATTGCTTAGTTATTCTTATGTTACTCATAAATAAGATTATTATAAATGCAAATTTACTAAATAAATGTTACTTAATTTTATTTAGTAATTAACACTATATTTGCCCACTTTTTAAATATGTATAGCTTGGAATTAAATACGCAATATGAAAAGATTATAAATGATCTTTTAAACCAGCAATACAGTATTGTTGATGATTTCTTTTTGCCTGAAGAAGTTCAAAACCTTCGTTCAAGTTTGATTAATAAATATGATGAAGAAGATTTTAAAAAAGCTGCCATAGGAAACCAGTTTAATGAGTTAATTGTTAAAGCTATTCGCGGAGATTTTATTTTTTGGATTGATGAAAAACTTGCAAATAAAGAGGAGCAAGTGTTTTTTGATAAAATAGCACACTTTACAAACTATTTAAACAGAACGTGTTTTTTAGGAATTCAAGAAAGAGAATTTCATTATGCTTTATATCCTGAAGGGACTTTTTACAAGAGGCATTTAGACACTTTTCAAAACGATGATAGTAGAAAGCTTTCACTAGTTTGTTATTTAAATGATGAAGATTGGCTGCCCGAATATGGTGGCGAATTAGTTATCTACAAAGAGGACGAAAAAGATATTAAAATTTACCCGTTGAAAGGAAGATTGGTGGTTTTTGAAAGCCAAATTCTTGAGCATGAAGTTAAGCCAGTAAAACAAGAACGTTTAAGTATTACGGGATGGTTAAAAACAAGAAAGCTGTAGTTTCATACTACAGCTTCTTTTATTTTTTAAATTTTTTTAAAGCTTGTTTTGTAAATTCAGATAAAACTAGCCTTCCAGAAATTTCAGCTCTTTCATAAAGTAATGTGTTCCAATTTTCGGTTCCTTCCCACATTACTTTTTTCATTTCATTAAGGGCTTCTGAATTATAACTGGAAAGATTTGAGGCAAAAGTATCTAATGAAGTGTCTAATCCTTCAATTGAATCAAATAATTGGTTAAATAACCCTTTATTTAGTCCCCATTCTGCATTTTTCCATTCAGTAGCAGCTAAAGTCATTTCTGACATTGAAGTTTTTCCAATTTTTCTAGATACAGCAGGTTCTATTACAAAAGGACCAATCCCTATCGCTAATTCGGATAATTTTGTTGAAGCATTGTTTGTTGCAAAAACATAATCACATGCAGAAATTATTCCTACTCCACCACCAACAGCTTTTCCATGAACCCTTCCAATTATTATTTTGGAACAGTTTCGCATAGCATTGATTACATTTGCAAAACCTGAGAAAAACAATTTTCCTTCTTCAAAATTGCCCACCGCTAAAAGTTCGTCGAATGATGCTCCTGCGCAAAAAGCACCATTGCCTTCACTTTTTAAAACGATTAAATTAATAGAGTTATCAGTACTCAGGACATTCAACTCTTGTGATAAATTATCAAGTAATATACTAGGAAAAGAATTACTTGCAGGATGAAAAAAACTAACAGTTGCTATATTATTATTTATAGAGGTCTTAATTATTCCGTCCATATTATCGAATTAAACTAAAATGAGACTTAAACTCTTTTCGGATGTTATTTTCTGTATACTCAATTCTAAACCAATAATCCGTTGATGGTAATAACTGACCGTTAAATGTACCATTCCATCCAATTCCACCAGGGCTAATTTGTTTTAAAAACTTTCCAAATCTATCGTATATAAAAATTTTAGCAGCATAACTGTCATCTAAACCAAAAATGTTCCATGTGTCATGATAACCATCTCCATTTGGAGTGAAATAGTTAGGATAAGTTACCGCAAATAAATTTGAAACAGATAATATATCACAACCTTGTAAGTCTCTTACATACACTGTATAGGTTCCGTTTTCTAAGTCAGTAAAAATAGGGCTTGACTGCCAATCTATTAAATTTAAACTGTATTCATATATTCCAAAACCTCCAGTTGCTAAACACTCAATTGTAGTTAAACCTGATGAAAAAGCCGGTGTAACAACACTTGCAGTAAAAGTAGCAGGCTCTGACGAAAATGTGGCAGTTATACTATCAAAATTTTGACAACCTGTAGTAGTATTTGTAACAATTACCGAATAAACACCTCCTTGTGTAATATTATATAAGGCACTTTCATTTCCAAAAGCATCAACATTAGTATTGGTTGGTGTCCATGTATATGAAAAGTTACCACTGCTATTTGGTGTAGCATCAATCGTTTCTAATCCAACTCCGGTTATTGGGTCAACACAAAGCGTAAAATTGTCACCAAGGTCAAATTCAGGTAATGGATTCACTACTAAATGTAGTTCTTTAATTCCTTTACAACCGGTATCGTTATTTAAACGACTATCAACTCTTGCCCAAATAGATTGAGTATTAGCAGTGATATTTCTATAATCAGATGTATTAAGAATTGGATTTAAAATTAATAATGCATCATTATATGATTCATAATATGTTATTATTAAGAAAGGTTGTTGTCCTGCAGGAAATACATTTTTAATTAATTGCGTAAAGCCAGTCTCAATATCAAAATTATCAAAACCATCATTGTCTAAATTTGAGGTATCTACATAATCATCGCACTCTTCTAAAGGAGCAGGATTGAATGATGCAGGTATTTGTGTAGTAGAAACAATCAAATTTACTTTTGTAACCCTAAAACAACCATGACTTGTCTCGCTTCGTGCCCAAACTACGCTTCCATTTGAAGCATAATAATTTAAATCGTTAGCGACTAAATTTGTATTATTATTTGCACCTAATTGTGATGTATGATAGGTAAATGTTAAGTTGGTGTCATTAGAAATAATGTTATTAGCATCTGTTAAATTAAAATTTGTATTTGCATCAGTATCATCATCACATTGCTTTAAAGATACTTCATTCAAAGTGACGGGTAACGGATTAACAATTAAATTAAACGAAGCAACAGTAAAACACCCCGAACTAGTATTTGTTAGTCTTGTATATATTAAAGTATTAGCGGTATGAATTGAAGTAATAGCATTTAAATTTGCAATAGCATCACTCTGTAATACATGATATGTAACAGCTACACCTGCTTGTCCATTTAATATTTCGGTTGTTTTATTGTTTAAGTTAAAAGTAGTTTCTCCATTTGTGTCTGAGCTATCAACTAATGTATTATCACATAATTCAAAATCAGAAATTGTTGGTGCTATTGGAGTATTATTAATTGTTACAGTAATAGTAGCTGAAACTTCGTCACAGATATCATTTGAAGGAATTACATAAGAATAGTTTCCACTTAAATCAGTATTCGGATTTAAGTTGCTATTTGTTCTTGGGGTTCCATTATATGTCCATGAACCTCCAGGAGTTACATTGCTCCCTAATAAAGTAGCTAAATCAATTGAATTATCAGTATTACAAATATTCAATACAGATGAAACACCTGGGTTTGGACCTACTTGTGTTGTTACATTTACATTAATATCTGTTCTTAAAGATTGTCCGTCACAAGTAATTGTAAATGAATAAGTATATAACCCTATAGGGTCTGTATTAGCATCAAAAATACCATTATTTGGGACTCTAGGTACTCCTTCAAAATACCAATCACCACCAAGTTCAGGATTTCCGTTAATTTTATCAAATAAATCAACAATGCTATTTGTACAAATTATAACATCAGTATCTTCTGGGGTACTCCCAAAACCAGAGTAATAACCAGAAAAACCAGCAGAACCAGAAAATCCAAAAACACCAACTGCTAACGGCCCAGTAGAGCTAACAACAACATTTCCTGAAACATTTGGGATTCTATAAGTAACCCAATTTAGGTTGCCTAAAACTGCTTGTGGGAGTGCAGTTGTGTTAACACCATTAATAGAAACTGTTGAACCTGTAGTAGTTAAGGCAAAAATATCACTTGAATAATTTGTTCCGCCAATTGTATCAACAAAAGGAATTAAATCAACGCTTTTCTGAAAAAAACAACTTAGTGGAGGAATAAAGTTTAAACCTGTAGTAGCGTCACTAACACTTCCTGCTAATATTTGATATAGGTAAATAGGTTTACTACTTGTAATATACATATTTTTAGAAGTTGTTCCTTGAAAATTATTGTTAGGAACTAAAAGTGAGTTTCCAGCATTCAATGTTGCGATTGGAGTTGGGTTCCCATTTACATAGACCTGCGTATTGTCTTCAGTAGCAATTACTAAAGGAAATTCTGAATTATCACTACCGTTTCCTCTTACAACAATATATTCTGTACCAACTTTCTCAACAGGTACAATTTGATCTAAATTAAAATCCTGTCCATCATTTTGTGTTAACATACCTCCAGTTGCATTTCCAGTACTAACAGCTATCGGTTTGTCTGAGGTAAGTAAAGCACCAACAAAACCTTGTAGGTTTGCTGAGATATCAGTATAACCAGATATTACAACACTTTGTCCTTTGTTTAAAGAAAAGTTTTGAAAATTATCGGTTACGTCTCCAGCACCAGAAGTAAATACAACATTTGGATCATAATTTGATAATGTAACGTTTGTTCCGTCCTCTGTTGCCATAAAACTCGAAACAAAATTTCGTATTCCTCCATTAAAATTTTGAGGGAGACTTCCTAGTCTAAACGCATTTCCTATTCCAGTTTTCCCTTTAGAAACTAACATTTCAGCATGAAAATCAGCTTTTACTTTGAAACTCACATAAAATTCTTTACTGGCTTGAAAAATTAACCCTTTATCTGATTTGACAATATTTACATCACTTTGATTTAGAAACATTACTGAGGGTTGCCCGTTACCAACTGTAACGCTAACAGGATTTCCTTGTGAGATAGTAAATGGCGACCCATTAATTGGCACACCAGCGCCATTGGTAACAGTAACTTGAAATGGAGTTGGTTCGGGTGTAGATAAATATATTAAATGCTGTCCTACAAAACTACTTCCGTCTCTAGCATGCAAAGGTGGTAACCAATGTTTGTTGCTAAGTTGAGAAATGGCTAAGTTGCTAATTAATAATATTGCAAGTAATTGAATGCGTTTCATTTGGGTTTATTTTCGAATAAAAACGTAAAATTAATTAGATTATTAGAATAATTCTAAATAATTAACTAAAAATATGCCCTTAATTGAATATTTCCTATATGAATGGTGTTACTTGTTTCAGATTTTCTGCCTTGATAATTAATATTTATATCTAAATACTCTGTAATATTCTTTTGTAAAAGTAAACGCCAAACTCCATTTTTACCGTTTTGCAATCCTTTAAGCATTTGAAATCCAACTGGAGAAGTTGCGTTTCCTGTAAAATCATTATCATAATATGCGTATTCTCCATTTATTGAAAAACCTTTTTCACTGTTAAATGTAAAGGATGTTCCAAATTTATTTTGGGTTGCTTGTTCCAATAAATTTATCGTGTTTTCTTGATTTTTAAATTCGTAAAAAACATCTAAACTTGCATTTTTAGAAAATAAATAAGAAATTTTTGGAGCCAATTCATAGCTGTTTATAAAATAATTACGAGTAGCGTAATTGTCTGAAATACTTTCTGAAGTTCCTATTGAACTGTTTAATTGTAACAACCAACTCTTTTTCAACAAATGCATATACTGTAATTGATGTGAACGCAAATTATTTTCTTGAGTACCAATGCTTAATAAATTTTTTATTGAATTGGTTAGATATGAATAAGTAGTTGAATGTTTTTGTTTTCCTCGATTATAATATAAATTGTTTCTAAAAGAGTTATTTTGCCCTAATATATTTTCATTTGAACTATCAAATGGATTAAGGTTAAATGCATTTGAATTGCGAATGTTTTTTCGTTCAACTAATAATGACGTTTGGTTGTAAAAATGAGAAGCAAATTTTTTAAAACCTGTTTCGTTTTGCCAAACTAAACCATTAAAAATCACAGATTGTGAAAACTTGTTTTTATTGGTTTTAACAAAAACTTGGTTGGGTAAAAAGACTCTAACATATTTTGCTTGATCGGGAAACGGAGCTATTTCAAATTCTTGAAGTTCCTGAATTCCGTTATTGTTATAATCATTCCAAGCATAAATTCCTTGACCAGGTTCTACTTCTAGATATGTAAATTCTTGTTGTGCAATTGTTCCGGAAGTAGTTTCGTAAACTGTTGTTAGTTGAACTAATTGTTTGAATAAATTAGTATTGTATAAGATTCTTGAGTTTAATGAAGGTTCGTTTTCTCTGTTATCTTCATATTTTAAGTTTCTATAATTGATAAAAACACTTAAATTGCTTTGGTCGTTTTTAATTAATTGAGATTTTAAATAATATGAATTTGACTGATTTACTTTTTTCAAAAATCCACTTTGCAAACTATCATTTACTCGGTTTAAGTAACCTAATTCTACAAACACTTTAGTAGAATCTCCACGACCTACAAAAGCACCAACTTCAGAAAAGCGCTGACTTAAATTACTCAACGCATTTGTGCTCATTAGGGTTTCCTTATTGTTTTCATGTCTAAAAGTTCCTCCAATCCAATTTTTATTGAAATGATATTTCAGTTGATTTTGAGTTCTAAAGAACTTAGATTCTGCATAAGAACCATCACTATTTAAAATACTGGTTTCGGTATTTAAAACACTTTTTTTATGTTTTAATAATCCAGAAACATTATGTTTATTTCCTGAAAAAGTTTCAGAGAAATCTAATTTTTCAAATTGATATTTTACAAAACCATTCTTTTTCAAATTAAAATTTAAACCGCTAGAAATTAAACTTTGGTTTCCCAATGGATTCGTTAAATTCCAATCTCTATTAAACTCAATTGTAAACAAGCGTTCAATGCTTCTAAAATCTTTTTGAATAAATTGAATGTTTGCAAATGCATCAATATCTATTTTTCCACTATGAATTCGTTGGTTCGCATTTAGTTTTCCCGCAACTCCTTTATTATCATTATCATCAATATCTGAATATAGGTTTCTGTCATTATTACTAACGGCAACTTCAAAATCTACACTTGTTTTTTCAGTAGGTGTATAACTTCCTAAAACAGTTGCTATTTGAATTTTTGTAGGCGCAATTAATGGAATAGTTGGTTCAAAATTTCCTTGAGGAACACCTGCAATAGGCGCAATGTATTCATAAATTTTACCAACAGTATTATTATTGCTTAAAATATAATTACCAAGATTATTTCCTACGAATGTAAATCTAACATTGTATAATTCATCTGTTTCGTCATTTGAAAAAACAAAGGCTTCAACTGCGCCAATAAATTCTTTTTTGTATAAAATTTTATTATCAGAATACGAATCTAAATAAGCAGATGGAGCTGTCATTAAAGAATTGTCATCTCCAGCATTTTCTAAAATAACAACCTGTTCAGCCGATAAATTTTGTTGTAAAGGTTGGTTTTTTACATCATTTTCAGAATAAATAAATCCGCCAATTTTAAATTTTTCTTGTTCGTGCGTTATTCCACCATAGGTTACAAAACGCGTAAAATTTCTATCGGTATATTGATATTCTATGTTAATTCTCATCTCGGAATTTATGGGAAAAACCGAATTAAAAATTACTTCACCAGCGTTATAATCAATAATATAATCGTTGTTTTCGCCGCGTTCAAGTAAAATACCATTTACATAAACACGTTCAGAACCAGAAATAACTAAAACATATAATTCGCCATTATTTCCTCTTAATTTATACGGACCTTGATTTCCTTCCTGACCTGTAAATGTGCTTCTTGCATATTGACCACGGACTAAAGCAGCCGATGCAAAAATATCCGTCTTTTTTTCAGGTGTGCCTAATGTGAAATGCGTAGAAAGTCCTTGAACTTTTTTATTGAAGTTTAGAAATTGTGATTGTCTATTCTCTAAAAACAAGTCTCCCGCTCTAATATTCCAATTTTCTGAAAACAATTCGATAAAAATTTGATCAAATTCGTCTAATTTTTGTGAATAACCACCGTCTTGCAAGGGAATATTGCTATCCTGAATAGAAGCACGAAGACTAACTTTGTCTGAAATTTTTCCTGTAATTTGTAAATCTAAATTGGAATTTACAACTGTATTTTGATTGTTTCCAACGCTAATCCCACGTGAAATACTTCCGGAAGTGGTTAGCCCATCAAAAGGTTTAAATGTGTTTTTTGTTTCGCTTTTTATGGTGTAAAGTTTTCCCGCCTCATTTGAAACCACTTTGTCATCATCGTAAATAGAATAAGTTTTGGTTAAAAATTCAGGAAATTTTAAATAGCGAATAGTTAAAGAATCATTCGAACTAAAACCTTCTTTAAATACTAGTGTGCTTTTTTTAAAGTCTACTTGATAATTTGTTGAATCAATAGGGTTTCCACCTTTGTCTACTATTTTAAAGAAAGCTTTGTTAATGCTTACTTTCTCAATAAAAATAGTGTCTTTTGAAACGGCAATTTTTTTAGATTTATAAGGTGTTTCTATTTCTTGGGCAAATATGCCAGAAACAAAAAACAGAAAAACCCATAAAATCCATCTTTGTGCCATAAATACTATAACTCCTATTTTTCAAAAGTAGTATTTATTGTTGGAATGATTTCTTCCTGCACTTAGAATAAATAATTAAGTGAATTAATTTTATGGATTAAATTTTACTTAAGTAAAGTTACATGTCCGGTTTTAGTGTGTTTTTTGTCAACTGAAACAACTACACTACACACACCATTTGCACAACAACTACTCGATGAAGAGTCCGTTCTAGAACCTCGCTCTTCACTGCTTTGTTCACCAGTAAATTTTACACCTTCCTCAACTTTCCAGCTGAATTTGTATACTTCAATTCCGTCTCCATCAGCATCTCCTCCTAGTTTTTCCATACTAACTTCCTTGTAAACCCTCATAGGTTTATGTTGTCTTTTACCAGTTGCTAATCCAGTTGCTGCATCACGTTTTGTTAATTTAGTGGGACTTTCTCGTATTTCGGACGGACTCTCTATTGTTACAGTAACCATAGACTCAGGAGATAACTCTGTCCAATCATCAATTGCCATGGTTTTAGCTTCTGTACAACCAGAACTACTTGTGATTATAATTAAAGGTGGGCTATTGGGAAAAACAATCGCACACGTTCCGTCTTCTGATTTACTTTGATAGATCTTCACCTTATTTTCTTGTGAAAAAGCAATAAACTGACCAAAAATAAGGAGACATCCTACAAATAATGATTTAATTTTATTTTTCATAATAACTCAATTTAAGGGATTAAGTTATATAAAATTACAAATATTAAATAATTGTTTCTCAATGTAGTACTTCTTTTTGGCGGTACTTATAGTCCCTTTGTCGAAAAACTATTCTTTTGTAACAATTTGCATTGTTTCTCGTGAAATTTGTTTCAATAAAACTGTTTTGTTGTTTTCTACAATTTCAGTTACTTTTTCATCAAAATGTCTAATGGTATAAAGCGACACATTTTCGTTATAAGTAACTTTAAACCTTTTAGACAAAATATTTTTCACTTCCATGAAGTTATTGAATTTATCTTCAATACAAACAGAAAAACTAATGGCTGAATTTTGAATAAGGTTTACTTTTAATTTGTGTTGATGAAAAAGCGCAAAAATTTCACTGATGTGCTCTTCCATAATAAATGAAAAATCTAACGAAGAAAGTGAAAGTAATAACTGTCCTTTTTTAACAATATAACAAGGAATATGTGGTTCTAAATCAGCTCCGCGAGAAACACTTGTTCCTGCTAAAAGCGGATTAACAAACGATTTTACATATAAAGGAATTTCCTTTTTTTGAAGCGGTTGTAATGTTTTTGGATGTATGACACTTGCGCCGTAAAAAGCCAATTCAATTGCTTCTCTATATGAAATTTGATTCAGTAAAATTGCATTTTCAAAATAGCGAGGATCGGCATTTAAAACTCCTGGTACATCTTTCCAAATCGTAACACTTTCTGCACCTAAACTATAAGCAAAAATGGCAGCAGTATAATCGGAACCTTCACGACCTAAAGTTGTTGTGAAGTTGTTTTCGTCGGCACCTATAAATCCTTGTGTAATATTTAAAGTATTCTTTTTTATGTTTTTTGTAATTCTTTTTTGAGTGGCTTCCCAGTCTACATTTGCGTCTCTGTATGTATTGTCTGTTTTAATAAGATTTCTAACGTCAATCCAATTGTTTTTTATTCCTTTTTCATTAAAATAAGCACTCACAATTGTGGTAGATAAAAGTTCTCCATAACTTACAATTTGATCATAAACAAAATTGTAATTTGGCGACTTATTGCTTCTTATGAAATATTCTAAATCTTCAAAATGATTGTTTACCGCATAAAAAGCATCGTGTTCTTCATCATCAAATAAGTCTAATAAAATTTGATTGTGGTATTTTTTTACTTCTTGAATAGACGATTGTAGTGCTGGAGATTTGTCAAAATAATTTTTAATTACTTCTTCAAAAGCATTGGTTGTTTTACCCATTGCAGAAATAATAATCAAGACATTTTCATGTCCTACTTTTTGCATTACATCTAAAACATTTTTTACGCCGTCAGCATCTTTCACAGAAGCTCCACCAAATTTAAATATTTTCATTTTTATGTCATTACGAGGAACGAAGTAATCTTATCCTCTTAGTTATTTTTTACAAAAGATTCAATGCCTGCTTCATCCATTTGCACCACATACCAATCTTCTAATATTTTTGCGCCTGATTTTTTATAGAAATCAATAGCATTTGTATTCCAATCTAAAACGTTCCATTCAATTCTTCTCACATTGTCTTTTTTACCTTGTTTAATGATTTCGCTATACAAAGCAATTCCTGCTCCGGTTCCTCGAGCCGATTCTTTAACTACTAAATCTTCCAAATGAATGGTTTTTCCTTTCCAAGTAGAATATCTATAATAATAAAGCGCTATTCCGATAATTTCGTTATCTCTTTCAGCAATAAAAGTATGAAAAAGAGGTTGTTCAGAAAAACCATCACGTATTAAATCATTAACAGTTACTACAACTGCATCTGGTTCTTTTTCAAATATTGCAAGCTCAATGATTAAGTCTAAAACAGCTTGCATGTCTTTTGGTTCTCCTTTTCGTATAATCATTTGGGTAAAGATTTATTTATGATGTACAAAAATAAGATTCTGATAAACATATACCGAAATAATTTACTCATTTCACAAAAAACACGATATTTGTAGCATAACACAACAACATATAGTACTAATGGAAGAAAGAAATACCACTTTAGGCGAATTTATTATTGAAAATCAAACCTCATTTCAATATTCAACTGGAGAATTGTCGAGAATAATTAACTCTATTCGTTTGGCGGCTAAAGTAGTTAACTACAAAGTTAATAAAGCAGGATTAGTAGATATAGTTGGTGCCGCTGGAGAACAAAACATCCAAGGAGAAGATCAACAAAAGCTAGATGTTTATGCAAACGAAGTGTTTATTCAAACATTGATTAATAGAGAAATTGTTTGCGGAATTGCTTCTGAAGAAAATGATGATTTTATTACTGTTGCAGGTTCAGATAACAGTCATAATAATAAATATGTTGTCTTAATGGATCCATTAGATGGGTCTTCAAATATTGATGTAAATGTTTCTGTAGGAACTATTTTTTCAGTTTTCAGAAGAGTTTCTCCCGTAGGAACACCAGTAACTGAAGCAGATTTTTTACAACCCGGAACAGAACAAGTTGCTGCAGGTTATGTAATTTACGGCACATCAACAATGATTGTTTACACTACTGGTCATGGCGTAAATGGATTTACATTGAATCCAGCGATTGGAACATTTTATTTATCACATCCAAACATGCAATTTTCTAAAGACGGAAATATCTATTCTATCAATGAAGGAAATTATATTCATTTTCCACAAGGGGTAAAAAATTATTTGAAATATTGCCAAGAAGAAGAAGGAGATAGACCGTATACATCTAGATATATAGGAAGTTTAGTTTCTGATTTTCACAGAAATATGATTAAAGGTGGAATTTATATTTACCCTACAAGTTCAAAATCACCAAAAGGTAAATTAAGACTATTGTACGAATGTAATCCTATGGCTTTTTTAGCAGAACAAGCAGGCGGGAAAGCATCAGACGGTTATAATCGAATTATGGAAATTCAACCAACCGAACTGCACCAAAGAGTTCCATTCTTTTGCGGAAGTTTTAATATGGTAGAAAAAGCAGAAGAGTTTATGAAGAATTCATAACAATAAAAAAAGCCCCTCATTTAATAGTGAAGGGCTTTTTTTTTATTTATTCATATGTTGCATTTCGTACATAAAAGTATCTAAATCTACATTTAGAACTAATAAAGAAAGTGCCTTATTTACAATGTGTTCAACATTACTTGGTGTAAACCCTAAGCCTAAAGAAAAACGAGTTAAGATTTGTTTTTGTTTTGGACCTAAAACATGATCAGCATAAACCATTCTTGATAAATCATATAATCGCTCAAGTCTTTGTGTATATAAAACAGGAGGATTAATTGGGTATTTTGAAGGATTTTCTAAAATCTCTTCATATTCTGCTTGAGAAATTTCAAGTCGAGTTGCTAATTTGTCTAAAAATTCTTTTTCTTCTGAA
This sequence comes from Flavobacterium sp., assembly GCA_040119075.1. Taxonomy (GTDB): domain Bacteria; phylum Bacteroidota; class Bacteroidia; order Flavobacteriales; family Flavobacteriaceae; genus Flavobacterium. Next base: position 50,512 of record JBEDTP010000030.1, read on the forward strand.
GTTAATTCTCCATCTGACAAAGCAACTCTAACAATTGCAGAAAAATGACTTTTATTTCTGTTTTTAAATTCGTTATCAAATAAATCTGAAAATGACATAATTGTATGTATTAATGTTATGCAAATATACTTTATATTTCATTTTTTTGAAAAAAATTACAAGGTTTTATTAAAGGGTTTAATAAATAATAAAATAAATTGTAAGTTTGAATAAATCAAAATAAATATAACCCATGTCGCAATTCTGGCTTTACTTTAAATTAGGACTCGAACACGTATTAGATATTCATGCTTATGATCATGTAATGTTTTTAATAGCATTAATGATTCCTTATGCTTTTAAAGATTGGAAACGTATCTTTTTATTAGTTTCACTTTTCACTTTAGGACATACATTAGCATTAATATTATCTGTTTTTGGAACCGTTTTTATTGCGCCAAAATATGTTGAGTTTTTAATTCCTATAACAATATTAGTAACTGCTGTATTTCATTTATTTACTGCCGGAAAATCTTCTAAAAAAGAAAGCATTTCATTTATTTCTATAGTCACTTTGTTTTTTGGGATAATCCATGGTTTAGGATTTTCTAATTACTTCAATTCTATTTTACCAGGTAGCGCTGCAGATAAATTATTACCATTACTTGAATTTGCATTAGGAATCGAGGCTTCACAAATCATTGTGGTTTTAGTGGTCCTTATAATTAGTTATATAGCGCAAACAATTTTTAGATTTTCAAAAAGAGATTGGGCATTAGTGTTGTCGGCTTTTATAATTGGTTTAGTTTTGCCAATGTTAATTGAAAATGAAATTTGGAACAGATAATGTCAGAAAAAAAAACAAAATACGACAAAGCTTATTTAAGAATTGCTAAAGAATGGGGTCAACTATCTTATTGTAAAAGAAAGCAAGTTGGCGCAATTATTGTTAAGGATAGAATGATCATTTCAGATGGTTATAACGGAACGCCTTCAGGTTTTGAAAATTGCTGTGAAGATGAAGATAATCTTACAAAGTGGTATGTTTTACATGCAGAAGCAAATGCGATTTCAAAAGTAGCACGTTCTACACAATCTTGTGAAAATGCAACATTATATATTACACTTTCACCATGTAAAGATTGTAGTAAATTAATACATCAATCAGGAATAAAAAGAGTGGTGTATCATGAAGAATATAAAGATACTTCAGGAGTAGATTTTTTAAAGAAAGCTGGAGTAGAAGTACAGCTTCTGTCAGATTTAAATAAATAAAAATGAAAGTCAATAAAATTTATTTTCCTATAATAATTGCAATGGCAGTTGCCTTTGGTTTGCTTTTAGGAAATAGATTGAATAATTCACCTGAACTTTCGGGCAAAAACACCTATAAAAATAAGCTAAATAAACTCATAGATTTTATCGAAAGAGAATATGTTGATGAAATCAATACCGATTCCATAGTCGATTTAACTGTTAATGGTATTCTTGAAAACCTTGATCCACATTCTGTATATATTGCAAAAAACGAACTTCAATCAGTAAACGAAAGTATGAAAGGTGATTTCGTAGGAATTGGTGTTAATTTTTACATGTACAAAGACACATTGGCGGTTATTCGTCCAACTTTAAATGGGCCATCTGAAAAAGCAGGAATTTTGGCAGGTGATCGAATTTTATTTGCAGGTAAAACCCAGCTATTTAATAAAAACATCTCTAACGATACTTTATTAGCGAAACTAAAAGGAGAGGAAAATTCAAAAATTGAACTTTTAGTTTACAGAAAATCAAACAATAAAAAATATAAGTTTACTGTAACGAGAGGTGTTGTGCCAATAAAAAGTGTAGATATTGCTTTAATGGTTCAAGATAAAATAGGGTATATTAAAATTAACCGATTTGCAGAAACGACATATACCGAATTTCATGAAGCGCTTTTAGATTTAAAAAAGCAAGGCATGAAAGAATTGATTATTGATGTGAGAGACAACGGCGGCGGTTATTTAGAAATCGCAAATCAAATTGCCGACGAAATTTTAAAGGAAAATGTGTTAATCGTTAAAACAAAGAACAAAAAAGGTAAAGTTGATAAAACTTTAGCAACCAAAAAAGGTGATTTCGAAAATGGAAAAGTTTACGTTCTTATTAATGAAAATAGCGCTTCTGCGAGCGAAATATTAGCAGGAGCAGTTCAAGATAATGATAGAGGAACAATTATAGGTAGAAGGTCTTTTGGAAAAGGATTGGTTCAACGAGAAATGTCTTTAGGTGATGGTTCTGCGGTTCGATTAACAGTGGCTAGATATTACACGCCTTCTGGTCGTTCAATTCAAAAACCATATGCAGATAAAGGTGTACAATATTTTAATGAATTCGAAAAACGTTTTGAAAGCGGAGAATTATATGAAGCTGATACTATAAAAATAGCCGACAGTTTAAAGTTTAAAACTAAAAAAGGAAGAATCGTATACGGCGGAGGTGGAATTTCTCCTGATGTTTTTGTGCCCTTTCAAGCTAAAAATGGTGATGAGGTTACACTTTTAATAATGCAGTCAGGGTTATTGAGTTATTATGTGTTTGAACAAATAGATAATGATAGAAATTTTTTCAACGGACTAACGAAAGAGCAATTAAAAGAAGAATTGCTAAATAATGAAAAGTATTTATCAAACTTTAAAAAATACGTAGCCCAAAGCGGATTTATTTTAAATTTTTCGTCAGAAAGAGAAAAAGTAAACAACTATTTATTTGCCGAATTTGTAAAACAATTGTTTGATGAAAAAGAGTATTACCAAATCATTTTAAATGAAGATGATATGGTGAAGAAGGTGTTAGAGTTGAAGTAAATCTATTTATTCACAGCATCATGAACTTGAGCATGATTACCTTCGTTCCACAAGGTTAAAACATCACCAGCAACACTTGCGCCACTTCCTGCTGCAATAGCAAGCTGACTTCTTTGTCCGGCTAAAGTACCAATAACATACAAGCCTTCATCAACTAAATGATCTTCATTTTTAAGTTGAATTTTGTTTTTTTCGGGTGCTGCTTTTTTGTGTGGAATAATGTAGGGTTCTAATCCTTCAATAGTAAACGGATTCCCAGCTCCAATTCCTATAATAACGATTTTAGAAGTGTATTTTGTTTTGTTGGTTTCAACTAAATAGCCATCAGCTTGTTTGTCAATTCGCAAAACCTTCTCGCTATCAATTTGCTCTACATGCGGGTAAAGTTCTTTTAGTTGTTGAGTAGTTTCAATTAGTAATTCAGAACCTAATTTCCCTTTTGGAATTCCATAGGCATTATTAAAAACTGCATTTTGTAAAGAAGATGCTTTTTGGTGTGCAATGATTCCAATTTTTTTGTTTTCAGCAAATGATTTTTTACAAGCCGAGCCTAAAATTAAAGCACATGAAACTGAAGAAACTCCTCCGCCAATAATTAAAGCATCAAACATAAACTATAAGTTTTTTGTTTTCTCTTCAATGGTTTTAGCCATTTTTAAAATAACAATTAAGATAACAGCGCACAAAGTAGCAACAATTCCTATTAACGCAACTGATGAATTTCCTTCAAAAGGATTGCTTGCGTCTATTTGTGTAATGTTTAAGACGATTAATAATACTGCTAAAACAATAACGATGTAAGTAAATATTTTCATTTCAATTAACTTTTTTAATATTAAATAAACAACCCTTTTACATTTGCTGCAAAAAGTTTTACAGATATGGCAAGTAATATAACGCCAAATATCTTACGAATAATCCCTAATCCATTAGTGCCTAGTATTTTTTCAATTTTACCAGATAATTTTAAAACAGCATAAACAACAATAACGTTAATTATAATAGCAATAATTATATTTATTTTGTCATATTCAGCTCTTAACGAAAGCAATGTTGTCATTGTTCCAGCGCCAGCAATTAAAGGAAAAGCAATAGGAACAATCGATGCTGTTGTTGGATTGTCTTCTCTATATAAACGAATTCCTAATATCATTTCTAGTGCCAAAAAGAACAATACAAATGAACCTGCTACAGCAAATGAATTGGCATCAATCCCAATTAACTTCAAAATTTCTTCTCCTACAAATAAGAAAGCAATCATAATTATTGCAGCTACAATTGTAGCTTTTTCTGATTGAATGTGTCCAATTTTACTACGTAAATCAACAATAATAGGAATACTTCCTACAATATCGATTACAGCAAAAAGAATCATGCTTATGGTAAAAATTTCCCTCCAGTCAAACATCTTAAATTATTTTTTGCAAATATAAATATAAGTTGCTAAAGCTATATTCATTTTAACGATACTTTATTAATTTGAATTTCAATCAAAAATCTTTAACTAACAATCTTCAATCAAAAATCAAATAACTATCTTTGTAGACTAATTATTTTAAGATGTTTCAGCTCAATAAAACCATTATTTCCGAAGAAATTTTAGAAAAAGAATTCGTTTGCAATTTGTCTGCTTGTAAAGGAGCTTGTTGCGTAGACGGAGATGCTGGTGCGCCTTTAGATGAAGCTGAAACAAAAATATTAGCTGAAATTTATCCAAAAGTAAAACCGTTTCTTCGCCCTGAAGGAATTGCTGCTATCGAAGCGCAAGGTACACATACTGTTTCTGATTTTGGAGAATTTGAGACCCCTTTAATTGAAGGGAAAGATTGTGCTTATGTAATTTTCGACAAAGACACTGCACTTTGCGGAATTGAGCAAGCATATAATGAGGGATTGGTAGATTGGAAAAAACCAGTTTCTTGTCACCTTTATCCAATAAGAGTAAAAGAATATTCAGATTTTGCAGCGGTAAATTATCATAAATGGCACATTTGTTCCGATGCTTGCGAATTAGGTAAAGAACTAGGCGTTCCTGTGTACAAATTTGTAAAAGAAGCATTGATTAGGAAGTTTGGAGAAGAGTGGTATTCTGAATTAGAAAAAATTGCCGAAGATTTAAAAAAGTAATTCATTTTATACATTCCATAAAATGCTCTTTATTAGTAGGTTTAATCGCTAGTAAGAAGGTTTTTTAAGTAAAGTTGAAATTATGTATCTTTTTGATTTTCAAAAAGATAAGTCTTTTTTTTAGAGTAAGATTTTTTTTACTCGTTGTTAAAAACTTGGCTTAATTGTGAATAAGTTTGACTTTCATTTCTCGTTTCAAATGACAAACTTTGTAAACCCCATTCGAAGTAAATAATATTCTTTTTAAAACAATAAAAATCAAGTAACTATGTCAGTAGTCGAACCAATATTACAAGAAAACAAAGACCGTTTTGTTATTTTTCCTATAAAACACCATGATATTTGGGAATGGTATAAAAAAATGGAAGCTAGTTTTTGGACTGCTGAAGAGATTGATTTACACCAAGACATTTCAGACTGGAATAATAAATTAAGCGACGATGAAAAATATTTTATCAAGCATATTTTAGCATTTTTCGCAGCTTCTGACGGAATTGTAAATGAAAATTTAGCAGAAAATTTTGTAAACGAAGTACAATATGCTGAAGCGAAATTCTTTTACGGATTTCAGATCATGATGGAAAACATTCACAGTGAAACGTATTCTCTTTTAATTGATACTTATGTTAAAGATGAGGTTGAAAAAGATAAATTATTTCACGCTCTTGAAGTTTTCCCAGCAATTAAGAAAAAAGCAGATTGGGCTTTAAAATGGATTGAATCAGATTCATTTGCAGAAAGATTAATTGCTTTTGCAGCGGTTGAAGGAATTTTCTTTTCAGGAGCATTTTGTTCAATTTTCTGGTTAAAGAAACGTGGATTAATGCCAGGATTAACTTTTTCGAACGAATTAATTTCTCGTGATGAAGGGGTGCATTGTGATTTCGCCGTGCATTTACATAATCATCACTTGGTAAATAAAGTGCCAAAAGCAAGAATAAGAGAAATTATTATCGACGCTTTAACTATCGAAAGAGAGTTTATTACAGAGTCGCTTCCAGTAAGTTTAATTGGTATGAATGCAACTTTAATGACACAATATTTAGAATTCGTAACGGATAGATTATTGGTAGAATTAGGTTGTGAAAGAGAATATAATTCTTCAAACCCATTTGATTTTATGGACATGATTTCATTACAAGGGAAAACTAATTTCTTCGAAAAACGTGTGGCTGAATACCAAAAAGCTGGCGTAATGAATACTGATTCAGAATCAGGAAAAATAAGTTTTGACGCTGACTTTTAATAAGGAAGCACTCAAAAATAAAATATATAACAAACAAACTAAACCAAAGTCATATGAATGTAGTAAAAAGAGATGGTAGAAGAGAACCTGTAATGTTTGATAAAATTACAGATAGAATTAGATTTTTATGCTATGAATTAAACGAGTTAGTCGACCCAGTTAAGGTTGCGATGCGTGTAATTGAAGGTTTGTATGACGGCGTAAGTACTTCAGAGTTAGATAATTTAGCTGCTGAAACGGCTGCATCTATGACTATTACGCATCCTGATTATGCTCAGTTAGCAGCGCGTATTGCCGTTTCTAATTTACATAAAAACACTACTAAATCATTCTCTGAAACAATGACAGAGATGTATCATTATGTAAATCCTCGTACAGGTAAAAAAGCACCTTTACTTTCAGAGGAAGTATATAATGTAATTATAGAAAATGCTGAAAAGTTAGATTCTACTATTATTTATAATAGAGATTTTAACTACGATTATTTCGGGTTTAAAACATTAGAGCGTTCATATCTATTAAAAATAAACGGACAAATTGTTGAGCGTCCGCAACACATGTTAATGCGTGTTTCTATTGGTATTCATTTAAATGATATTGAATCAGCAATTGAAACCTATGAGTTAATGTCGAAGAAATTCTTCACGCATGCAACTCCTACTTTATTCAACGCAGGAACGCCAAAACCTCAAATGTCATCTTGTTTCTTGTTAACAATGAAAGATGATAGTATTGATGGTATTTACGATACATTAAAACAAACAGCAAAAATTTCACAATCTGCTGGAGGAATTGGTTTAGCAATTCATAATGTAAGAGCAACAGGTTCATACATTCGTGGAACAAACGGAACTTCAAACGGAATTGTACCTATGTTACGTGTATTTAACGATACGGCTCGTTATGTAGATCAAGGTGGTGGAAAACGTAAAGGTAGTTTTGCAATTTATATTGAGCCTTGGCATGCAGATATTTTCGACTTCTTAGATTTAAAGAAGAATCACGGAAAAGAAGAAATGCGTGCAAGAGACCTATTCTTTGCAATGTGGATGTGTGATTTATTCATGAAACGTGTTGAAGAAGACTCAACTTGGACATTAATGTGTCCTAATGAATGTCCAGGCTTAGACAATGTGTATGGAGAGGAATTTGAAGCATTATATTTATCATATGAAGCTGCTGGAAAAGGTAGAAAAACGATTAAGGCTCGTGAATTATGGGAAAAAATTCTTGAATCTCAAATTGAGACAGGAACACCATATATGTTGTATAAAGATGCAGCCAACAGAAAATCAAATCAAAAGAATTTAGGTACAATTCGTTCGTCGAATTTATGTACTGAAATTTTAGAATATACATCACCAGATGAGGTTGCGGTTTGTAACTTGGCTTCTATTTCGTTACCAATGTTTGTAGAAGATGGTAAATTCAATCACCAATTCTTGTTTGATGTTACCAAAAGAATTACGCGTAACTTAAACAGAGTAATTGATAGAAATTATTATCCAGTAATTGAAGCAGAGAATTCAAACATGCGTCACCGTCCTATTGGATTAGGAGTACAAGGTTTAGCAGATGCTTTTATTTTACTAAGATTACCATTTACAAGTGATGAAGCAAAGAAATTAAACGAAGAAATTTTCGAAACTATTTATTTTGCAGCAGTTACAGCTTCAATGGAGTTAGCAAAAGAAGAAGGGCCATATTCAACATTTGAAGGCTCGCCAATTTCAAAAGGAGAATTCCAATACAATCTTTGGAACATAAAAGACGAAGATTTATCGGGAAGATGGGATTGGAAAGCATTAAGAACTGAAGTAATGGCAAATGGAGTGCGTAACTCATTATTATTAGCGCCAATGCCAACTGCTTCTACTTCTCAAATTTTAGGAAATAACGAAGCTTTCGAACCATATACTTCAAATATTTATACACGTAGAGTATTGTCTGGAGAATTCATTGTTGTAAACAAACATTTATTATACGATTTAGTAGAACTTGGTTTATGGAATGAAAATCTTAAACAAGAAATCATGCGTAATAACGGATCTATTCAAAACATAGACATTATTCCTGCCGATATTAAGGCGTTATACAAAACAGTTTGGGAATTAAGTATGAAAGACATTATCGACATGTCGCGTCAAAGAGGTTATTTTATTGATCAATCGCAATCGTTAAACTTGTTTATGGAAGGCGCTACTATGGCAAAATTAACTTCTATGCATTTTTATGCTTGGAAAAGCGGCTTAAAAACAGGAATGTATTACTTAAGAACCAAAGCTGCGGTTGATGCAATTAAGTTTACCTTAAATAACGATAAAAAAGCAGAACCTATTGCCGTTGCAGTAGAAACTGAAAATGCAGCAATGACAGAAGATGAGTTCAAAGCAATGTTAGCTCGCGCTAAAGATGCAGGGCCAGAAGACTGTGAAATGTGCGGTTCTTAATGAATTAGAATTTGATTATGACATTTATATTATCTCCGATTGTGAAAGTTTTTTTAATCGCTTTTTTATTTTTTTTAATGATTTACGCATTATATAGAATAAATAAATTAGAACAAGGGGAATTAAAATTATTCTGGGTTATTGCTTCAGTTTTACTTTTTCCAATAATTCCAATAATATATTTGTCTTTTAATTATAGAAAGAAATAGTTTTAGAAAAACAGTCATCACACGATGGCTGTTTTCTTTTATATAAAAATTGCTTTTCAATTCGTACATTTGAAAAATAATATAAAAAGATCATGTCAAAAGAAAAAAAAGGAGTCCACACAGGACTTATTGAAAAAGATGCAGATGGAAATTTCTTCTGCGGCCCTTATTTATTAGACTACAAGCAAGTAGTTGCTAATTTTAAAATTGGTGATGAGGTAAATATTAAATCAATAATTGAAAATCCAAGCGATATCAGTTACGATAAATATCCAAAAAAATCAAAAGTATTCTTTTTAGCAAACGATAAAGAGTAATAAATGCTTAGGCTAGTTAGAACTAATTCAAACAATGAAGATTTTAAACATCTAACTAAGTTGTTTGATGAATTTCTTATAGAAATTGATGGCGATGAAAAAGATTTTTTTGCGCAATACAATCAAATTTATTTAGATAACGTACTAATTTATTATGAAAATGAAGTTGCGTTAGGTTGTGGAGCAATAAAAGAGTACAAATCAAATGAAGGTGAAATAAAAAGAATGTTTGTTTTACCAGAAGGAAGAGGAAGAGGAATTGCTTCGAAAATTTTAGCAGAGTTAGAACAATGGGCTAAAGAATTAGGCTTTATTTCTATACAACTTGAAACGTCTCAAAAACTAAAAAACGCTATTACTTTATATCGAAAATTTGGATATGAAGAAATTCCAAATTACGGACAATATATTGGAGTAGAAAGTAGTATGTGTATGAAGAAAATTTTATAACTTCTAAAATCAAAAATCTTAAATCATTATGATGCAATGGGAACAACTTTTGTCTTTAAAACGACAGGGCGATACAAGTAAACGACTAAGAAAAGAACAAGACGATACGCGTTTAGGTTTTGAAGTCGATTACGACCGAATTATATTTTCGGCAGCCTTTCGTAGTTTACAAGACAAAACACAAGTTATTCCATTATCAAAAACCGACTTTGTACACACAAGACTAACGCATAGTTTAGAAGTTTCGGTTGTAGGTCGTTCCTTAGGAAGATTAGTTGGGAAACAAGTTTTAGAAAAAAGACCTTATTTGGCTGAAATTCACGGTTACCAAATGAACGATTTTGGAGCCATTGTAGCCGCATCATCATTGGCACACGACATTGGGAATCCGCCTTTCGGACATTCTGGTGAAAAAGCTATTGGCGAATATTTCACAAACGGAAACGGTCAACAATATAAAAACCAGCTTTCTGATAAAGAATGGCAAGATTTAATTGATTTTGAAGGAAATGCAAATGGTTTTTCGGTACTTACTTCTTCTCGCGAAGGTATCGAAGGCGCATTAAGAATTTCCTATGCAACACTTGGAACTTTTACAAAATATCCAAAAGAAAGTTTGCCTAAAAAGCCGACTAAAAATATTTGCGATAAGAAATACGGTTTCTTCCAGCAAGACAAAGATTTCTTCGTTGAAGTAGGAAAAGAATTGGGTTTAATTCCAAATAAATCAGGAAACGACATTGGTTTTGAACGTCATCCTTTGGCTTATTTAGTAGAAGCAGCAGATGATATTTGCTATACAATTATCGATTTTGAAGATGGAATTAACTTAGGATTAATTCAAGAAGAATTTGCATTAGAATATTTAATCAAATTAGTCAAAAACGGAATCGATTCAAAAAAATACAACGAACTTACCACTACAGAAGACAGGATAAGTTATTTACGTGCTTTGGCCATTGGAAGTTTAATTCAAGATGCGGTAAAGATTTTTATGGCAAATGAAGAAGCTATACTTTCTGGAGATTTTCCATATGCTATAATGGACAAAAGTCAGTACAAAGCACAAATGGATGATATCATAAAGATTAGTGTTAAAAACGTATACCAAAGCAAAGAAGTAATTGAAAAAGAAGTGATTGGTTATAAAGTAATTAATGTTCTTTTAGATGTTTTTTGCACGGCATATATTAATAAATCAAATGGAAATGCTTCTAATTACGATAATTTAGTTCTAAAATTGTTGCCAGAGCGTTACTTACAGGATAAGATTTCGCTTTATGATCGATTGTTAAATATTTGTCACTTTGTATCCATGCTTACTGATGGCAAAGCCTTACAGCTTTTTAACACAATTCAGTCCAACAAAAGTTAATGAAAAAATATCACAATTTTTTTTAAAAAAATAAAAAAAAATAGCTTTACTTTGCTTCTAAATACCTAAACCATAAAATTTTATGAAAAAAAATCTACTATTAACATTGGGTTTAATGTTGCTTTTATTTTATTCTTGTACTAAAACAAAAAACCAAGAAAAAACAACCAAAGAAAGTAATGAAGTGGTAACTACTACTAATTCTCAATTTGAAAGTTCAACAGAGCGAAAAATTATTGAATCTAATGAACAAGAAACTTTAGTTGTTACTAAAGAAAATGTTGCCTTAAAAAATAAAGAATTAACCGAAGTTGATTTATTAAGAAAGAAACATGAAGAGTTCTTAAATAACAGTCCTTTTAAAAAGTCAATGGCTTTAAATAAAGGAGATAGAAAGGCAGCAGGTTTACCGCCAAACAAATATTATGAACAAGAATGGGAACTTTCGATGAACCCTCAAACAGGTAGACCAACTACTGAAAACTTACATAGGCTTAGAAAAGAAATTGCAGAACAAAGAGCTGCTGATTTAGCTTCTGGTAGAACACCAGGAGATGCAAGTGATAATAATTGGGTTGAAAGAGGACCTAATAATGTAGGTGGACGTGTTAGAGCAGTTATGTTTGATCCAAATGACCCAACTTTTAAAACTGTTTTTGCTGGTGGAGTAAGTGGAGGATTATGGAAAAATACAGATATTACAAGTGCTGCGACAGTATGGACAAGAGTAAATATTCCAGATAATTTAGCAGTTTCAACAATTACAGTTGACCCAAATAGTTCAACTACATTTTATGTTGGGACTGGAGAATCATATGTAGGAGGAGATGTTAATGGAGATGGAGTTTGGAAATCTACAGATGGTGGAATAACTTGGACTAATATCTTCGGAGGAATTACAGGACCAACAACTTTTGAGTCTTCAGCAAATGTTGTAATTTCTGCTCCGGGTGGAATTGCTGGAAGTTATGCATGTTACCCAACTACTGCTTTTGGAACACCAATAACTGCACCAGTTCCAGGTGACATTGTGTTAGTAAGTAATACAAACCCTTTGGGTTGTAATGCAAATCCTATCACAAACAATGTTTCAGGTAAAATTGCATTAATTAGAAGAGGTACTTGTGCATTTGTTGAGAAAGTTAAAAACGCTCAAAACGCAGGTGCAATTGCAGTAATAATGATGAACAATGTTGATGGAACTCCTGTTGCAATGGGAGGTACTGACGGAACAATTACTATTCCATCTGTTATGATTTCAAAAACCGATGGTGATATTCTTGAAGCTGCTGCTTTAGGAGGAACTGTTTCAGGCTCTCTTACTTCTGGTCCTGGAACATTTACAGGGAATTTAGTACCTGGACAACAACACATTAACGCTATTAAAGTTAGAAATAACGGTGGTACATCTGAAATTTATGTTGCCGCTGGAGATTCTTTTTATGGTGCAGCTAATTCGGCTACATATTTAGGAGGACCTGGTTTTGGGTTGTATAAATCTACAAATGGTGGATCAACTTGGACTGAGTTATCTATGCCTTTAACAGCAGGAGGGAAAAAACATTGTCCTAATGATATCGAAATTGCGGCAGATAATAAGATTTGGGTTTCAACAACTAGCAGTACTGTTTACGGAGATGGTGGTGGTAAGATTTTTTCTTCAAATGACGGTGTAACTTTTACCGATAGATATACTGTTGCAAATGGAGATAGAACACAAATAGCAGTTTCTAGAACTGTTGCTGATAAGGTATATGTTTTAGCAGAGCTAACAACTACAGCTGCTGTTGGACTGTATAGAACAACTAATGCTTTTGGTGCAACTACAACTTTAGCACTTCCTGCTGATGCAGATGGTGGAGTAGGAGCAGATTTTACTAGAGGGCAGGCTTTTTACGATTTAATGTTAGAAGTAGATCCTAATAACGATCAAGTTGTTTATACAGGTGGAATTGATTTATTTAAATCTACAAATGGAGGGACTTCTTGGACTCAATTTTCTCACTGGTATGGAGGTTTTGGATATCAAGATGTACATGCAGATCAACACGCAATGGCTTTTGCGCCTGGTTCTTCTACAAGAATGGTTTTTGGTAACGATGGGGGAGTTTATTATTCAAACAACTCTGGAACTACAACTTCGGCAAGAAATAACGGTTTAAATATTACGCAGTTTTATAGTGTAGGAGCAGCTCCAACAGGCGCAACAGGCGGAAACTTAACTGGAGAATATTTTGCTGCTGGTGCTCAAGATAACGGAACTCAATATTTTGGAGGTGTTGGAGGAGGAATAAATGCAAGTGTAGAATCTCAAGGAGGTGATGGTGCATTTACTATGTTTGACCAAGGAGCAGACAAATATTATATTTCAAATTATGTATATAATGAATCTATAACTTATAGACCTATTCCGTCTGGAGCAACTCGTACAATTGATAATGACAATAATGGAAACAACGGTGCGTTCATCGCTCCTATGGTTCTTGACTCTAATAGAGATGTATTGTATTCTGATTACTCAAACGGTACAACTTATCAAGTTAGAAGATATAGAAATTTAAAATCTGGAATAGTTAATAGAGCTAATTTAACAGATGCATTATTAACAGCTTCGCCAACGGCTTTTGCAGTTTCACCTTATACAACAGCTAGTACAACTTTATTAGTTGGAACTAGATTAGGAAAATTATTAAAAGTTACTAATGCAGATGGGTTGTCTGGTACTCCAGCATGGACTGATATCACTGGGCCTGGCTTTGTTGGTAGTATGTCTGATGTTGAATATGGTCAATCAGAAAATCATATTTTTGTTACAATGCATAATTACAATGTTGTAAGTGTTTGGTATACTTCTAATGGAGGGACAACATGGCAAAATAAAGAAGGAGATTTACCTGATTTACCAGTAAAATGTATTTTACAAAACCCATTAAATTTAAATGAAGTAATTATTGGTACAGAGTTGGGTGTTTGGTATACAAATACTTTTGCTACTGCATCACCAATTTGGAAACAGTCATATAATGGAATGAGTAATGTTAAAGTAGTAGATTTAGACTTAAGAAACGATAACACTGTTTTTGCTGCTACCTATGGTAGAGGTTTATTTTCAGGAGTGTTTACAAGTCCGTTATTATCATCAAATGATGTATCTATAAATGATAGCGTTAAAATTTATCCAAATCCTTCAAAAGGAGTAATTAATATGGCGATAAACAATTATTCAGGGTCATTAAAAGTAAATTTATTTGACTTGAATGGTAGACAAATTTATTCAAATGAGTTTAATGATTTTTCATTAGAAAAGTCGATTAATGTTGAAAATTATCAGTCAGGAGTTTACTTACTAAACCTAGAAGGTGAAGGATTAAAGCTTACACGAAAAATTATTTTCGAATAATATTAAATTATTACATTAAAAATGCCCGATCATAGATTGGGCATTTTTTTTATATTAAAATCAATAAATTTAGTTATTATGTTATTATTTTTAAGTTTATTTTGAAAATATTGTTAATTTGCTATTTTTGCTAACTAACACCAACTAATTTTATCCATTATGAAAAAAACTTTACTGTTAATGTTGGTTTTTGTAAATACAATTTGTTTTTCACAAGAACCAATCTCTAAAATTCAAAATTATCTAGAAGCCAATAAAGAACTAAATAACTTGTCAACTTATGACATTGCTGAGTGGAAAATAATTGGCAAAGGAAGTTCAAATGCCACAAAAATTGATAATTATTATATTCAACAAAAGTATCAAGGAATTTCTATTTTTAATTCTGTTTCAAATGTTTGGTATAAAGAAGGAGAAGTTATAAATATACAAAATGCATTTATTTCTAACCTTGCTCAAAAATCAAACACGAGAACCCCAAATCTGTCAGTAATTGAGGGCTTAGAAAGTGCTTTGTTAATTCTAAATGAATCAATAAACTCATATTCAGTAATTGAAGAATTGGCAGAAAATAAATATACAATTTCAAATGGAAATTTAAGCGAAGACCCAATTCGTGCTGAATTAGTTTTCCAACCTAATAATGATAATTCGAGTTTAACTCTTGCATGGGACTTTAATTTTTATACACAAGACTATAGTCATTTATGGAGTTTAAGAATTGATGCATCAAGTGGTGAATTGTTAGAAAAACATGACTTAGTTTTATCGTGTAATTTTGGCGATTCAAATCATAAAGAACACAAACACAACTTTAATTTTACAAGTAAAGCTTTTAAAGAAAATTATTCTAGTCCATCAATGTTGTTTTCAGGTTCATATAGAGTTATTCCTTTTGAAATAGAAAGCCCTAATCATGGAGCAAGACAACTTGTAATAAACCCTCATAATACTCTTGCATCTCCTTATGGATGGCACGATACTAATGGTGTTGACGGAGCTGATTTTACTATTACAAGAGGAAATAATGTTCATGCTCAAGAAGACGCGAATGGAAATAATGGAACAGGTGCGAGTCCAGATGGAGGGGCTGGATTAAACTTCGATTATCCATATGGAGGAACCAATGTTGCCGCTTCAACTTATCTTGACGCATCTACTACTAATTTATTCTACATGAATAATATGATGCATGATGTTTGGTATCAATATGGTTTTGATGAACCAAATGGTAATTTTCAAGCAAATAATTATGGAAGAGGAGGAGCTACTTCATTGTTTGGTGATTATGTTTTTGCAGACTCTCAAGACGGGTCTGGAACGAACAATGCAAATTTTTCTACACCAGTTGACGGTAGTAGACCAAGAATGCAAATGTTTTTATGGGATGTAGGACCGAGACCAAATTATATTACAATAAACTCACCAGCAAGTGTAAGCGGGGAATACCCTGCGGCAGATAATGTTTTTGATCCAGGTCATGTTGCATTGCCACCTCTTCCTGGTTTAACTCAAGACTTTGTTCTTTATCAAGATGCCGTTGGAGGAACAAATGAAGCATGTGGAACAACACCTCCATTAAATGGAGCTTCCTTAAATGGTAAAATAGCTATTATAAGAAGAGGTAATTGTCCTTTTGTTGAAAAAGTAAAAAACGCGCAAACAGCAGGAGCAATTGCGGCTATAATTGTTAATAATGACGCTGCTAATCCGAATACTTTAGTAAATATGTCAGGTGCAGACGCAACTATTACAATACCTGCAATTTTTGTAAGTTATAATTTTGGAGAGGCCTTAATATCAGAAATGTTAAGTAATACGGTTAATGGTACATTAAAAGATGAGCCGGTTACGTTTATTAACTCTGATGGAGATTTTGATAATGGAATTATTGCACATGAATATGGACATGGAATTTCTACAAGGTTGACAGGAGGTCCGTCAACTAGTTGTCTAAATAATCAAGAGCAAATGGGAGAAGGATGGTCTGATTTCTTTTGGTTAATTATGCAAATGAAATCTGGAGATCAGCCAGAAGATATTCGTGGAATCGGCACTTTTGCAACTAGTGAACCGACCAATGGTACTGGAATTAGAGCATATCCTTATTCTACCGATATGGGAATCAACCCTTTTACTTTTGCTTCTTCAAATACTCAAGTTGCTCCACATGGAGTAGGTTCAGTATGGGCAACAATGCTTTGGGACTTAGCTTGGGCTTATGTGGGTAAATATGGTTTTGATGCCGATAAGTTTAATGGAACTGGTGGAAATAACAAAGTAATGCAATTGGTTTTAGACGGTTTAAAACTTCAAGGTTGTAACCCTACTTTTGTTTCAGGAAGAAATGCTTTAATTGCTGCAGACCAAGCCACAACTGGTGGAGAAGATTTTTGTTTAATTTGGGAAGTCTTCGCTAGAAGAGGATTAGGTGTTGGTGCGTCATCTGGATCGGCATCTAGTTCGACGGATCAGATAGAAGACTTTACAACTCCAGCTCCTGGGCCAAATTGTACTTTATCGGTTAATTATTTCGAAAATCAAGAAATGATAAAAGTTTATCCAAACCCATCAAATGGATTGTTAAACATTGCTATAAATAATTACTCAGGAGAATTGAATATTCAAATATTTGATTTAAATGGAAGAAAAGTATATAATCAAAATGTAAACGATTTTAATTTAGAGAAAGCATTAGATTTAAATTCGTTACAAAAAGGAATTTATCTATTGAAAATGGACGGCGTAGATTTATCTTTTACTAAAAAAATTATTTTGAATTAATTCAAAAGTATATTTTAAACTAAAAAACCATCTGAAATTTCAGATGGTTTTTTTTATATATTAACCTAAAAGGTATAAGATAGTCCAATACCTAGTATTTGTTTAAGTTGTACTTTGGGTCCTTTTATTACTTGTACTCCAGCAACATCTTCTTTAGTCTTTATATCATCGTCATAAACTAAATGGGTGCTAATATTTGCTTTTACATATTTGTTAACAGTCATTTCTAATAGTAATTGCCAGTCTACATCAATATTTCCAAAATTATTTAAGTAATCTGAATAGAAGGTAACTCTGTTTTCCATATTAATATTTTCAAATATTGTCTTTTCCCATTTCCCATTTATCAGCATTCCTACTTCTGTTCTAATTTTTTTACCTTTTCGTATTAAGTTACCAAAAGTATCGTATTCAGCTTTATCAACGCCATATGCACCTTGATTAGCCAATCGTTCATCTAGTACTAAGGTAGTTTTAAGGGTCAATGGAGAAGCATAGATATCTAAATTTATATCATCTCTATTGTAGTTGGCTCCAATTCCTAAAAAAACATATGCAGGTGCAAAAGGTTTTGAAATTGCAAATTCTGTATTCGGATAGGCGTATCCATTAGCAAACTGTGTGTTGAAAGAAAATTTAGCTACATGGAACCAATTTGAAATAGTATCAGTGCGGTAACCAAAAGTAGAATTCAACAAAAACTGATCGTCGGTTTTTCTAGCACCTAGGCCTTCTTGTTTGTTAAGTCCGTAACGAACAACTAATTCGTTATTCCAAATCACATTGTCTTTTGTGTATTTTCTAGTGAAGTTACCTTTAGCTAAGCCAGAGACAGACGTGTTCCCTCCAGCATTCCAGTTAAGAAATGTTATTTGTGTAATATCTAAACCAACTTTGTTTTTGTTTTTCCAATGACTTATTGTGTCTGGTAATTTGGTTCGTACTATTTGTGCATAATTATTTTCTACTAAACAGAAAAGTAGGGTTAATAAAATAATTTTCTTCATGATTTTTAAATGGTAATTATTGTTTGATGAATAAAATTTGGGTCTAACTTACATATTTGTTGCAATTCAGAAACGCTTCCATGTTCAATAAAATTGTCTGGGATTCCTAAATTAACAATTTTCTTCTTGTATTCATTTTTTGTAACAAATGAATTAATACTACTTCCAAATCCTCCTTTTATTGAACCATCTTCTACAGTAATAATTTTACTGTAATATTTAAAAATAGAATGTAACTCCTTTTCGTTTATTGGTTTTATAAATGGGAAATGATAATGAGAAACAGTTTTGTCAGGATCTAATTTTGAAATAGCTTCTTCAATATTTGTTACTATTGTTCCTGTTGATAAAATGGCTACTTCTTTTCCTTTGTTCAAGCACTTTACTTCTTCTAAACTTATTTTTTGAAAAGATTGATTCCAATTTAAATTTTTACCTCTACCTCTAGGATAACGAATTGCAATAGGGTTTTTTAAACCTAAAGATGCTGTATACATAATATTTCGTAATTCTATTTCGTCTTTTGGAGCGCAAATTATCATATTTGGAATACAGTTTAAATATGGAATGTCAAAAACACCATGATGTGTTGCTCCATCTTCACCCACTAAACCAGCTCTGTCTAAACAAAAAATAACGGGTAGATTCTGTAAAGCAACATCATGAATAATTTGATCATAAGCTCTTTGTAAAAAAGTAGAATAAATATTGCAAAAAACAACCATTCCTTGTGTTGCCATTCCAGCTGAAAGTGTAACGGCATGTTGTTCAGCAATTCCAACATCGAAAGCTCTTTTTGGAAAAGCGTCCATCATATATTTCATTGAACTTCCAGTTGGCATTGCAGGAGTAATTCCAATGATTTTTTCATTTCCTTTTGCTAATTCTACTAAAGTTAGCCCAAATACATCTTGAAATTTTGGAGGTAAATTTTCTTCGTTTTTTGGATGAATTTTACCTGTTTTAGCTTCAAATTTACCCGGAGCATGATATTTCACCTGATCTTCTTCAGCTAATTGAAGGCCTTTGCCTTTAGTAGTGATTACATGTAAAAACTTTGGTCCTTTAACCGATTTTAATCTTATTAATTCCGATAGTAGAGCTTTAAAATCATGACCGTCAATTGGACCTGAATAATCAAAGTTCAATGATTTTATAATATTGTTTTGTCTTGGATTTTTTCCTTCTTTAACAGCCGTTAAATAATCTTTTAAAGCGCCAACACTTGGATCTATACCAATTGCATTGTCGTTTAAAATTACTAATAAATTTGCATCGGTAACCCCTGCGTGATTTAATCCTTCAAAAGCCATTCCACTTGCAATAGAAGCATCACCAATAACTGCGATATGTTGTTTTTCAGTTTCTCCATTTAATTGTGAAGCGATTGCCATTCCTAAAGCAGCAGAAATTGAAGTTGAAGAATGTCCAACTCCAAAAGTATCATAAATACTTTCACTTCGTTTTGGAAATCCAGAAATACCGTTTAATTCTCTATTAGTATGAAAAATATTTTTTCTTTCGGTTAAAATTTTATGGCCGTATGCTTGATGGCCAACATCCCAAACCAGTTGATCTTCAGGAGTATTAAACACATAATGTAAAGCAATTGTCAATTCAATAACTCCTAAGCTAGCGCCTAAATGACCTTCTTTTTGTGAAATAATATCAATAATAAACTCTCTCAACTCTTGAGCAAGTTGAGGCAATTGATTCTCAGAAAGTTTCTTTAAATCATTAGGGTTGTTTATTTGAGAAAGTAAATTTTCTTTCATGTAACAAAAGTACTAATTGGAAGTTGTATTTTTGTACTTATGGAAAATATTTTTACAGACGAATATTTCATGAAAAAAGCATTGGTTGAGGCCGAAGCTGCTTTTGAAAATGGAGAAATTCCTGTAGGTGCAATTGTGGTTATTGATAATAAAGTAATTGCCCGTAGTCATAATTTAACCGAATTATTAAATGACGTTACTGCTCATGCTGAAATGCAAGCAATAACAAGTGCGGCAAATTTCTTAGGTGGAAAATATTTAAAAGGCTGCACTTTATATGTAACCTTAGAACCTTGCCAAATGTGTGCTGGAGCTTTGTACTGGAGTCAAATTTCTAAGATAGTATATGGCGCTACTGATGAAAGTAGAGGTTTTGTTGAAATGGGGACACAATTACATCCAAAAACTAATATTGTAAATGGAGTTTTGGAAGATGAGTGTGCAGAGTTAATAAGGCGTTTTTTTCAATCTAAAAGAAAGTAACTAGCCTAAAATTTTTGGTCTTATTTTTGTGTGTATAGTTATTCATTTAAATATTAATCTTAAATCTTCTTTATTATGTTAAAAGGCTTCTTAGAAAAAATTGACACAAAAGCAACTTCTACTATTATTATTGGAATAGCTATCATTATCACTTCGTATATATTAGCAAGTGCATTTAAAAACAGAAATGAAAATTTAGATTCTATTTCTGTATTAGGGCTTGGTACTAAAGATTTTATTTCAGATGAGATTTTGTGGACGGGAAGTTTTTCAACGAAAAGTAATGAAATTAAAGAAGCTTATAATAAAATTATTTCTGACCAAAGAATAGTTTCGGACTTCTTTATAAGTAAAGGTTTTAAATCAACTGAATTTGCATTTGGTGCTGTAAATTTCAATAAAAAATACAGAGAAATTAGAAAGGAGAATCCAGATAATCCATATCAAAACCAATACGAAACAATATTTGATGGCTATGAAGCGACTCAAAGAATTACATTTAAAGCTAAGAAGAATCCAGAGTTAATGAAGAAAATTGAACAAGTTTCTAGTAAAACGGCTGAATTAATTAATTCAGGAATTGAACTTACTTCAAATCCAGTGCAATATACATATTCTGAATTACCAGATTTAAAACATAGTTTAATTGAAAGCGGCTCTAAAGATGCTCGAGAACGTGCAGAAAAAATTGTAAAATCAGCAAACGGAAGTTTAGGCAAATTAAAAAGTGCTAATATGGGTGTTTTTCAAATTACAGGACAAGGTTCTACGGAAGAAGATAGTTATGGAGGAAATTTTGATATTTATAGTAAAAATAAATCCGCTAGAATTACAGTAAGATTAGAGTATGAATTAGAGTAATTTTGTAAAAAGCTAAAATAAAAAAACCGCTAATCAATTAAGAGTAGCGGTTTTGTTTTTTACTTGATTTGTTCACCTTTTTCATTAAAAAAGTGATATTCAAGATACGTGTAAGCATCACGAGATTTGAGATTAAGAGGAGGAAGTCCAGTGGACTTCAGGTATTTTATAAAATAAAAAAACCGCTAATCAATTAAGAGTAGCGGTTTTGTTTTTTACTTGATTTGTTCACCTTTTTCATTAAAAAAGTGATATTCAAGATACGTGTAAGCATCACGAGGTATAATTTTCACCCATTTTTTATGTTCAAAAAACCATTTTGAACGTATCGATGGAAAACCTTTTTCAAGGTAAGCTGCCACAAAAGGATGTGTGTTTAAGACAACTTTTTTGTGACTTTTAATAATTTTTTCAAGGTCAAACGCAATTTTGTCTATAATTAAAATTGGAGCTTCAATTTCTCCATTTTCATTTGGATCTTCTTCTCTAGTTTTAATGTTTACTTCTGGTCTAACTCTTTGTCTAGTAATTTGAATTAATCCAAATTTACTAGGAGGCAAGATTTTATGCTTGGCCTTATCGTCACTCATTTCGTCTCTTAAGAAATCATATAACTCTTTTCTGTTTTCAGAACTTTGCATGTCAATAAAATCGACAACAATAATTCCTCCCATATCTCTAAGACGTAATTGACGAGCAATTTCTGCAGCGGCAATTAAATTTACTTCAAGTGCTGTCCCTTCTTGAGATTGTGCTTTGTTTGACCTGTTCCCACTGTTTACGTCTACAACGTGTAATGCTTCAGTGTGTTCAATAATCAAATAGGCACCTTTACTCATTGAAACAGTTTTACCAAAAGAAGTTTTAATTTGTCTTTCAATATTGTATTTTTCAAAAAGAGGTAATTC